>JAZFUU010000073.1:0-6896 GCA_036447375.1 Myxococcota bacterium
CCAAGCATGACCAACGACACCTCGAGAGCATCCGCCGCGAACACGCGAACAACAGGCGCCTATCGCTGACCGAACTCGGCCTCACCGGCTCACGCCTCGCCGCTATCCGCACACGACCCAGGCCCGAGTCGGCGCTGCCGACGGCCGTGAAGCCGAACACCGTGACCAAATTGAGTCAGCAGCCCGCCAGGCCCGATTCCGAGAAGCTCACCTGTGTCGAGTGCGAGGCCGAGCGGCGGCACGGGAGCAAGCACCGCGACCTGCTCATCGTGCGCGGAACCGACGGAGTTCGCTCGTATGTCGAGTGCGGACGCCACCATCGGGTGCTCGGCGACCTTCCGCCTGTGGGTCTCATCCCTGGTGGGGGACTGTATCGCGAGCGTCCCGAGCGCATCCTGGCTGCTGCGTCTGCTTGGCTCACATCCGAGGGCAGGACCGTCCTTGTCGAAGTCCACCCGCCCCAGGAGCAGGGCGAGCTGCACTGGAACAAAGGAGAGAACCATGACGGATGACGTGACGAACGACGCCCCGGCCACGGGCGACGAGAGCGCAACCGGACCGGGCGCTACAACGCTTGTTTGCTCGGGATGTGAGGAGACGATCGGTCCGAAGGATGAGCTGGTCCGGGCATTCTCGGACAACGAACTCGTCCCGGTTTGCGTCGACTGCGCGCCGGACGAGCTCGAGTACACGATCGCGCAGCCCTGCGTCGGGTGCGGCCGGCCGGTTCGATATGAGCGGAGCCAGCATCGGCGGGAATTCTCGAGTTGCGACGAATCATGCCGCCTCGCTGGCCTGGCCAGGCGGAGACGCTCGACCGCTGCGCTCGCTCGGCGGAAGCGCTGTCTGTACTGCGACACTGCGTTCGTCCCGCAGCGCCGAGATGGCTTGTACTGCGCGCCTCCGTGCAGAAAGAGGGCACATGCTGCGAGCCGGAGGGCTGCGGGGTGAGCTGTCGGCGCTTTGGAACGCGGGACGGATGCGCCCCCAAACACTTTCCCCCGCTATCTGACGCTTCCACGCTCGACACTCCCGTTGAGGTCGCCCGCGGCTGATGGGCTCTCCCCCCACGCAATTCCCCACTCCCACGTCCCGGGCTGGCTCTGCTATCCCGTGGTCCGAGTTGGGGAAGATCGGGACCATCAGGAGAAAGTCCGAAGGCCGCTGGTTCGTCGATCTACGGCGCGAGGCGGGGATCCGCATCTACAGCGATCGCGGCGAACCGCTACGGACACGGGCCCAGGCGTCTCGGCTGCTCACAATCCTCCGCGGGCAACATCGCAAGTCGAATCGAACGCTCGCCCAGCTCATCGAAGAGCTTCTACCCGATCAGTCGAAGCGCCATCTCGTTTCGCGTCACCTCGCCGAATGGATGAGCGTCAAGCAGCACCAGGCCGACGACGGCACCGTGAGCCCGGCGTATCTCGGGTGCATCCGAAGCTTCTGCAAGCCCGGCGCTCATTTCAGCTTCTTCGACGACACCAGCATCCACGAGATCGACTTCAAGCGGATTCAGCGCTGGCGTTTCTGGCTCGTTGAGATCCGGGAGCTCCAGAACCCGCGCTACGTCGCGAACGTCATGGGCCACTTCCACGCATTCCTTTCCTGGCTTCGGGACTGCGGGGAAATCGAGACGATCCCGCGATTCGACTACCCGAAGGTCGCAACCTACAAGCCGCGCATCCTGACGATGACCGCCCAGGCGGCCATTCTCGATGCTATCCCCGAGAAGGCACGGGGCATCTTCTTGATCTGCTCGCTCGGGATCCGCCCCGCCGAAGCCAGAGCCCTCGACGTATCCGACTACAGCGAGGGCTGGCTGACCGTGGACAAGAGCATCGCCGGCCCCTCGCTCAGTGCCCCGATCCGGAGGGGGGACAAGCGGGCCGACTTCAAGCGACTTCCGCTCTTCGGAGCCTCCGGTCGCAGCCAGGCCATGAGTTGGATCGAGAAGTACGGAATCCACGAACGCATCGGAAAGGTCCCGCTGTTCGTACACCCCAGGACCGGAGATCGCTGGACCGCTACAACGATGCGGCGCTGGTGGCGTAAAGCGTCCGAGAAGGCAGGCGTCCCCCCCGGCCGGATGTACGAAGACACGAAGCACTCCTTCGCCACCGATGCCGTTCGCCGGCAGGTTCCCGAGCGGCTACTCCAACGCTACCTCGGGCACTCTTCCGTGAACTCAACACGCCGGTACGCCCAGCTCGCCGATGACGCGCTGGTGGACGTTCTCGGCCCCCCGCCGGGAGAGATTCACGCGCTTCCCGTCGCCCAGGACCGCAAGCGCTGACCCCAGGTTTGTCCCCGGGTTGTCCCCAGGAAAAACGACCCCGAGAGAAGCTCTGTAGGGGCCGAACTCGAGGTCCTGGGGGGATCGGCTAGATGAAGTACATGGGGGCTTCGGGATCGGCGCGGGCGACGTCCGCCCGGGCGGCCTGCCGGCACAATCCGGCCAGATTGGTCTCTTCCAGGGTCCGGGCGAAGCCGTCCGCGAGATGTCGCCACAGAAAATCGGGGCGATAGGCAGCGCCCGCCGGATCCGTCGGAATCGCGTCGAGGACTTCGGTGAGAGGTCCCCCGATCGCCTCCACGATTTCGCGAAGACTGATCTCCTCGGGTGGCCGTGCCAGGGAATAGCCACCGCCGGGTCCGCGCTTGCTGACGACGAGCTGGGCCCGGCGCAGTTGCTGGAAGATCTGCTCCAGGTAGCGGGGCGGGATCGTCTGTCGAGCACTGATGACCCGGACCTGAATCGGATCTCCCCGACCGTTGTATGCCAGATCGAAGGCTCCGCAGATCGCGTACTGCACTTGGAGCGAGAGACGCATCCCAACGAAGCATGCGCGACGCAAAGAAGCCTTGCCAGGCTCCGGCCCGGCTGGCCAGGGCGGGCTAGGCTCGCCCCCTTGGACACGAACTCCGATCGTGTGGCCGCACTCAATTCCGCGCTCCGGCGAGTCCACCGCAGCGTGCTGGCCACCCTCGCCTTCTGCGCATTGATCGTCTGGACCACGGGCGATCCGGACCCGTCGAAAGCGGTCGACCCGCGCTTCAGCTGGGTCGCCTTCGGACTCGCCGCCGCATCGATTCTGGTGCGCCGCACTCTGCCTCCGGAACCCCTCGGCCGACGGCACCTCAAGCAGCTGCTGGCCAGTCTGCTGTTGGCGGGCTGCGTCGGGGGGGTGGGTGTGGTCCTGGCCGCCACAGGAGGCCCGCGCGGTATCGCACTGCTCTATGTCCTCGGCGCCGCCATTCTCGTATTGCGTCCACCGCCGTCCATCGCGGTCGGAACCTGAAGGCGAGATCTGTGGATCGCTGGAGCCGCACCCGCAGTTTCTTTCCCGTCACTCGCCAGATGGCGTATCTGAACCACGCGGGGGTGGCGCCGATCTCGACCCGGGTCGAGGAGGCGTTGAAGCGATACTTGAGAGCGGCGACGGACACGGGCGCACGGCACTACACCCGGGACTACGACACCGAGATCGAGCGGGTGCGCGGACGGGCCGCGGTCCTACTGGGTGCCGGTTCCGAAGAAGTGGCGTTCGTGAAGAACACCACCGAGGGTCTCGGACTCGTCGCCACCGGCCTCGACTGGCAGCCCGGCGAGCAGGTCGTCGTGTGCGACCTCGAGTATCCGTCAAACGTCTATCCCTGGTGGAACCTTCGAGACCGGGGCGTCGAGACGATCATGCTCCGCACTCGGAACGGTCAGCTTCCGCTGGAACTCGTCGACGAAACCCTGCGTCAGCCGCGAGTGCGACTGCTTTCGGTCTCCTCGGTCGAGTTCGGCAACGGGGCCCGAAACGATCTCGAGGCCCTGGGCCGGATCTGCCGCGAACGCGGAGTGCTCTTCTGCGTCGATGCCATCCAGAGCCTCGGCTGCTTCCCCCTCGATGTCGAACACTGCGGCATCGACTTTCTGGCCGCCGACGGCCACAAGTGGCTGCTGTCGGTGGAGGGCTGCGGCCTCTTTTACTGCTCCCGTCGCATCCTCGATCGCGTCGCGCCGCGGATCGTCGGATGGCGGAGTGTGACCGACAACCAGAACTTCGATGACTATCACATGGAGCTCCAGCCCGGCGCGGGGCGATTCGAAGAGGGGACCCCGAACACCGCCGGAATATTCGGTCTGGGTGCGGCGATCGACCTGCTCCTCGAGGTGGGCATCGAAGACATCGGACAGCGCGTCCTGGCTCTCACCGATCGACTGGTGCAGGGCCTGGAGCAGCGCGGGGCCCGCGTGTTGAGTCCCCGGGCCGACGGCCTCGCTTCGGGGATCGTCTCCTTCACCTGGACCGACGAGGCGCCAAAGGAAACCGCTCGCCGTCTGCTGGGCCGAGACGTGTTCGTGGTGGCGCGGCGAGGTGGCGTGCGCGCTTCTCCGCATTTCTACAACAGTGAAGAGGATATCGACCGGTTGCTGGAGTCACTCTGAAACGATCGAAAAATTGATGTGGGCCGCGATCAGGTCGACGGCATCCACGCGAATCCGCAACCGGTCACCGAGACGAAAGCGGACGCCGGAACGTTTGGCGACGAGAGTGAACCGCTTCTCGTCGAAACGAAAGTATCCCGGAAGTGTGGAAACGTGAACGAGCCCATCGACGAACCATTCGTCCAGCGTCACGTACAGGCCGTGCCGAGCCACGCCGCTGATCGATCCGTCGAACTCCCGACCGACGCGGGGCGCCATGAATGCGCACTTCGCCAGATCGACCACCTCCCGCTCCGCTTGCGTGGCCACTCGCTCGCACCAGGAGATCCGGGCCGCCACCCCCTCCAGCGATTCCGGACGTGCGTCGCCCACGCCCCCTGCCAGCAGCGCCCCTAGTGCGCGGTGGACGACGAGATCCGCGTAGCGGCGAATCGGCGAAGTGAAATGCAGGTAGTGAGGGAAGGCCAACGCGAAGTGACCTCGGCTGTGCGCTTCGTATAGCGCCCGACGCATGCACCGAAGCGCGGTCCCGTGAACCAGGCGCTCCGCCGGTTGTCCCTCGATCCGGCGCAACGCGCCCGCGATCGCCAGCGGCGAAAGCGCGGTTCCACGCCGCCACCCCCGTTCCAGCAGGCCGAAGGCCGAGAACAGCTCGCCCAGCGTCTCGTTCTCATCGGGCCCGGGTGGCTCGTGATTTCGATAGATCGCCGAAACCCCCGCCGCCTCCAGGGCTTCCGCCACGGCGCGGTTCGCCGCGAGCATGGACTCCTCGATGGCGCGGTTGGCAAGCGACCGCTCGGCTTTTCGGATGTCGACAGGCCGGCCGTCGTCCCCCAGCACCAATTCGGCACTGGGGATGTCGAAGTCGAGGGACCCCGCGGCGATTCGTCGATCGGTCAGCCGGTGCGAGATCGTTCCCAACAGCTGCAACGACGCAACCCATGCATCGCTGGCCTCACCGCCCGCGGCTTTGCCGTCCATTGCCTGGGCGGCCTCGGCATAGCTCAGACGAGCCCGGCTGCGAATCACCGCGGGGTAAAAACCGCGTCGAGTCACCGCCCCCGCCTTGTCCAGCTGGAGCTCCACGACCAGGGCCAGACGATCGCGCCCCGGCCGTAGCGAGCACAGGTCTCCCGAGAGGCGCTCGGGCAGCATCGGAATCACGCGATCTGGAAAATACACGCTGTTGCCGCGGCGGAGCGCCTCGAGGTCGATGGGAGATCCCGCCACGACGTAGTGGGAGACGTCGGCGATGGCGACCCAGAGGCGCGCGCCGCCGTTCTGCGTCGCTTCCACGCTGACCGCGTCGTCGTGATCTCGTGCGGAAGCGGGATCGATCGTGACGAAGGGCCGATCGCGAAGATCCACGCGGCGAGCGATTTCCCGGGGGTCGAGTTCCTCCGGGATCGCGTCCGCTGCGGCGAGAACCTCGTCGGAAAACTCGGCGGGGAGACGATGCCTCCACGACACGGCACGGCAGTCCGCCTCGGGTGAACCCGGCGGGCCGAGGACCTCCAGCACCCGTCCCCCGCCACCTCGACCCGGTCCCCGGGCGACCACGACGACATCGCCGTCCGCGGCTCCGGCGCGATCGCGTCGGTCGATGGGGATGCGCCAGTCCCCTTCGTCACGATAGGGTGTCACTTCGGCCCGCCGGCCGCGCGCGTGATAGATCCCGACCCAGGTCTCCCGCGAGCCCTCGACCACTCCGAGAACGTCGCCGTGGCGGCGCGACAGATCCGAGGGAACCAGCAACACGCGGTCGCCGCGGCGCGCGCCCGACGGGTTGGAGATGTGCCACACCGCCCCGGTGTCCTCCACCACCGATCCGTCCTCGAGGCGGCCCTCGACCAGGCCGTCGGCGCGCGGAAGCCGGTAGCGGTCGCCGGTCCTCTCGATGCGTCCTTCCTGCAGAAGCGAGCGAAGCAGCGGACGCAGGATGCGTTCAGATTTCCGGGGCAGACGCAGCTCGCGAGCGATCTCGCTGCTCGAACGAGCCGGGCGCCCCCGTCCGGCGAGTGCCCGCATCACACGCGGGGCATCGACAACGGCCTTCGAGTCGGGGGAACGCCCACGCCGGCCGCCGGGCCGGGGCCGGCCCTGGCCCCGACGGCGCTGTCCTCCCCTTCCCTCACCTCGAGCCATCGGGAACCACTGTACCGAACCGGACCTGGCTTCCGGTCCGCGCACGGCGTAGTCTCCGCCCGTCGCCCGGGTGGCGGAATTGGTAGACGCGCTAGACTCAGAATCTAGTGGTCGCAAGGCCGTGCTGGTTCGACTCCAGTCCCGGGCACCACTTCGCCCAAGCCGTCCCCAGGCCCCGACACCCCCCGCTTGACCCGCCGCGTGGCGCGCTTAGGCTTGCGGGGTTGCCCGCGGCAGAGGGGGCCCCATGCCCGACGATGATCCCCAGAGCAGTTCGCAGACCCTGATGGCCGCCGGCCAGGAGCAGGTCGAC
>JAZFUU010000074.1:0-3829 GCA_036447375.1 Myxococcota bacterium
CCGCAGGTGATCGCGCGCTGCATTCGTATGCACCGGCGCTGGCCATGGTCCGATTTCGATGCGTACCGTAAGCGGGGCCTTCGGGAACTTCGCCGTGAGTACGGCATTCGGGTACTGGTCGTCTACTAGGAAGACTAGGCAGCGGACTTCCATCCGAAAAACAGCGCGCGCCTCTATTTTTTCGCCACGAATACGGTCGAGTTCGGGTGAAACGCGATCCAGGCGAACCAGTAGCCTTCGACGATCTCGGCGGAGCGCGGGGCTACGACTTCGAATACATCTACGGCGTCGTGGTAGGTGACCGAGACTCGCAAGCCGTCGAGATCCTCCGTGACGCTGCCTCCCGCCCTGATCACCTCCTCGGAGGGATAGGCACGCTCGATTCCGCCCGCCGTACGAATGCCCAACGTCCGTGTCTTGGGGTGGTAGCGGCGATCGAGGTCCACGGGAAAGTAGAGCTCGCTCGAAGTCGCGTACGTGCCATAGGGCGTGCGCTTGTAGTTTCGCGTGTGGCCCGTCTCGGGAGACAGGACGGACGTATCCGGATGGCGCGCGCGCCAGCGCCCCCAGGTCTCGTGCCGGCTTCGAATCAGCGTCAGGCTCCGACCCGAGGAGGCTCCCGTGACGGCCTCGGCCGCGATCTGAGACCACAAGCTCTCGGTCTCGCGATCGTAGAGAAGCAGGTCGGACCGATACAGAAGGCCCGAGACACCAAAGCTTCGTACCTGATCCTCGACACTGCGGTCGAAGACCATTCCCGTCCCGCACAGCGGACAGAAGCTCACCAGGATGGGTTTTCCGCCGAGACTGTCGTTGACCAGCTCATGCCAATTCAAGATGGCGATCGGATACGCGCGGGCGCGCCCGTTTCGCACGACTCCGATCACGCGGTCTCCGTCGCTCCAGGGCGCGTCCTCTGCGGGGAGCACCTTCGGATCCGTGAGCGCCGGAATGCCGTCGCGGGCCGGCCCCCCCCGCAGGATTTCGGAGACGGGGATCTTCGCGTGATCGAGGCTGAAGCCGTTGAGTTCCGGAGCGGCCCGCGCGGGCTCTGCCGCAAGCATCGCGCAACCGAGGCAGGCGAGAAAAAGCAGGCAGCGTGCCATGGGTAGCTTCCTAACGCAGGATACGATGGCGCAGTCCGGGCGGTTACTCCCAGCCCCCATCACCTCGGTCTCGCGACGATTTTTCAGAGGGGCGGTGACGGGATGGAGATGGCCGGAAACTCGCTGCCGCCATCCACCTGGAAGATCTTTCCCGTGACCCAGGACGCGGCGGGAGAGGCCAGATACAGCGCGCAGGCCGCGATGTCTTCGACAGTGCCCGGCCGGCCCATCGGTGTGTTCTCTTCGAACTGCCGCCTCAGCGCCTCGTTCGTGAGCACGACGTCGAGGGCTCCGGTGGCCACACCGCCCACCGAGATGGCATTGACACGGACCTTCGGTGCGAATTCCGCAGCGAGATTGCGCGTGATCATGTTGAGGCCCGCCTTGCCCGCGGCGTAGGCGACGAACGCCGTCTGAACCATATCGCTGGCTCGAGAGGAGATGTTGACGATGGCCCCCTCGCCCGAGGTCTCGAGCATCCGCGGCACGGCAAAACGCGTGAGAAGGAAGGTCTGGGTGACATTGAACCGCAGGGCGGTCTCGAAGAACTCCTCGCTGGTCTGCAGGGCCGGGCAGGGCGGCGTGCCGCCGGCATTGTTCACCAGGATGTCGATGCGCCCGAATTCCTCGACCGTGGCTTCGACCAGGCCCTCGAGATCCGGGGTCTTCATCACGTTCGCCGTCACGGGAAGGGCGCGCCGGCCGCGTTCCCGGACCGAAGCGGCGGTGGCCTCCACATCGGAGCGTGTGCGCGCCGCACAGACCACGTCGGCGCCCGCCTCGGCGAAGGCCAGCGCGATGCCGCGGCCGATGCCCTTTCCCGCGCCGGTGATGAGCGCGACGCGATCGGTGAGCTTGAAGCGGTCCAGGATCATCGGGCGCCTCGCGACAGGGAAGGCGCGGCGCGCCCCGAGACGAGGGGCAGATCGAGGTAGCTGCGGATACCCGGCTCGGCGCGGCACACGCTGGGAATCGCGCTCACGCAGTGGATGGCCGTCGCCACGATGCCGGGGTTGCGTTCGAGGCCGGCTTCGATCGATGCGGGATGCCAGCCGTGGAAGGTCAGTTTCGATGCAGGATCCCCGGTCACCTCGACTTCGAATCGCTCGCCTTCGGGGCCGAAGTTCCAGGCGGGTTCGAGATCCCTTTCGCCCATGAACCAGTTGGTGCGTACAGTGATGACCGGTTCGCCCCGCACCGTGCCCTGCCAGGTGAAGCGCTGGGCTGCCACCCGACCCGGCGCGATCGGGCCGATGGGCGATTCGATCGATGCGGTCGCCACGGCCATCTCGTGGTGCGTGCGTTTCTCCGGGTCGAGATCGAATCCCAATGCGTCGGCGACCATGTCGATCGACTGGGTGAATCCGCCGCCGAGCATCTGGAGCATCGGGCTCTTGCCGGCCTCCTCGGGTGTCTTCCCGAAGAGCATGATGTCCGACACCACCATGGGCGCATCGTAGCTGCGGATGTCGGAGAATTCTTCGGCGCGGACGTGGCTGATCTCGCGAGAGAGCGCCGAGACCATCAGCGGAAAGCGCTCGGTGATGCCGCCGGGGTGAATGCCCGTTCCGTGGAGGCTGACATTTCCCTGCTTGCAGGCGGCCTCCACGTCGGCGACGTCGCGGCCCCCGGGATAGAACCAGTTGAGCGGCGTTACGACGTTCTTTCCCGATTCGAGGATGCGGAGAACCTCTTCCTTGTTCGCCATGATCGGCGAGTAGAGAACGCAGTCCGCCTCGATCTCGAGCAGCGCCTCGACATCGTGGGTCGCCTCGACTCCAATTGGCCCGAGGCCACAGATCTCGCCGACGTCGCGCCCGGCCTTCTCGGGGTTGTGCACCCAGGTCCCCACCAGTTCGAGCTCCGGATGCGAACGAATTCCCTGGACTGCCGCGCGGCCCACCCCACCGGTGGCCCATTGAATCACGCGATACGCCATGCCCGGATCCTCCCCCTGGCTCGGTTTCTCGGCTGTCGTCCTGTCATTCCATCAGAGGTGTTCGGACGGACCGGCACCCTCCGGACCCAACCGGCCGCCGGGGCCGAGATGACCCTTTCCCGGGACGAAATTCACCTCCACGCGGATCCCGTCGGGATCCTCAAAAAGAAGCGAGTAGTAGCCCGGGGCGAATGGTCCGTCCTCCGGCGGATGGACGATCCGCGCGTCGAGCTCTCCGGCGACGAATTGATGGATGCTGTCGACATCCTCCCGGCGTCGCGCCCGGAAGCAGAGGTGGTGAAGGCCCGAACGGTCCTGATCGAAGGCGTCGCCCCGCTTCTCGTCCGGTGCTCCCCGGACCATGATTCCCGTGCGACTTCCGATGCAGTAGACGACGCCCTCGCCCTTGATCAGGGTCTTCATCTCCAGAAAATGGCAGAGCTTCTCCCAGAACGGGACGCAGCGGTCGGGATCGTTCACCGTGAGCTGGATGTGGGCGATGCCATTCACTGCAACCGTCATGCGGTTCCTCCTCGGCAAGGGATCAGATGCTGCAGCCTAGCAGCTGGCCTTCGCTCTATACCTGCTGACGGGATCGCCGATAGAACAGAGTTAGTCAGCTGTGCGTCAGCGGACGTTTTCCAGCGAGACTGGAAATTTCGAGGAATCGGAGACTCGGATGAGCGAGCTTTCGAAAGAGCGGGGCCCGTCGCCGATCCGTCTGTTGGTCATTGAAGGGAATGACCCGGGCGCTGCATCGATGGGCGAAGCCCTGGCACGATCC
>JAZFUU010000075.1:0-3874 GCA_036447375.1 Myxococcota bacterium
CCACCGGCGGATTTGCGCTGGCGTCGATCTCGAAGACGTCCCGATCGGGAAGGTTGAACTTGACGAAGTCATTCCAGTCGCGCCCGAGCTCGTCCTGGAACTCGTTCGAGGCACCGCCGTCGCGATTCAGCTTGACGATCAGGCCGGTCTCGGGCCGATTGATCGCCTCCTGGTTGTTGTGGGGCGGCGGCGTGCCGCCCGGGGCGGTGGTGCCCTCGATCGAGCAGGACCCCTGGACGACGTCGTTGTCGAGATTGGTCTGGCTCGTCGCACACATGTAACCCGCGTTCAGACCCATGGTCTGGTTGCCCGAGCGGAAGATCGCCGCGTACACGGTCAGGCCGTCGTTGCTCACCGCGAGGGCGCGGGGCTTGTCACCGAAGACCGTGATGATGGTCTCCTCGGTTCCGCCCAGGCTGCCGCCGAGGCTGGCTGCATCGAAGACCCAGATGTCGGCCCGGCCGATGCCCTCCTGGTCGAAGTCGCCGTCCGGAGTGGGCGTGTTCTGGCCGCGGTGGGCTGTGGTGATGAACGCCCGGTCGCCGCCCGAGCCCGCGAAGACGATGTCGCTGGGCTCGTCGCCAACGTGAAGTGTCCGCACGACGCGTGGCGCGGCGCCGGTGAGGTCCACGACGCTGACGCTGTCGGAAAGAAAATTGACCACCCAGACCTCGGTGTTCGATCGGGCCGCCACCGCCACGGGCTCCATGCCGACCTGCACCTCGCCGGCGTAGGCAAGGCCGCCGAAAAGATCGATGTCAAAGATCTCGAGCGTATTGTCCGGCGTGTTGACGACGAAGAGCTGGTTCTCGTCGGGCGAGAGCGCGAGGGGGCGAACCTGCCCGCTCTCGAAGGTGACGAACGTGCTCTGCGCCGATGCGAGCGGCGCGAGCAGCAGACCCCAGGCCAACAGCGACCCGACAACAAGGAATCGACTTCTCATCGGGAGGACCTCGATCTGGTTCAACAAGATTCGGCGTTCAGCGCGCCCCGCGCGAGGTCCCGTGGGTCCGATCATCGCGTGGCGTTCTCCATTCTCCAACGGGTGCATGCGGGAGTCAAGAACCGAGCGAATCCGCCAACTTGAGACGCCGTGTGAAACTCGCTCGCCGCGCCCCCTCGCGGTGGCGTTCGGGTGCGACCTCCGGGGAGAGCGGGGTATTCTCTGGACCGCGTCGCGGTCTTCGGATCCGCGGTGCGTTGAAAGAAATGAGGGGGCGAAAGTGATCCATCTGGGCAGACTGGGCTGGCGGGCGAGGGTCCTGGGAATCGGAATCGCGCTCTCGCTGCTCACCGTGGCCTGCGCGCCGATGGGTAGCCAGGCGTGGTGCAAAAAGCTGAAGGGCACGCCCAAGGGCGACTGGAGCGCGAACGAGGCCAAGAATTTCGCCAGGCACTGCGTGTTCCGATAGAAACGATGACGCTCGCGAAGCCGCTACGCCTGTACGATTACCTGGAATCGGGAAACGGCTACAAGGTGCGGCTTCTGCTGAATCAGCTGGGGCACCGCGTGGAGCGAGTCGAGCTCGACATCCTCAAGGGCGAAACGCGCACGCCCGAGTTTCTGGCGAAAAATCCGAACGGAAGAATTCCCCTGCTCGAGTTCGACGACGGGCGTTTTCTGGCCGAATCGAATGCCATCCAGTGGACCCTGGCCGAGGGCACGGCGCTGCTGCCCGAGGACGCTTTCGAGCGCGGCCAGGTCCTGCAGTGGCTCTGCTTCGAGCAGTACAGCCACGAGCCCTTCATCGCCGTCCTGCGCTTCTGGACCCACGCCGGGATGCTGGAGGCCAGAGCCAGCCAGGTGCCCATGAAACGCGCAGGCGGGAACGCTGCACTGGGCGTGATGGAAGGTCATCTCACCGGGGCGGACTACTTCGTCGGCGAGCGCTACTCGATCGCCGACATCGCTCTCTACGCGTACACCCACGTGGCGGGGGAAGGCGGCTTCGACCTCGACGCCTTCCCGGCCGTTCGCGCCTGGTGCCGGCGGGTGCGAGAGCAACCGGGACACATCCCGATCACCCACGACTCCTTCTAGCTGGGTCCGTAGCGCTCGCGCAGCTCGTGCTTGAGGATCTTGCCGGTGGGGTTGCGGGGCACTGCGTCCACGATCTCCAATTGCTCCGGAATCTTCTGCAGCATGAGGCCCCGATCCTTCAGGAAGCTCACCATCTCGTCGAAGCCGAGGGGATCCTCCGGCGAGACGCAGGCCACCACGGCGCAGACGCGCTCGCCCCGGGCGGCATCCGGAAGACCGATCACCCCGACGTCTGCAACCTTGCTGTGCGGGTAGAGGAGATCCTCGACCTCCTTGGCGCTGACGTTCTCTCCCTTGCGAATGATCACGTCCTTCAGGCGCCCGGTGATGGCGATACAGCCGTCGGCGTCGAGGGTGCCGAGATCCCCGGTGCGAAAGAAGCCCTCGGCGTCGAAGGCGTGGGCATCGAGAGACGCATCCAGATATCCCCGGCAGAGCTGGGGACCCTTCACTCGAATCTCCCCCTCTTCTCCCGTCGCAGCGACGGCGCCGTCCAATTTGACCAGCTTGATCTGAACCTCGGGCGGATTCGCGCGGCCTTCGGTGTGGGCGAGCGTCGCGTCGGCATCCCGGGGCGATGCCATGCTCAGCACGGGACACTCGGTGAGGCCGTAGCCCGATACGATGCCCGCGCCTCCCATCTCCCGTTTCAGATCGAAGTGAAGCTGCGGGGGCTTGGGCGCGCCCCCACCCGGGAAGCAGCGAACCCGGGGAAACAACCGATCGCCGCCCCGCTCGCGCTGGGCCCGCTGAGCGCTCAGGTAGGCCTGATGGAAAACCGTCCCGGCCGTCGCCTGGGTCACGCCGTGGCGCGCCAGAACCTCGATGCTCGACTTCGGATCGAAAGCGGAGATGACGATGTGGGCGCAGCCCGACAGCAGCCCGATGACGAGCCAGCCGATTCCGCCGATGTGGGTGACGGGGAACACGAGAGCCACACGATCGTCGGCCTGCAATTCGAGTCGCCCGCACATCGCCTGAAACCCGGCCATGATCGTCGCGTCCGTATGCAGGGCGCCCTTGGGATCGGCGGTGGTGCCCGATGTGTAGAAGATCCAGCGAACCGGAGCGTCCCCCGGACCGGTCGCCTCCGGCGGCGGCGGCAGGCTGGAGGGGTCGCCGTCGGGGAGTGCGCCGTCGACAATGAGCACCTCCAACTCCCGGCGCTGGGAGGCGATCCCGCGCGCCATCGAGGCGTAGTCGAAGCCCCGAAACTCCGAAGGAACCGCCAGCAACCGCGCTTCGGTCTGGCGGACGGCGAAGTCGACCTCGCGCTCCCGGTAGATCGGAAGGATCGGATTCTGGACCGCTCCCAGTCGCGCCAGCGCGCCGGTCAGGATCATCGCGTCGAGTGTCGTGGGCAGTTGCCAGGACACCCGGGTGCCCTCGCCGACTCCCCGCTTTGCGAGCCCCGCCGCGGCCACCTCGACGGCAGCGCGGTACTCGCCAAAACGCAGCTCGCGGTCGGACTCGTCGACCCCGAACAGCGCGTCCGGGGTCGCTCGGGCCCGGCGTTCGATCAGCTCCCAGAGATTCCGGGCTTCGATCACGCGGAATGCGCCCCGCGCGCTCGCGCCCGTTCGCGCAATTCGAACTTCTTGATCTTGCCCAGCGCGGTGGCCGGAAGTTCGTCCACGATCTCCACGATGCGCGGCACCTTGTAGTTCGCCATGTTCGCGCGACACCATTCAATCACGGATTCGGGTGTGAGTGTCTTCCCCGGCAGCGGAACCACCCAGGCCATCCCCACTTCTCCCATGCGCTCATCGGGCACACCGATCACGGCGCTCTGGGCGATCTCGGGGTGGGCGAACATCAAGTTCTCGATCTCGG
>JAZFUU010000076.1:0-5325 GCA_036447375.1 Myxococcota bacterium
CGTCAGTGTCCCGCCCGGGGTGACGATCCTCGAGGCCTACCTCCAGTTCCAGGTCGACGAAACCGACTCGGTCGCAACCTCCCTCACCCTCGAGGGCGAGGCGGTCGACCACGCGGCGTCCTTCACCGACGCGGCTGGAGACATCTCCTCGAGGCCACGCACCGCGGCCGCCACGTCGTGGAGCCCCGACCCGTGGACCGTGAGGGGCGAGGCGGGTGCCGATCAGCGGACCCCCGACATGAGTGCGGTGATCCAGGAAATCGTCAACCGGCCGGGATGGTCGAGCGGGAATGCGCTGGCGATCATCGTCACGGGCAGCGGAAAGCGGGTCGCGGAGTCCTTCGAAGGCGACGCAAACGGGGCGCCGCTCCTCCACATTCGATACTAGATGGATGGAGGAACCGGCAAGGCAGCTTCAATGAGGACTTCTCCGCTCTTTGTCTCGTGGGGTAGCATGCAGGGCGACTAGCACTGGCCGACGAGTGGGAGTGCTGCTTTGAAGCGTGTTGCCATCATCGAGGGCGAAGACGCCGCGCCCGAGGCCATGAGGCCGACGCTGGCGCTGCTGCAAAGATTCGGGCTCCCGATCGAGTGGCAACCGCTCCCGGTCGGCCGGGCCGGCATAGAGGCCTGCGGCGACCCCTTCCCCGATGAAGCACGCCAGAGCATCGACGCCTCCAACGCGACTCTGTTCGGCGCCACGAGCGGGCTCTCGGCGCGGGCCCTTCTTTATCTGCGGTGGGGCAAGAACACCTTCGCCAACGTCCGACCGGCCCGCTGGCGGCCGGGCTACCGAAGCCCGCTGGCACAGCCGGAAGGCATCGACCTCGTGATCGTGCGGGAGAATCTCGAGGACCTCTACCTCGGCGTGGAGGGCGATATCGAGGAGCTCGCGCCGCTGGCTCTCCAGAGCCGGACAGCCGGCAGGCCCGTGGCCGACTACGCGCCGGGTTGCTTCGCGCTGAAGGTCATCAGCGAGGCGGGGTCCGAACGCGTGATCCGCTTCGCGTTCGAGTTGGCTCGAAGTCGCAAGGCCGCGGGTCACCCCGGACGGGTGACCTGCTCGTCGAAGTACAACATGCTGCCCCGCAGCGACGGTCTCTTTCGTGAGATCGCTCTGGCCGTCGCGAAGGACTACTCGGACGTCGAGCTACAGACCTTCATCGTGGACGACCTGGCGCAACGCCTGGTCACGAAGCCCCACGACCTGGACGTGGTGGTGCTTCCCAATCTCTACGGTGACATCCTCTCCGATCTGGCCGGCGGCGTCATCGGCGGTCTCGGTGTCGCGCCGAGTGGCTGCTATGGCGAGGACTACGCCTACTTCGAATCGGCCCACGGTTCGGCCCCGGACATCGCCGGGCGTGGAATCATTAACCCCACGGCGACGATTCTTTCCGCAGCGATGATGCTCACCCATCTGGGGTTCGAGGACGCGGCAACTCGGCTGGATCACGCGGTCTCGGCGGTCTATGCCGAGGGCCAGCACCTGACCCCAGACCAGGGCGGCGGCGCGACGACTGTCGAGTTCTGTGACGCCATCGCCCACGCCCTCGACACGGAGGATCAACATGCGTGACGGCTACCGGATACTGGACGCCGACTGCCACCAGATGGAATCTCCGACCATGTGGCAGGAGTACATCGATCCCGTCTTCCGGGACCGCGCACCCGCAAGAGCAGAGAGCGGGGGCCAGATGGCGATCATGGTGGAGGGGGAGAGTCTCGTCTCGGAAGGCAAGTACCCTTTCTCGACCCCTGAGTTTCTCGAGGCGATCGGCCGTGGCATGCAGCGCTTCAAGCGCCTGCTCGAAGCCCGCTACTCCGCGGACGCGCGCCTGCTGGACATGGACGAAACCGGTGTAGACGTCCAGATCCTCTACCCGACAGTGGGTGGCCAGCTTCTCGGACGCCCCTTTCGCGACCCCGAGCTGCTTCTGGCCTGCTGCCGCGCGTACAACGATTGGAGCCGCGAGTATTGCGAGCGCGACCCTTCGCGCCTTCGCTGGGCCGCGATGCTGCCGCTGCAGGCACCCAATCTGGCACTCGAGGAGATCCGGCGCTGCGCGGAGAATGGCTGCGTGTCCTACTACGTGCGACCGAATCCGGTGAACGGCCGCAACCTCTACCACGCCGACTACGATCCGCTGTGGGAAGCGATCCAAAAGCTCGACCGCCCCATCTGTCTGCACGACTCAGGCTCTCCTCACCTGCCCTCGTACGGCGATCGGATGGAGACGCACACGAGTGGGCACATCGCCGCTCACCCTTTCGAGGCGATGGTCGCAATGATGAGCTTGATCTGGTTCGGGGTGCCGCAGCGCTTTCCGCGCCTTCGAATCGTTCACGTGGAAGCCGACGCGGGGTGGCTCCCGTACTGGCTCCAGCGCATGGAGCAGCACTATGCGTTCTCCGGGAACGCGGAACATCCGCAGCTGGAGATGAGCCCGACCGAGTACTTCCGCCGCGGCTTCTTCGTGGCGGCGCGGGGCGATGAGTGGACGATCCCGAGCGTTTGCTCGCTGGTGGGCGATGCGAACGTGATCTTCAACACCGACTACCCGCATCCCGACGGCACCTATCCATGGGGGATCGAGAAGCTCCTGGAACAGCCGATTCCGGACGAGAGCAAGCGCCGCATCCTGTGGAGCAACGCCGCGCGCGCGTTCGCCGTGTCGGGCTGAGAAGCGCCGCACCTTCTTTCCGGGCCGCGGTAACCGTTCTGATCGCGTTTTCGTATTGACTCGCGGAGAGTGGACATCCTGACGGCCTCGACGCAACATTCGCTCCAACGAGAGGACCTTCCGGCGGGTCTGCTGCCCGGGGTCCGGAGTCCTGCGCCGTCTTACCGGCGTCCGCCGCATGGTGGACAGAGGAGGTGAACCATGACCATTGGCTCGATTCCGCGAAGGCAGGGCACTCACGTGGAGACCGTCCAAGCGAAAACCCAGAAGGTCATCCTCGACGCCGAACAAGCCGTCCGCGCACGCTACACCGCTGCTGCGCGCGAGCGTGAGCCCGCGCTGTGCTGTCCCGTCGAGTACGACCCGCGCCACCTCGAGGTGATCCCCGCGGAGGTGCTGGAGCGGGACTACGGCTGCGGCGACCCTTCGCGCTGGGTACGCGAGGGAGATACGGTGCTCGACCTTGGCAGCGGCGCCGGGAAGATCTGCTTCATCGCCGCTCAGATCGCGGGGCCCAAGGGCCGCGTGATCGGGATCGATGCCACCGAGGACATGCTGGCCCTCGCGCGCAAGGCGCGACACGACGTGGCCAAAGCCCTCGGCTACGACAACGTCGAGTTCCGCCGCGGCCAGATCCAGGAGCTCGATCTCGATCTCGACCGGCTCGAGGCCTGGCTACGCGAGCACCCGGTGCGGGACGTCGTCTCGCTGGCCGCGCTCGAGGCCCACAAGGAGGTGCTGCGGCGGGAGGCGCCGCTCGTGCCGGACGCGAGCGTCGACCTCGTCGTCTCGAACTGCGTCCTCAACCTCGTGCGCGAGGCGGACAAGAACCGCCTCGTCCGCGAGATCTTCCGCGTCCTCAAGGTAGGTGGGCGAATCGCCATCTCCGACATCGTCAGCGACGAAGCGGTGCCGGAACACCTGAAAGCGGATCCGGAGCTCTGGAGCGGCTGCGTCTCCGGCGCCTTCCAGGAGAGCGAGCTGCTGAGGGTCCTGGAGGCCGCGGGCTTCCACGGCATCCACGTCGAGGCGCGGGCCGAGAAGCCCTTCGCGGTGGTGGAAGGGATCGAGTTCCGCTCCATCACGGTGACGGCGCAAAAGGGCAAGCAGGATCCCTGTGTCGAGACGAATCACGACGATGGGGGCTGCTGCTGATGGAGTGGGTGGTGCTCGCAGCCGCGTTCATGCTGGCCTTCGTCAATGGGGCCAACGACAACTTCAAGCCGGTGGCCACCCTCTACGGTTCGAAGTCTCTTTCGTATCGACAACCCGTTGCTCGAAAGGCAGCTCCGTAGCGACCGGCAAGGCGGCTTCAGTGAGGACAATGGCGCAACGTCGCGAGGCTGCGGAGTGAGTTGGCACGCCGGGAGGGATTCGAACCCCCGACCCCCAGGTTCGAAGCCTGGTGCTCTATCCAGCTGAGCTACCGGCGCGCGGGACTCCGTGAGCGTCTGGATACCGGACGCCGTGGCGTCGCGCCAGCATGGGGCAGGGCCGAGCTCGCCGGCGAGACTGCACCGACGGGGAATGCCCCATTTCCACGCGTCTGGTACGCTGCCATCCATGTGTGATTCGGTCGTCGCCGTCGGCTCGGAGACGGCGTCGGGAACGACCCTCTTCGCAAAGAACAGCGATCGCAAGGGTGGCGAGTGTCAGCCTTTCGTGCAGTTTGCCGAGGCCAGCCATCCGGCGGCGGCCAAGGTTCGCTGCACCCACGTCGAAATCCCGCAGGTGGCCGAGACCTACCGGATCATGGGGCACTCGCCTTGGTGGGTATGGGGCTTCGAGCACGGCGTCAACGAGCACGCCGTCGCCATCGGCAATCACACCATCTTCACGAACGAGGCGATCGAGGAGAAGCCCGGGCTGATCGGCATGGATCTGGTTCGCCTGGGCCTCGAGCGCGGCCGCGACGCGCGGGAAGCGCTGGAAGTGATCGCCACCCTGATCGAAACCCACGGCCAGGGAGGCGCTGCGCTGGCCCCGGGGGCGGGCGGCTACCACAACAGTTTCCTGCTGGCCGATCCTGCCGAAGCCTGGATCTTGGAGACCTCCAACCGGCGCTGGGTGGCGCGACGCGCGCAGCTCGGTGCGGTGTCCAATCACGTCTCTCTCGGTGCCGACTGGCAGATCAGCTCCCGCGACCTCGAGCCCTTTGCCCGAACGCGCGGGTGGTGGCGGGGAGCCGGCCGGGTAGACGTGGCCGCTGCCTACCGAGACCGCAAAATCCCCGGCTTCGTCTCCGAGGGTCGCAACCGCCGGGCGCACGACCTGCTGCAGGAAGCTCGGGGCCGCCACGACGTGGCGACGTTTCAGGAGCTGCTACGCGATCACCTGGACGGTGGAACGGTCTGGCACGACGACGCCAGCACCGACGAGGAACGCTATTTCACGCTGTGCGCCCACAGCGACCCGATCTCCTGGACGACTGCGAGCCTGATCGCGCCGCTTCCGGAAGATCGGACCAGCCCGTGGCCGATCTGGATCTCCTTCGGAACGCCCTGCACGGGGGTGTTCCTCCCCGTCTATCTCGAGGGTGTGCTGCCGCCAGCGCTGGCCCGGGGTGGTGAAGAGACCGACTCGGACTCCCTCTGGTGGATTCTGAAGCATCTTCAGGACGCCGCCTCCGCCGATTGGTCCC
>JAZFUU010000077.1:0-6242 GCA_036447375.1 Myxococcota bacterium
GCCGCGCGGCCGGTTCCCGATCGGAATCTTGTTTCTCGAGATCGCGCCCGACGCGGTGGACGTGAATGTGCATCCGGCAAAGTGGGAAGTGCGCTTCGCGGATCCGCAGGCCATCCATCGCGCGATCCGAAATGCCGTGCGCGATGCAATGGCTTCGCGGCGGTGGCTCGGCGCGATGCTGCCCCCGAGCGACCCTGCGACCCCTTCTGGGTCGAGCCTCTCACGTAATCGCGTGGGACGCGACGCCGGTCCGTCCCACGCTCCGAAGACGCGGGCGCACTCGACCTCCAGTTCCACCACGGCCAGCGACGATTGGATTTTCGCAGCGGGCCCAGCGTCGTCTGACCGGGTCGCCGACCGTGCCGAATCAAAATCTGGGATCGCGCAGCCTCCGGTGGCTTCGTTTGGAGCGCTGCCCATCCTGGGCCAGCTGCGCGCCAGCTATCTACTGGCCGAAACGGAGGAGGGTCTCATCGTCGTGGACCAGCACGCGGCCCATGAGCGCATCCTCTACGAAGGTCTGCGCACACAATGGCTCGAGTCGGGCGTGGCACGTCAGGGCTTGCTCACTCCGGCGACAGTCTCGCTCACGGCGGGCGCGATCGCGGCCCTCGAAGAAGCGACAACGCTCGTCGAACGTCTGGGTTTCGAGATCGAGTCTTTCGGCGAGGGCGCGGTCCTCGTGCGCGCCGTGCCGGCGGAACTGGCTGGGCAGGACGTCGCGAGCCTGATCACCGAGCTGGCCGCTGCACTCGAGGAGGCACCGCGCGAAGCCGATTCGGACGCGAGCGCGATCCGTTGGCTTCCGAGCCTCGATCGCCTCTTCGCGACCCTGGCCTGCCATTCCGCCCGGCGCTTCGGCGATCGTCTCCCCGAAGCCGAGCAGCGCGCCATTCTCACAGGACTGGATACGATTCCCTGGGCGCCGACCTGTCCGCATGGTCGCCCGGTCGCGATTCTGATTCGCCACGAGGATCTCGAAAGCCGCTTCCGGCGGCGCTAGCAGCCCGTTGAAAAACCCTTCGGTCGCCATGCACGGCCCTTCGACCCGATCTCTGCGTTGCGAAAACTTGCCCTAGCCAGCTACGGCGGCGTTTCCGCGCCTTGATCTCAGGCCGATTGACCGCACCTGGCTCGGTCAGAGTTCTTCAACGGGCTGCTAGGATCCGCCTCCCCATGAACGACGACAGCCAGGAGCCTCGGAGTCTCGACCCGAAGACGCAGGTGCGGGCTCGCCCGCCCGTCGTCGTCGTCACCGGTCCGACCGGCTCCGGGAAATCCTCCCTCGCGATCGAGCTCGCGGAACGTTTCGAAGGCGAAATCGTGAACGCCGATTCGATGCAGGTCTTTCGGTACATGGATATCGGAACGGCAAAGCCTTCTGCCGACGAACGAACCCGGGTGCCACACCATGTCTTCGATGTGGTCGATCCGGACGAACCCTACAGTGCCGGTCGCTATGCCGGGGAGGCACGAACGGCCGCCCGGTTGATTCACGCGCGCGACCATGTCGTCTTCCTCACCGGTGGCACCGGCCTCTACATTCGCGCGTTTCTAGACGGTTTGATCAAGACCGAGAATGTCGATCCGGAGCTGCGCAAACGACTCGAGGAGGAGCAAGCGCGGGCAGCAGAGGAGGGCGATGCTGCCCGATTGCATCGTCGGCTGGCGGAATTCGACGCCCAGGCGGCGGCAAAGATCCACCCGAATGACGTGCGGCGGACCGTCCGTGCGCTCGAGATTCTCGAGCAGTCGGGCCAGCGAGCCTCGAGCGTCCGGGAAGCTCATGGTTTTCGCGATCGACCCTTTCGCGTGTTGCACCTGTGCATCGATCCCGGTCGAGAGGCGCTCGCGGAACGCATCGAAGTGCGCACCGAAGCGATGATCGAGGCCGGTCTGCTGCGTGAAGTCCGGGGTCTGCGCGAGCGCGGTTATGCCGCCGATCTGAAACCGATGCAGGCGATCGGTTATCGACACATCCAGCCGGTCGTCGATGGCTCCGACACGCTGGCCAACGCACTCGAGGCGATGAAAGTGGATACGCGCCGATTCGCCCGCCGCCAGCGCACCTGGATCCGCCCATTGCCAGACGTACATTGGCACGACCCGGGCCAACCGGACGCCGTTTTCGAGCGAGTGGGGCGTTTTCTCGAAACCCACGACGAAGGGACCGAGGCCGGCCCGTCATCCTGACCGAGCCGCTATCCTGCGCCGCCATGACCGATTCTCAGCGACTTCCGGTAGTGGCCCTGGTCGGCCGCCCCAACGTCGGCAAGTCGACGCTCTTCAATCGATATGCCGGCTATCGGCGCGCGCTGGTGGCCGATCAGCCCGGATTGACGCGTGATCGCATTGCCGAACGCATCGAAGTGGGCGGCCGGATGATCTGGCTCGTCGACACGGCCGGGCTCGATCCCGTGCGCGGCGACGGCCTCGAAGCGGCGGTTCAGGCGCAGGCTCAGGCGGCGGTCGACAGCGCGGACGTGATCCTGTTGATCGTCGACGGGAAGCTCGGACTCGTCCCCGACGACGAGGCCATCGCCACGACGCTGCGGCGGTCCGGAAAAACGATCGGGCTGCTGGTCAACAAAATCGATCAGCCCATGCATCATCGAGATCGCCTCAACGACTTCTATCGGCTCGGTATCGAAAACACCTTCGCCGTCTCCGCCGAACATGGCGGGGGCGCATTCGATGCACTGGAGCGCATTCTTGAAGCACTCCCGCCTCCCGAACCGTTGCCCGAAGAAATCGCGGACGGCCTTCCCGTGTCGGACGACGAGACGTCGCCGATTCGCATCGCCATCGTCGGCCGGCCCAACGTCGGCAAGAGCTCGATCGCGAATCGCCTGGCCGGAGAGGATCGAGTCGTCGTCTCCGATGCGCCGGGAACGACGCGGGATGCCGTCGACATCGAGATCAGCCGCGATGGCCATGATTATGTTCTCGTCGATACCGCAGGTCTGCGCAAGGTTGGGCGGCGACGGGGCCCGGGCGAACACGGCGGAGCGCTGATGACGCTGCGCTCCCTCGAGCGGGCCGAACTCGCACTGCTGATCGTCGACGCCAGCGAGGGCATCGCGGACCAGGACGCGCGTGTCGCCTCGCTGTTACGGGAGCATGGCTGCGCGGCGGTCGTACTGGCCAATAAATGGGACCTCGTCAATCGCGACGACCGCGCGGAGATCCTCGCCGACATCGCGCACGGTCTCCGATTCATGTCGGACGTACCGGTCATTTCGGTCTCCGCCCAGACGGGCGCCGGCTTCAAATCCCTGTTTCAAAAGCTTCGGAAGGTCGTCGCCGCGAGCGAGCTGCGCATCCCCACCGCCGATCTGAATCGCTGGCTTCAGGACGTCTCCGAGAAGCATCCCCCGTCGATGGCGAGCCGCGGTCCGGGCAAGCGCGTCAACAAGCTCTTCTACGCCTCTCAGGTCGCCGTGCGCCCACCCGTGATCGTCGTCTTTTGTACCGATCCGAAGGCGATTCAAACCTCCTATGTACGCTTCCTCGAGAACCGTCTCCGCGAGAGCTTCGGTTTCGAGGGCACACCGGTTCGAGTTCGACTCCGAGCTCGCTCGGGCCGACGAAGCCAGCGAGAACAGGCCGAGTAGGGCACCCCTCGAAGTCCGGAGGGTCTCCGATACACTCCGGCGCCCAAGGAGTCGGGGGTCCCGGCGTATACGGCCCGTAGTGGGCGGTGCACGAAGACCCCCCCCAAGATCGTGCGATCCGAACTCGGGTCGTCGCAAGAGGGATCGTGTCGTGGCCAGGAAGAAACCGAACTCCGCTGGGAATGCGCTGCGCGAAATCGAGGCCACAGGCGACCGCGTCGCCGATTGGGCCGCACGGAACGCGGTGTGGGTCCTCGGCGGGATCGCGGCCGTGCTCGTCATTGCCGCCGGGACGGGACTCTACATCCAGCATGGATCCGATGCGCGAGACCAGGCGGCGAATGCGCTCGCTCTGGCGACCAGCCAATACCGCTTGGCCATGGGCGCGGATCCAACCGGGGGGGCGATCGCCGAACCTGCGAATCCAGAGCTCGCGGAACGGACCCGATCGGATTTCGTCGAACGATTCACCCGGGTGGCCCGCGAGCATGAGGGGACCGCAGCGGGCGTGGTGGCCTGGCTCGAAGCCGGCAATCTTCAAACCGAACTCGGGCAGCCCGAGAACGCCGTCGCCAGTTTCTCGGCCGCCCGCGACGCTGCCGGTGATCTCGTGCTCGGCGCGCTCGCGTCCACACGTCTGGCGGCACTGGCCGAAGCTCGGGGAGACCTCGCTGCGGCCGCTGAGGCGTACGAAGCCGCCGCCGCGGTCGCGGCGTATCCGATGCGCGCAGAAGCCCTCACCGCGGCCGCACGCTGCTGGGTCGAGGCGGGCGAAGAGGACCGCGCGCTGTCCGCCTATCAGCGAGTCGAAACCGAATATCCCAACGAACTCATCGCTCCCCAGATCGCCTCCCTGATCGCCGAATTGCGCCTGCGCAGACAACCGTGAACCTCGGCATCACGGTTCGCAGCAACGGACCCGAATCGACCCGCGAGCTGCTGGTCGACTGCGCTCGAGCGGCAGAGCGGGTGGGTCTGGACGATCTCTGGATCACAGATCACATCGCGATTCCGCCCGACGACGCCGAGGGCTCGGGCGGCCGCTATCTCGACCCGCTGACGACCCTGGCCTATCTCGCTGCCTGCACCTCGAAAATCGGACTCGGCACCGGAGTCCTGAATCTTCCGTACCGCGCGCCACTGCCGACTGCGAAGGCGATTGCGACGGTTCAGGAGCTTTCGGGCGGGCGACTGAAACTGGGCATCGGGGTAGGCTGGATGAAATCCGAATTCCGTGCCCTCGGCGTTCCGCACCAGCGGCGGGGTCGCTTGACCGACGAGACGTTGGCCTTCATCCGGGGCTGCTTCGAAACGGATGAAGTCGAGGCCCACGGTCAGCCGTTTCTGTTTCTGCCGCGGCCGGTACGCCCGCCGATTTTTATCGGTGGTGCAGCGCCTCACGCGCTCGAACGTACAGTCCGATTCGGAGAGGGCTGGCTACCGATGGCGGGGGATCCCAAGAAGCTGAAGGCGCCCATCCGGCGGCTCCAGGAGTTGGCAGCCCGCGCCGGCCGACCTCCGCTGGAGGTCAAGCTCATGACGGCGCTTCCGCTCGCTGAATCAGAACGGGCGCTCGAACGCGTCCACACGTTGCTCGAGGTCGGCGTCACCAGCCTGATCCACGCTGCCCGCTACTCCGCTTTCGATCAGTTCGAAGAGGCCGCAGGGCGCCTTGCGCAGTGCAAGCACGCGCTTTAGCGCGCCTCTTGCACCTCCTCGACACGGCTCAGCACGAGTTTCTGGGCTGATGACTTCGCCAGGCGGCCCGTTGCCAAACATGTGTCGAAAGACGACAAAGCCTGAGATCTGCGACCGGTGGCTCGGAGCTACGTGCGAAGCGCGTCGGTCCGAGTGCGCGCCTTCCGCACGGCCGCAAGCGCGAAGACGACGGCCAAGGCCGCAACCGAGCTGGCAGCGGCTGCGGGCTCGGGAATCGTAAACGTCACCGAGGCATTGCCGGCAAGACCCAGACTATCGGTCACCGAAGCCGTCAGCTGATGCGCCCCGATCGAGAGATTGGTCAGGGTTAGACTCCCGCCAGGCCCCGCACCCAGCACACCATCGAGATCCGACGTCCAGATCACGAACGCCGTCAAGTTGCCGTCTTCCGCGTCGTTCGCCGTGGCCACGAGATCCACCGGCGTCCCGGCAGTGGCCGAACCGCCATTGGGCGGAGACGTGATCAACACCGTCGGCGGCGCATTCGCAACGATCGTGAACGTCACGAAGGCATTGCCGGGAAGACCCAGACTATCGATCACCGAAGCCGTCAGCTGATGCGCCCCGACCGAGAGATTGGTCAGGGTTAGACTCCCGCCAGGCCCCGCACCCAGCACACCATCGAGATCCGAAGTCCAGACCACAGCCGCCGTCAAGTTGCCGTCTTCCGGGTCGTTCGCCGTAGCGACGAGATTCACCGACGTCCCGGCGGCGGCCGAACCGCCATTGGGCGGAGACGTGATCAACACCGTCGGCGGCGCATTCGCAACGATCGTGAACGTCACGAAGGCATTGCCGGGAAGACCCAGACTGTCGGTCACCGAAGCCGTCAGTTGATGTGTCCCAACCGAGAGATTGGTGAGGTTCAAGGGCCCGGTGGACTGGTCGCCCAGTGCAAAGTCGAGATTC
>JAZFUU010000078.1:0-4106 GCA_036447375.1 Myxococcota bacterium
CTGGAAGGGCCTGTTCGCTCCCAGCGCCACTTTCGCAGACCCCCACAACAACTCGACGACGGACCTTCGACGCATCTCGTCGCAAACCCGACGCATCTTTCCGGACTGGACCCAGGAAATCACGAGCATCCGCGGCGCCGACGGTTGGGCGTTCTTCGAGTGGGTCGGCCGCGCCACCTATTCCCCGCCGGATGCGTCGGGGGTCCCGATTCCCGTGACGATGCACGGCGCCACCCTCATCGAGGTCGATTCCGACGGGCTCGTCACCTCCTGGCGCGACTATCTGGACCGCAAAGAACCGGAGGAGCAGATCCTCGCGGGGCTGAAGGAACCCGTCGAACCCTGACGGTCACTCGATGAAGGTGGGCTCGACCCGCCAAGGCTGCCCTCGAGAACTACACGATGTCCGCAGCCTTCGAACTCGAATATCGGGAGCGACCCGGAAGGCCGTGGGACTGAGAACGATGCGTGACGCTGGCACAACGAAGAAGAGCGCCGCGACGCCGAGGCTCAGCCCGCCTCCGATCAGCAACGTGTCGAAAGCCGGGTGTACGAAGGCGCGACCCCACGGGTTGGCGCCGCCGGGCGCAGCGACTCCCGCCGAGCTCAAAGTGTGGGCTCCGGCGCCGCCGTCCCTGGAAACGCCTCCAGATCGGGATGACGACTCCACGCCGACTGTCGAAAGGTCGATGCCATCGAGAATTCGGGTTTCCGGGATCCTCCCGGTCGCGCTACTACTGCTCCCGCTCGTCGGGGGAGGCAGCTGGGCTGCTGAGCCGACGCCGCTGCCGGCCTACCGGCTTCAGATCGAAACGCAGCCGCTGCGCGCGCTGCAGGACTATCGCGACCGCATCCACGACATCGATTTCTTGCCCCCCGGAGAGCGCTTCTGGATCCGGGCCATGTTCGAGTCGGGTGGAGAGCGCTACCCGGTGCGCCTGCGCATCCGCGGGGATCTTCCGATCCACTGGCGGGGCGAGCAGATCTCCTACCGGCTGAAGTTTACGGACCGACTCTTCCAGGGACGCAAGGAGATCAACCTGATTGTGCCCTGGGACAAGCACTACGGTGTCGAGCTGCTGCAGACCCGCGTCGCCGACGCTCTGGGACTGGGATATTTCCCCGGCCGCTTCGTGAGCCTGGCGATCAACGATCAGGACACCCGGTTGTATTACGAAAGCGAGCATCCCACACGTGAGTATCTCGAGCGGACCGGTCGCGAGCCCTCGTCGATCTTCACGTTCGCCGCCAACTGGACCTTCTACTTCGGCCAGCGGTACCACACCGTCTGGTTCGTGAAGCCGGGCAGCCGCGAGAGGCCTCCGATTTCGAGCCTCGGGCAGATCAAGCAGCGACGCACTTTCGATCGCCGCGATCCGGAGATCGCCCGTCGGCAACTGGGCTATGTAGCCGCATTCTACGCCCTGCTGAGCGAGGGCAGCCTCGAGGAGATCGCGGCGGGGGCGGGCCTCTACCTCGATCTCGAGAATTTCGCGCGTTACGTGGCCCTCCAGGATTTCTTTGGCAGTAGGCACTCCCTGGAGTTTGGCGACGACACGCGACTGTACCTCGACCCCTCCTCGGGAAAGTTCGAGTTCATGCCCTGGGACACGCGCCTGATGTCGCTGCGCAGGCGTCTGGAGGAGCGGGGAGGGACGCTGGAGGCACTGCTGAAGCCCGACAACGGTATGTTCCGCGCCTTGTTCGAGGCGATCCCCGGCGTGCGCGTCGCGCGGGATGCGGCGTTGGCCGAGCTGCTGCGCGAGGGCGACCTCTACGCGGCGGAGCTCGATCGCATCCACACCCGTCTTGTCCAGCTCCATCCTGAAGACGAGCGCCTGCGGACCGACACCGAGAGGCTGGGTGGCATGTTCCGGAAGAACCTGGAGATACTCGCGCCCTTCGCGGTTCCCAGAGCGAAGACCGCTCCGCCTCGATGAGTCGAGGCCCGATTCGAGGGAAGTGGGTGCTGGCGGGCCTGGGGGCGCTGGCCGGAATCACGATCCTGGCGACCCGCCTTGTCACCGCAGGAGATGTCGTCCGCATCGAATCCGCGGCGTTCGACCCGACGGACTCGGGATGGATCGAAGGCAGCTGGCGAGAAGGGTGGAGCCGCCGCCCCGTCTGGCTGCATAAGCGCACGAGTGCTGCGCCGCTCGGACCGTGGGTGGCCTTCGACCTCAGTCGGGCGCGCAGAGGTGAGCCGTTCGGCAGTCTGCTTCTCGCCTCCGACGGGGCGCTCCTGCAGTACCACGTGGCCTCGCGAACGAATGGGCTGGCGCAGGGAGACCTGCTGCCGAATCGACTGGCGAGAATCGGCGGTAGCGAAGGCGCTGACGACGATCGGCTCGCTCTGGTGTTCGAGCCCTCGCTCCCCCGCCGCGACGCGACGACGACCTTCTCGGGCCTGGCTGACGGGGATGCCGTGCGTCTGATCGCGCTGGCCGAGGTGCTCGGTGCCTGGGAGCTGCTGGCGAGCGACCGCCTATCGGTAGTGGACGGGAAGCGGATCGCGGACGCGCAGCGAATCCGGTTGCCGTTTTTTGTGCCACGACAGGATCAAGACCTGAGGCTACTCGCAACGACGAGCATCGACGTGTTCCTTCCGGCGCCGCTCGCGCGCCGCGTCGTGACAGAGCCAGGTCTGCGCGAGCGCTTGCACAGGCGGCTCTTCGCTCTCGCCGAGCAGCTTCCGGGTCTGGCGGCGTCGGTCGAACACCTGGCCGGATCGAGGGCGCTGAGAGCGCTCGATCTGGACGTCTCGAAAGTACGGCCGCGGCTCGAAACCATGGCTGCCGCGGTCGGCGGCTACATGCGCTCGGTGTGGTCAGAGCGAGTGATCTCCGTCGTTGGAGCGGACGACGCCCGAATCGCGCTCTCCGTCTACAGCGTTGTTCCCGTCGTGCTGGAGGGCTTCGAAGCACCGCTTCCGGCGGAGGCTGAGCTGGCAGAAGCGGCACGAGGTCTGCAGCTGCACAAAGGCGGTGTGAAGGTCACGGCGACGGTGGAGGAGGGCCGGTTGCGCTTCGCAGTCGGCGTGCGGATCGACCCCATTCCCCACGACTTCGTGCGCTTCGCCAGCGCGCGCCTGGAATTCGCGCTCACCGGCCTGGACCGCTTTGCGGGAGTTCCCTGGGAGCTGCTCGATGGGTTCGAGCCACGCTTCACCAACCTCGTCACCGGCGAACCCGTGCCCACCAATCACGCCACGGGCTTCGTGAGCCTGGGCAATCCCCGTCACGGACACGGCCTCGACGAAGGCGTGGAGGCGTTCGCGGGCTCGCTTCTTCAACGACTCGTGCGCGCGAGTTCCGGCGGTTCCGTGCGCCTCGATCGGAGGGCTCGAAAACTCGTCGTGACGGAGGGAAGCTACCGGGTTGTCGAGGACCTGATTCTGCCCGCGGGCTTTGGCCTGGTGCTCGAAGCGGGCGTCGAGCTTCGGATCCTGCCGGGGCGATCGATTCTCGTGCGCGGACCGCTGGTGGCGTTGGGCGAGCCCCAGAGACCGGTCAGAGTGCGCGGAGCCTCAGGCGAGGCGCCGTGGGGAACGCTCGCGGTTCAGGGGCGCGGTGTCAGTGTCCCCGGAACCACGCCACCCCCGCCGCGAATCGAGATGCGACACGTGGTGATCGAGGGAGGAGCCGGCGACACCCTCCTCGGTGTGGCCTACACCGGCCAGCTCTCCGTGCACTACGCGGATCTCACGCTGAAGTCGGCGACGCTCACCGGCGCACACACGAGTGACGCGCTCAGTGTCCGCCACGGCAGGATCGTGATCCACGACGCGCGCTTTGGGATCGGCGAGTCGGCAGGTGTGGATCTCGACCACAGTATGGGTTCGATCCGCCGTTCGTTGTTTGCGGGCGGGGAGCGCGGCGCCGCGCTCGAGCTATCGGCCTCCGACATCTCGATCGAGGATTCGATCTTCGACCGCGACGGCCGCCGCTGCCTCAATGCCAGCGAACGGGCGGCCGTGCGGGTGCGCGGCTCGTTGTTCCGCGGCTGCAGCGTGGGCGTCGGGAGCCGCGACGCGGCACACGTGGAAGTGCGCGAGTCGGTCTTCCACACCAATGCCCGCGGATTTGCAGCCACCCGCCGCAACCCGG
>JAZFUU010000079.1:0-7342 GCA_036447375.1 Myxococcota bacterium
GTTCGGTGGGGGCCGATGAAACTCCTGCTCTGTCACAACCACTACCGGCAACAGGGCGGCGAGGATCACGTCTTCCTCGCCGAGGCCGCGCTGTTGGAGTCCCACGGCCACGACGTGGTCCGCTACACGGTGCACAACGACAGCATCGGGGACGGGAGCCGCCTTCGGCTGGCGGTCGATACCTTCTGGAACCGCGAGAGCTACCGCCATCTGCGGCGTCTGATTCGGCAACAGCGGCCGGACGTGGTGCACTTCTACAACACGTTCCCACTGCTGTCTCCATCGGTCTACTACGCGGCGCGCGCCGAGGCGTGTCCGGTGGTTCAGTCGCTCCACAACTACCGGCTGCTCTGCTCCAACGCGCTCTTGTACCGCCAGGGAAGAGTCTGTGAAGATTGTCTCGGGAAGCTCGTCCCCTGGAACGGGGTGCTGCACGGGTGCTACCGCGACGATCGTGCGGCGAGTGCCGCCGTCGCCTCCATGCTGGTCGGCCATCGACTGCTCGGGACCTGGAAGCGGACCGTGGACGCCTACGTGGCCGGAATGACGGATTTCGCCCGCCGCAAGTTCGTCGACGCGGGCATTCCCGAGGACCGCCTCACCCTGAAGCCGAACTTCGTCTTTCCCGACCCGGGCGAAGGCGACGGTTCGGGCCAGTATGCGCTGTTCGTGGGACGCTTCGCCGCCGAGAAGGGTGTGGAGCTGTTGGTCGAGGCGTGGTCGCGGCTGCCGGAGGGAACTCCGCTGAAAATCATCGGCGACGGCCCTCTGGCCTCGGTGATCGAACGGGCGGCCAAGCGCCACCCGGGGATCGAGTGGCTGGGTCGCCGGTCCCTCGACGAGACCTACGAGGTGCTGAAGCGCGCCGCCTTTCTCGTCTTCCCGTCGCACTGGTACGAGGCCTTGCCCCGGATCATCGTAGATAGCTTCGCCGTGGGAACGCCGGTGCTGGCGGCTCAGGTGGGCGCCATGCGAGACCTGATCCACGACGGGTGCGACGGTCTGCACTTCCGACCGGGCGATGCGAGCCACCTGGCCGAGAGGTCGGCCTGGCTTTTCAGCCACGGAAACGAGCTTTCGCGTCTGCGATCCGGGGCCCGCGCCCAGTATTTGGAATTTTACACCGCGGAGAGGAACTACGAGCTGATCATGGACGTGTACCGCAAAGCCATGGCAGGGCACGCCCGATGAGCAATGTCTTGGTCACCGGGGGCAACGGCTTCACGGGCTCGCACCTGGTCGACGCCCTGGCCGCCTCGGGAAAACACGAGGTCACGGTCGTCAGCACGCGCCCGCGCCTCTACGACGCGCTCCCGGAAGGCGTGACCTTCATCCAGGGCGACGTCGCGGACCCGAACCTGCTGACGCACGTGCTGACCGACTACGAGATCGAGTACGTCTACCACGCCGCCTGGTCATCGATCAGCGAGACGGCCATTCAGAACAAGGCATCCGACATCGAGAAACACCTGGTCCCCCTGGTTCGCCTTCTCGACGCCTCTTGCGCGGCGGACGTACGCCGGGTCCTCTTCTTCTCGTCCGGCGGCACGGTCTACGGCAAACCCCGGACGGATCCGGTCGTCGAAGATCATCCGACCGACCCGATCAGCCCCTATGGCATTACCAAGCTGGCCGCGGAGAAGTACCTCAAGATGTACCGCGAGCTCTACGGACTCGAGTACACGATCTTTCGGCCCTCTGTCCCCTACGGGCCTCGCCAGGTCCCCCAGCGGCGCCAGGGCGCTGTCGCGGTGTTCACGTATCGGGCGCTGAAGGGCGAGCCGATCACCCTCTGGGGCGACGGACAGTCTCTGCGCGACTACTTCTACATCGGGGACATGATCCCGCCGTTGATCAACGCCATGGAGATTCCCTTCGCCGGTGAGATGACGTTCAACCTCGCCGGATCGCGTGGCTACACATTGCTCGAGTTGATTTCGGTGCTGGAAAACGTGCTCGGTCTCGAGCTGAAGGTGGAGCACCGCGAGCGCCGAAACTTCGATGTGCCCAGCCTGCATCTGGACAGTTCCGCGGCCGCCGAACGTCTCGGCTGGGTCGACCGTACGCCGCTCGAGGAAGGCGTCCGCAAGACCGCCGAATGGCTCGAGGCGCTGCTGAAGCGGGGCGGGTGAGGCCGAGGGCGGGTTTGAGTCGCGCCTGAAGGGTATCTTCGTAACTAACTGAAATTACGATGGAGTCTGGCTCGAGGTCGTAAAGCGAGAAACCTCCTGCGCGCTCGAAAAGTCCACGCTCTCCCGGGCAAACTCCGCCCGCACGGCGCGAGTGTCCGCGTGCCAGGAATGGATGTCGTCGACGCGGCGCGTTGCGAGGTCGACGCGAAATCCCTGGGCGAGGTAGCCGGGAACCAATCGCACCGGAACCAGGCCCACCCGCATCAAGTTCGGGAGCACCGTCTGCGCCATCGGATCATCGAGTCCATCGATATCGATGTGCGAAGCGTCGCTGGTCTCGGCCATCAGCTTGGGCAGGAAGCTCTCCAGATCGATTCCGGTCGTCGCCAACGCATCGAATTGGGACCGGAAGGCGGGCTTGCCGGCGCGACCCGCCAGCCGCGCCACGGCGTCATACGCCCAGTTCTCCAGTCGCATTCGGGTCTTCGCCGGCAATACGGGGATGCGATCCTCGAGGGCGAGTACCCCATAAGCGACGTGCCGGGCTTCATCCTCGTGCACGCGCCCGATGAACTGCTTGAAAACCGGCTCCACTGCGCTCTTCTCGCCGAGTCGAAAGAACGAGAGCGCGACGCTCTCGAGGATGATCTGCATACCCACGCACTTCGCTTCCCACTCGGACTCCGCCAGCAGGGATTCTACGATCCACTTGAGGTCGGGATCGATCGGGAACCGCTCCTTCTGACAGTCGAGATACCGCGCGAAGACCTCGACGTGGCGGGCTTCGTCCATTACCTGGACAGAGGCCGCAAACTTCCCTTCGAGATCCGGGACGCAGTTGACCAATTGCCCACAGGTCATCAGCGCAGCCTGCTCACCGTGCAAAATCTGGGAAATCAGGAAAATGTTCATACCGCGCCATAGCGCCGTCTGGTCCGCCTCTGAAAGCTCCTGTACGCAATTCAGGCGGAACATGAAATCGGTGCTTCGATCCCGGATGTCCATCGTGGGGTCGAACTCTTTCCAGTCGACGTCGACTTCGGCGTCCCACTGGTGGCGCTTCGACTTCGTGTACAGCGATTCGAGCTTGTCGCCCTCGAATACGTAGCGATCACGAAACTCGCTGGGGACGGCGGCAGCAACGGAGAATTTCGAGAGATCCATACAGGGCTCCTGCGGGCGATCGCCTCGAAGCATATCGAATCGTGGGCGGGTGTCAGCGCGCTCGACTCTCGGCGAGGGCCCGCAGCGAGGTCTCGTAGGACACCCGGCTGATCCGGTAGCGCCTGTAGGCCAGGATTCCGGTGAGCGCGAGCGGAGCCGCGACCAGGCTCAGGACTCCGAGCAGGACAATCAATCCCGAGGCCACGTCCGCGGGGTCCGCTTTGAGGGGAAACGCGATCAGATCGATCCCCACACCGGCGAGAAAGTGTCCTCCCGCCGAGCCCAGCTTGCCCGAGAACGAGACCGCGGAGAACAGGATGCCCTGCTGGTTCCGGCCGGTCCGAAGGAACTGGTCTTGGGCCACGTCCGCCATCATCGAGCCCGCCGAGGTGTAGGCGACACCGGCGGCGACCCCGACGATGAAGGCCCCGCCGAAGATGATTTCGAGGAGCCAGGCCTCATCGTTGGCCGGCAGCACGTCCGCCAGCCGGAGAAGGACGGCGGCTTGCGCCACCACACAGGAAATCGACGACGAGACAATCAGGCTCGGCTTCTTGTCGAAGCGAGTGTGCAGCCTGCGCGAGATGACGACACCGATTACGAAGCCCACGGCGGTTGGCGCGATCAGGAGCGAAATCTGAATGGTCGTAAATCCCCAGAAGAAGACGTTCAGGTGGGTCCCGAGAGTCGTGCCGATCGAGATCGAGATGGCGAAAAGGGAGAAGCCGACGAAGAGCGACCGGAACGACGGGTTCTGCCAGGCCAGCCGAAACTCGGCATACGTTCCACGAAGCGAGAACGGCTGCGGGTCGTCCGGGGGCTTGGGCAGATGCGGAATCCGATTGCGTGTGCCCCAGGCCGAGTACCAGACGGTGAGCGTCATGATCACCGCGCTGAAGAACGCGAAGGAGGGATATCCCGCGGGATTCAGCAGACCGTTGCCGAACTCGACCGTCTCCGGAAAGAAGAAGTAGATCCCGAACGCAATCACGCCGAGCGCCCCCACCATGGCCGAGAAGGTCCGCCATTGGACCACGGACGTGCGCTCGACGTAGTCCTCGCTGAGCTCGGCTCCGAGCGCCATATGCGGCACGTGATAGAGAGTCATGGCCCCGCGCACGAGGACGGCGAAGCCGAGGAACCACAAGAACAGGCCCGTCTGCCCGAGGCCCGCCGGCGGGATGAAGAGGAGGTACCAGAAGACGCCCAGGGGCAGCGCCGCCGCATACATGAACGGATGACGCCGCCCGCGTCGGGACCGCCAGTTGTCCGAGACATGGCCGACCACGGGATCGGTGACGGCGTCGAAGATCAGGGCAATGGCCACCGCGAGTCCGGCCAGCGACCCCGCCAGCCCCAGGACCTGGGTGAAGTAGAAGAAGGCGAAATAGTCGAAGCCCCGCGTCTTGATGCCCTCGGCGACCTGTCCGATGCCGTAGGCAAATTTGGTCGAGACGGGGAGGGGCTGCACGGGTCGCGACCTATTGGGGGGTCGAGCGTCGAGGGCCTGGCTTCGCCTCGGGCGGCTCGACGAGGCGTACGTCGAGGGGCGCGGTCGTGTCGAGGTGCACATCACGCTGCGGGAAGGCGATCACGATGCCCGCATCGCGAAACAGGTGGTCGACGCGATAGCGGACGTCGCTCTCGACGCGGCGGCGCTCCATCATCTCGCGCATATTCAGCCAGAAATAGGCGCGGAAGTGCAGAGCGTTGTCCCCGAACTCGGTGAAGAGCACCACCGGCTCCGGCTGCTTCAAGATCTTGCCGTGTTCGGCCAACACACGATGCATGAGCCGATCCACCTCGCGCGTCGGCGAACCGTAGGCCACGCCGACGTCTACCCAGGTGCGCACCACGTTGTCGGAGAGCGTCCAGTTGACCACGTTCTTCTCGAGGAATGCGCTGTTCGGGACGATGATGTGAGTGTTGTCGAAGGTCCGGATGCGCGTACTGCGCGCCCCGATTCTCTCGACGCGACCGTAGGTCCCGTCGACGTCGACGATGTCGCCAACCTTGATGGGTCGCTCGATCATGAGAATCAGCCCGCTCAGGAAGTTGTTGACGACATTCTGACTGCCGAATCCCACGCCGATGGCGAGCGCGCCGCCGAATACCGTGAACGCGGTCAACGGAATGTTCGCGGTCTGAAGGGCGAGCAGGAACACCAGCACCAGAAGCACGTAGAAGGTCAGGCCCTGCACGGCGGCGGCCGCTCCGCGCTCGAGGCCGACATGTCGCATCAGCAGCGACGCGACGCGGCGACTCGACCAGCGCGCCAGCAAGATGCCGATGAGCAGGAGCAGAAGCGCCGTAATCACCGTCCCGATCGGAACGCCCCGGCCCTCTACGGAGAGGAGCTGCGTACGCCACAGGGTGGCGATCGCCTCGAAGATGCGGGTAGCGACCTCGTTCACGACACCCGATCAGCGGTGCGCGTGGATGGTCTTCACCACGTCGAGATAAACGTGGGTCACCTTGTCGAGGGTGAAGCCGGCCGCGATCACGTTCTCAACGGTGGGCCGATTCATCTCGGGGCCGATGCGCCGCGACAGGGGCGTCATCAGGTTCATCATCAAGCTGAAGGGAAAATACCGGCTTCCGGTGTGCTCGAACATGTGGAGCTGACCGCCGGGCTTGAGCACGCGCCCCAGTGCCTCCAGCCCTCGAACCGGATTCGGCACCGAGCAGAACGTGCACGACGTGAATACCTGGTCGAACTCGCCATCTGCGAATGGCATCTCGTGCACGTCCATCGGCAGGAGCTCGAGGTCGCCCTGATAGCCGTCGGTGCGCGCACGCGCCTTCTCGAGCATCCGCTCACGGATGTCGATGCCGACGATGGACCGACCTTCGGGGAAGAACGGCACGTCGAGACCCGTGCCCACGGCGAGGAACAAGATCTTGCCAGCGCCCATGCGCGAGAAGAACTCGCGCTTGTAGGGAGCCCAGCGCTTCTCGGGTCCATAGCCGGCCATCAGGTCGAAGTTGGCTGCGGCCCGGTCCCACTTCCGTCGGGTCAGGAGGTCCAACGCCCTGCCCTCCGCCGAATCACGCTGTTGGCGACATAGGTCGCGATGGCAACGCCAATGCCGGTGGTCGCGCCGACGCGAGCGGACCAGCCGATGGCGACCTCCCCCATCGTCGCGGCCATCGAGACGAGCATGCCGGCGACCATGCCGGTCGTCATCACGGGAATCATCACCTCCATCGCGCCAAACAGCGCTCCCGAGAGGATCGCGATCGGCAACGAAATCAGCATGCCCAGCGCCATTCCCACGATCATGGCCAACAGCATGTTCCAACTCGGTCCGAACAGCGCGGCGGTGATCACAGCGATGACGCTGCCCGCCACGATGTTTACGACGAGATCGCCCAACACAAAATAGGGTCGCGTTTCCAGTGGGTAACTCCGCGAGCGTTGGGCTCGTCGTGAAAGCTTAGCTGTGTTCCCGGCTTCCGCGAGACCACTCGCTCGGATCCAGCGCGGAACATCCTCGCCCGCCTTCCGCGGCTGGAGGGCGCGTGCCCTAACCGTCTGGTTCCCGGTGAGTTCTGCGATCGGGGTCAGATGGAACTCCGGGCTCGACATCGATCGTAGGGCCGGGGCCCGAGTGTCGGTCGAATCCATCCGAGTAGATCGAGACGCGGATGCGCTGTTCCCGCACGGCGCTCTCGAAACGGCGCCACAGCACACGCTTGATCAGGTCGCGAAAGCCGGGCAAAAGGCAGAGGAAACCGAAAACGTCGGTGAGGATGCCGGGCGTCATGAGCAGCGCTCCAGCGACCAGGATGATCGCGCCATCGACGAGCGAGCCAGCGGGCACGCGCTCTTCGGCGAGATCGCGCTGAATCCGACGCAGTGCAGACAGACCCTGCGACCGCGCCAGCGCTGCGCCGACCACGCCGGTTGCGACGATCAGCGTCAGCGTGGCGAGCGTCCCGAACCGGCTGCCGATTTCGATCAGGAGTGCCAACTCGACCGCGGGGACGACGACAAAGAGGACGAGTAGGCGGCCCATCACGGGAGTGTCGCACAGCGCTCCCTG
>JAZFUU010000080.1:0-6711 GCA_036447375.1 Myxococcota bacterium
TCGGGGTCTCGGAACTGCCTCGCATTCCACGGCCGCTCATGGCATTCACCCTCTGGGCCCTGGTCGGGCTGCTCGGACTCCTCTACCTGCGCGCCGACGAGGCACCCTACTGGGCCCACGTGTTGCGCAGCGTGTTCCGCATGAACGCCGCGGCTTTCTACCCGTACTACCTATCGGCCTTCGTCGCGGTGCTGGTCCTCATCGGACCCGCCGTGGTGCTCTCGGGGGCGGCCCTGCCTCTGATTTTTCACCAGCAACGACGCCAACTGGAGGACCTGGGCGATCTGGCCGGACGCATCTACAGCTGGAACACCGTCGGATCACTCCTCGGCGCCCTCCTCGGCGGATACGCCCTGCTCTTCTGGCTCGATCTCGACCAGATCTTTCGGCTGGCGATGGCGACGGTCGTCGTCGCCGCGGGCCTGGTGAGCTTCCGCACGCTGATTCCCCGACCCGGCCGACGAACGCGATGGACCCGATCGGCCCGACCCGCGTTCTGGGGCATCGCGGTTCCGATTGCGGCGCTGAGCGGAATCGCCACGGTGTTCCCCGCGTGGTCGCCCGAATACCTGTCGTCAGGCCTTTTTCGCCACCACGCCGCCCTCGATCACACTTTCGACGGCCCGTCCGTCTTCTTTCGTAAAAGCGGTCGATCGAAGCTCCTGTTCTACGACGACGGCCCCACCGCATCGATCGCCGTCAAGCAACTCAAGCTGAAGGACGGCCGTGTCCATCGCGCCATCGTGACCAACGGCAAGTCCGACAGCGCCGTGTACATCGACTACGTCACCACCGGAATGCTCGCCCTGCTCCCCGCGATCTTCGCCGAAAAGGCCGAGAACGCGTTCGTCATCGGCTACGGCACCGGCGTCACGGCCGGGGAACTCGCCTCTCTTGCATCGATGCGCGAAGTCGTCGTGGCCGAGATCTCGCCCGAGGTCATCGACGCGGCACCGCTCTTCGACTACGCGAATCGCGGCGCTTCCAAGCACGAAAAGGTTCGTATCGTGCGGGGCGACGCCTACCGAACCCTGCTCCGCATGGACGGACCCTTCGACATCATCAGCGCCGAGCCCAGCAACCCCTGGGTCGCGGGTATCGAGATGCTCTACAGCCGCGAATTCCTCGAAGCCGCCCGCGACCGACTCTCGCCGGGAGGCGTACACGTACAGTGGTTTCATGTGTACGAAACCGACGACCCGACCATCGCGATGGTGCTTCGGACCTATACCGACGTCTTCGAACATGTTTCGGTCTGGTACGGCAAAGGAAACGATCTGCTCCTGCTCGGCTTTCGCGAGTCCGATCACGCCCTCGACCTGGATCGCCTCGAACGCCGCGTCAGGCGGCCCGACATTGCCGACGGACTTCGCCGCTGCGGAATCGACAACTTCGCCGAGCTGTTGGCCCACGAACTGCTGCCTCTCGGGGTGCTGCACGCCGCCGCGCTTTCTGGCGAGGTACACACACTGCTTCACCCGCGCCTGAGCCACCGGGCAGCGCGGGCCTTCTTCGTCGGACACGGCGGAAACATTCCAACCACCGCCGGTCTCGATCCGTCGCGCCGGGGTGCTCGCAACTCGATCGCCGGTCGCTATCGAGAGAGTCGCGGAGGTACGCTGCCCGACGATTCCCGGACCGCACTCATCCGGGAGGCGTGCGAATACCGTCCGGCGGCGTGTGCTGCGCTGCTCGCTCATTGGACCGACGAAGCCCCGACCTCCCGGGCGCGGGAGCGCCTGCAGCAAGAAATTCGCGCCCAGCCCCAGATCTCGGCGGCGGCGAGCCCCGCCCTGGTGAATTCCCTGGCGCGGCTCTACGGCGAGACGAGTGCGCCCGCCGAAGACGAGGACGGACTCGAAGCCGCAACCCGGGCCAGCCGGCTCTTCGTGCAGTACTACCATCACGCCGCACCGTTCTCGCGCCAGGTGCTGGTGGACCTGTGGCGACGTTGCGGAGAGGATCCGAAGCAGCGCGAACGCTGCGACAAGGGAAGGGCCCGAGCCGAAAAGGGCCTCGGTGCGCTCGCGACGAACACGCCGGAGGCCGGCGCGTGACGAATCGCGAACAATCGCGGACGATTCTGGCCTGGCTCGCAGTCGGCGGTTGGATTGCGTTGATCACGACCCTATCCGGCGAAGGCTTCTCGGAAGACTCCACTTCGCGATTCATCGGCCCCCTGCTGGACTGGCTCTTCCCGGATGCGTCTCCCGAGGCGATCGACACCCTGCATGACGCCATCCGCAAGACCGCCCACGCCGTCGAGTACGCCACCCTTGCGATCCTGGCCTGCCGGGCGATCCGATCGAGTGTTCCGTCGGGACCCCGGGGCCACGCCGCTCTGGCGATGACCCTTGTGCTTGCCATCGCCGCTGCCGACGAGACACGCCAATCGATACTGCCGGGCCGCGACGGCACACTCTGGGATGCGGCCCTCGATGGGCTCGGCGGCGCCACCGGAGTGGGTCTCTTTTTCGCGTACCGGACCCGACGGATCCGTAAAGCGGAGCGCTCCCCGGTACCCCGCCCCGGGAGCCACTGATGGCCGGCGCCGGAAACAAGCGTGGGCTGAGTTCGTGGCTCGACACGATCGAACGCATCGGCAACACCCTGCCCGACCCCACCACGCTTTTCTTCCTGGGCGCGATCGGGGTGCTGATTCTGTCCCAGGTGGCCGCGACCCTCGATTGGTCTGTCGAGAAGACGGTATCGCGCGAAGTGCGCGAAGTGATTCGGGACGCTGGGGGCGAACCGATGCTGGATCCGGTGAGCGGAGATCCCATCACCCGGTCGGTCCTCGACGAGGCGACCGGTCGGCCGCAATTCGAGCGCGTGCGGGTTCCCGTCCGCGCGGTGGGTCTGCTCTCGGCGGACGGTCTCTACTGGGCCCTGCGCAGCATGGTGGAGAATTTCACCGGCTTCCCGCCGCTGGGGGTGGTGCTCGTCGGAATGCTCGGCATCGGTGTCGCCGAGCGCAGCGGATTCATCGGCGCGCTGCTGAAGGCGGTGCTCCTGGCCGTCCCCTCCTCGCTGCTCACCCCGACCATCTTTTTCGTGGGCGTCATGTCGTCACTGGGCATCGACGCCGGTTATGTGGTCCTGCCACCGCTGGCCGCCGCGCTCTACACGGCGGTGGGTCGGTCTCCGCTGGTGGGAATCGCCGCGGTATTCGCGGGGGTCTCGGCGGGATTCAGCGCGAATCTATTCATCACCGGCCTGGACCCTCTGCTCGCGAGATTGTCGACGGCCGGGGCCCACCTGATCGACCCCAGCTATGCCGTCGCCGAAACCGCCAACTGGTGGTTCATGATCGCCTCGACCGGACTGCTGACGCTGATCGGGTGGGCCGTTACCGCCTGGTGGGTCGAGCCGCGGTTCGCCGACAAGCCCGCCGCCGAGGGAGGCCCGGTCGCCGTCGCGTCCGACGCCCTCGAGTCGCAGAAGCTCGGCGCCGGTGAGCGACGCGGACTCGTGTGGGCCCTGGGCGCGGCGCTCGTCGTGGGGGCGGTATTGGTCGCCGCCACGATGATTCCCGGCAGCCCTCTGCAGGGGATGGACGGAGTCTTCCCGCGCTGGGTGCGCGTGATCGTTCCCCTGATCTTCCTGGGATTTCTGGTACCCGGCCTGGTCTACGGAGCCGTCACGGGAACCCTGCGGAACGACAAGGACGTGGCCCGCATGATGGGCGAGGTCATGGCGGGCATGGGGCCCTATATCGTCCTGGCCTTCTTCGCCGCCCAGTTCATCGCCTACTTCGCACACTCGGGCCTGGGCGAAATGCTCGCCATCGCCGGGGGGCAGGCCCTGGCGCGCGCCGCGTTGCCCAGCGCAGCGCTGATGGTGGGCTTCATCGGCGTCGTCATGCTGGCCAATCTTTTTATCGGGTCGATGTCGGCCAAGTACGCGTTCTTCGCCCCGGTGTTCGTACCCATGTTCATGCAGGTGGGCATCAGTCCCGAGCTCACTCAGGTCGCCTACCGCGTCGGCGATTCGGTGTCCAACGTGATCACACCCCTCAACCCCTATGTGGTGATTCTGCTGGTCTTCATGCAGCGATACATGCCCCGCGCGGGCGTCGGGACGCTGGTCGCCTTGATGCTGCCCTACACCCTGGTCTTCGCCGTGGCCTGGACCCTGCTGCTGGTGGTGTGGATGGGGACCGGCGCCCCCCTGGGCCCCGCCGGACCGCTCACCTATGTCCCGCTCGAGGCATCGGGGGCACCCCGGTTCTGATAGGGTAGGCACCTCGCGAACTCGGGACGCTGCGAGATCGGGCAAATCGAAAATCGGGGAGATGACCATGGCACCCAGCTATGAGGAAGTCGTCGCGGGACTCACAGGTCCCGGGGGCCCCTTCGAAATCGTCACCGAGACGGTTCGGGGCAAGCCGATGCGGATGTTCAAGAACCGCGAGAAGTCGATGCGCGAGAAGGTGGCCAACGCCGGCCTCCGCGGCGACGCCGAGTTCCTGGTTCAGGGCGACCGTCGGATTTCCTATGGCGAATTCACGCGCCGGGTCTGGGGCGCCGCCCGAGGGCTCCAGCAGGACCACGGCCTGCGGGCGGGAGATCGTCTCGCGATCCTCGCCTACAACCGCCCCGATTGGTTGATGGCACTGTTCGGGGCGACATCGGCCGGGGCGATCGGTGTGGGCCTCAATGGTTGGTGGGCCAGCGAGGAGCTCGAGTACGGGCTGGTCGACTCCGGCAGCCGCTTTCTCGTAGTGGACGAAACCCTCTATCCCCGGGTGGAGCCGCTGTTGGGAAAGATCGAGAGTCTCGAGACGGTCTTCTACATCGGCGATTCACCGCCGCGGGGTACGGTGCCTCTCGCCGAGATTCTGGAGCCCTGTGACGAGGCACCGACGGTCTCCATCGAAGAGGACGACCCCTTCGTCATTCTCTACACCTCCGGAACCACGGGCCGGGCGAAGGGCTGCATCACCACCCACCGCGGAACCATCGCCCAGGTGATGGGCATCATCTTCACCAGCGTCGTCGGGGCGGCAACCGGCGGCGGCACGCCCCTGGGCACGGACGGAGGTCCGCCAACCTCGCTGCTCTCGTCACCCCTCTTCCACGTGGGCGGCCTGCACTCGGGTTTTTGCACCGCGTTGACCGCTGGGGCCCAGATCATTTTTACCGAGGGCAAATTCGATCCCGAACAGGTCATGCAGTTGATCGAGCGGGAGAAGGTCAGCATGTGGGCAGCCATCCCCACCATGCTGCACCGGGTGGTGCACTCACCCAACATCGGGAACTACGACCTCTCCAGTTTGCGGGCGGTTTCCTTCGGGGGCGCGCCCACGGCCCCGGAGACCATCGATCGAGCCCGAGCGGTGTTGCCCGTCGAGCCGAGCTTCTCCAATGCCTACGGTCTCACCGAGACCCACGGAGTCGCCACCCTCAACGGCGGCAAGGATCTCCTGGGCCGCAAGACCTCGATCGGGCGGCCGCTTCCCTTCATCGACCTGAAGATCGTTGACGACGCGGGGAGGGAGGTACCCGAAGGCCAACTCGGCGAGCTCATCATGAACGGCCCGACGATTACCCCGGGGTACTGGAATCGGCCCGAGGCCACCGCGGAAACCGTTCGCGACGGTTGGCTCTACACCGGAGACCTGGGCTATCGAGACAGCGAGGGCTTCGTCTTCGTCGTGGACCGCGCCAAGGACATGATTCTTCGCGGCGGCGAGAACGTCTATTGCACAGAGATCGAGAACTGCCTGGCCGATCACCCCGCCATCGATGAGGCCGCCGTGGTGGGTGTCCCGGACGTGGAGCTCGGCGAGCGGGTGAAGGCCATCGTGAAATGCGTCGAGGGTGCGAGCCTGGATGCCGCCGCCGTCCAGGCCCAGGTCGCGGAGCACATGGCTCGATTCAAGGTGCCGGAATTCGTCGAGTTCACGGACCAGCCGTTGCCGCGCAACGCCGCTGGAAAGCTGCTCAAGAATCTCTTCCGCAAAGACAGCGTCCCGAAAGCGGCGAAGCTCGGGTAGGAAACCAGACCCGTGAACGCGGCGCTGCTGGCGGCGATTACGTTCGCTCTCTTCGCCCTGGGCTACCGCTTCTACTCCCGGTTCCTCGCCACTCGAATCTTCGCGCTGTCCGAGGACGAGCCCGTTCCTTCCCGAGAATTCGAAGACGGCGTCGACTTCGTCCCCACCCGCAAGTCGGTGCTCTGGGGTCACCACTACACTTCGATCGCCGGCGCCGCCCCGATCGTCGGGCCCGCCATCGCGGTGATCTGGGGTTGGCTCCCGGCATTGATCTGGGTCGCCCTGGGCACCGTCTTCATGGGGGCCGTCCACGACTTCTCCGCCCTCGTCATCAGCCTTCGCAACCAGGGACGCTCGATCGGCGAGGTGACGTCGTCGGTCATCGGGCCGCGGGTGCGCACCGCGTTCCTGCTGATCATCTCGTTCCTGATCTGGATCGTGCTCGCGGTCTTCGCATTCATCATCGCGACGCTCTTCGTGAGAAACCCCGGCGCGATATTTCCCATCAACGTTCAGATTCTCATCGCCCTGCTCCTGGGTTGGCTGGTCTACCGACGCGGTATAAATTTGTTTGCCCCGTCGATCGCGGGCTACGCGGTTCTGATCGGCGCCGTCTTTGCCGGGGATGCCTTCGCCGCGCAGTTCCCGGTGATCACGACCTTGTCGGTCTCGACCTGGGTCTGGATCCTGTTGATCTATTCCTTCGGCGCCTC
>JAZFUU010000081.1:0-12963 GCA_036447375.1 Myxococcota bacterium
GAACAATGTGGTCATGGTGGACCTCAAGTTCACCGACTGGCCGGGAACCTGGCAGCATTTCTCGGTGCCGCTCCACGAGCTCGAGGCCGCGTCCTTTGAAGACGGTTTCGGGTTCGACGGGTCCTCCATTCGCGGCTGGCAGGCCATCGACAACAGCGACATGCTGGTGATCCCGGATCCGGCGACAGCGATCATGGATCCCTTCACCCAGCATCCGACGCTCTCGATGGTTTGCGACATCGTCGATCCGATCACCCGCGAGCGCTATTCGCGCGATCCCCGCTGGATCGCCAACAAATGCGTCAATTACCTGCAGATGACGGGGATCGGCGACACGATCTTCTTCGGACCCGAGGCCGAGTTCTTCATTCTCAACTCGGCGCGCTTCGAAACCACCGCCAACGCCGGCTACTACTTTCTGGATTCGATCGAGGGTCGCTGGAACTCCGGCCGAGACGAAGAAGAGGGCAACCTCGCCCACAAGCCCCGCTACAAAGAGGGCTACTTCCCGGTCTCGCCGACGGACACGCTCCAGGACATTCGAACGGAGATGGTGCTGGAAATGGAGAACGCCGGCATCATCATCGAGTGCCAGCACCACGAAGTGGCCACAGCGGGTCAGGCCGAGATCGACATGAGGTTCGGCAAGCTCGTGGACATGGCCGATCAGCTCATGCTCTACAAATACATCGTCAAGAACGTGGCGTTTCGCCACGGCATGACGGCGACCTTCATGCCGAAGCCGTTGTTCGATGACAACGGATCGGGCATGCACTGCCACCAGTCGATCTGGAAGGACGGCACGCCCCTGTTCGCCGGGGATCTGTACGCCGGATTTTCCCAGATGGGTCTCTACTACATCGGCGGGATTCTGAAGCACGCGGGCGCGCTCGCGGCTTTCACGAACCCAACGACGAATTCGTACAAGCGTTTGACACCGGGTTTCGAGGCGCCGGTGAACCTGGCCTACTCGAGTCGAAATCGCTCGGCGGCGTGTCGGATTCCGATGTATTCGGCCAATCCCAAAGCCAAGCGCATCGAGGTGCGCTTCCCGGACCCGGCGTGCAATCCCTACCTGGCCTTCGCGGCGATGGCGATGGCCGGGATCGACGGAATCGAGAACAAGATCGATCCCGGAGAACCCCTCGACAAGAACATTTACGCGCTGACGCCCGAGGAAGCGGCCGGTGTTCCGACCATGCCCAGCAGCCTGGACGAGGCCCTGATCAATCTCGAGGGGGACCCGGACTTCCTGCTCAAGGGCGATGTCTTCACGTCGGATGCTCTCGATATGTGGATCAAATACAAGCGCGAAAACGAGATCGACCCGGTGCGTTTGCGCCCGCATCCCCACGAATTCGAGTTGTACTACGACGTCTAGGCAGGCCGGTTTGCCGGTCCGCGTCTATGTCCTGAATTTCGAGAGCCCGGGATCCGTGTCCCGGGCTTTCGAATGCCTCATGGCCTCGTCTCAGATCGATGGCTGTCTGGTGGAGCCCGAGTTGGGGCGCCTTCGGTTTCTTGCGACCCGCAGGCTCGCCGACCGACTCGTCGCGCGGATCTACCTCGAGGGCGGCCTAACCTGGTGCACTCGGCATGACTTGAAAGCCGGGGCCGAACGCCGGGATGTCTGGCCGACGGACGACTGCGCGCCTGAGGACGCCGCCAGCGTCTGAACGTCCCCGCTTATTCGCTACAGACCGAGGACGTCTTCGAAGGGGTACAGGCCCGGGCCGCGCTCGGCGAGCCACAGCGCAGCGCGAATCGCGCCGCGCGCGAAGTGATCCCGGGTGTGTGCCCGGTGCACCAGCTCGAGCCGCTCTCCCTTGCCGACGAGAAACACACTGTGTTCACCTACCGAGTCTCCGGCGCGCAGGGTCTGGATCCCGATCGTGCCGGGGGGGCGGGCCCCGGTCTCTCCCGCGCGTTCCAGCACCAGATGATCCGCCAGGGTCTGGCCCCTCGCCTCGGCCACGGCCTCGGCGAGCCTGTACGCCGTTCCGCTCGGTGCGTCGCGCTTGGCTGCGTGGTGCAACTCGACGAGCTCCGCGTCGTAGTCGGGGCCCAATCGCCGAGTCGCCTCCCGCACCAGGTGCACGAGCACATTCACCGCCACCGAGAAGTTCGGCGCGGCGATCACGGGAGTCCGCTCGGCGAGGTTCTCGAGCTCGCTTCGCTCCTCGTCGGAGAACCCCGTGGTTCCCGTGACATAGGGAAGGCCCGCGTCGGCGGCCAGCCGTAGGGTCGCCAGAGTCACGGCGGGGAGCGAGAAGTCGATGACGAGGTCCGACGCGGCCAGCCCCGCCTTGGCATCGTCGCCCAGGCTGACCCCGTCTTCGAGCATCTCACCCAGTCGCGGATGACCGGGCCCCTCGAGGGCGGCACCGAGACGGAGTCGGGGCTCTTCCGAGACGGCCGCACGAACCCGCTCGCCCATGCGACCGAGCGCGCCCACCACCAGGACCCGGCGCGGCTCCGACATCAGATCAGCCCGAGCTCCTTGAGGACCACCTGGAGTCGCTCCCGGTTCGGAGGCGTCAGGGGGGTCAAGGGCAATCGGATCTCGTCTCGGATCCGCCCGAGCAGGACGAGGGCCGTCTTGAGTGGAATCGGGTTCGTCTCGCAGAAGACCACGTCGAAGAGCGGCAGCAGGCGCTGATGAATTCGCAGGGCCTCTTCTCGTTCTCCCGCCCGCCCGGCTCGCACCAGCGCACTCATTTCTCCGGGCACCAGATTCGCCGTGGTCGAGATCACGCCCCTTCCCCCGACGGCGAGGGTCGGCAAGGTCAGTGCGTCGTCGCCCGACAGCACCGAGAATTCATCGGGACACAGCGCGACGACGGTCGCGACTTGCGCCAGGTCGCCACAGGCTTCCTTGACTCCCACCACGTGTTCGACGTCTGCCAATCGAGCGATGGTCGAGGGCAGAATATTCGACGCGGTCCGGCCCGGAATGTTGTAGACGATCAGGGGAAACTCCGTCGCCCGGGCGATGGCTGCGTAGTGGGCGACGATGCCCTCCTGGGTGGGCTTGTTGTAGTAGGGAGAGATCAGCAGGGCCGCGTCGGCTCCGGCCTCTTTCGCGTGACGGGTCAGTTCGATCGCCTCGCGCGTCGAGTTGGAGCCGGTCCCGGCGACGACCGGAACGCGACCGCGGACCGCCGAAACCACGATCTCGACCACTCGTCGATGTTCTTCGTGGGACAGGGTGGCAGACTCCCCGGTCGATCCGCAGGGCGCCAACCCGTCGACACCCGCGTCGATCTGCCACTCAACCAGGTCACGCAGGCTGTCCTCGTCGATGGCATCGTCTCGAAACGGTGTCACCAGTGCTGTGAAGACTCCCTCGAACACCGCTAGTCCCTCCGGTCCCCGGTCGCTTCGGCCGGTCGCACGTCCGAAGGCACCCATTCCGATGGAACCGATAGGCTCCCGCGGAAGACCTCGGCCGCGGGCCCCGTCATGATCACCGGTGCCTCGTCACTTTCCCAGTCGATCTCGAGCTCTCCGCCGCGAAGCTCGACGGTCAGCGACCGATTCGCGACGCCCCGGAGGATGGATACCACTGCCACCGCACAGGCGCCGCTGCCGCAGGCGAGGGTCTCTCCGGTTCCGCGTTCCCAGGTTCGCTGCCGGATGCGGCTACGGCTCACCGGGGTCACGAACTCCACATTGACCCGGTTGGGAAATGCCGGATGGTGCTCGATGCGCGTGCCGAGTCGCGCCACCGGCGCCGTGTCGGGGTCGTCGACGAAGAGCACCGCGTGGGGATTGCCCATCGAGACACACGAAAGGCTCAGGGTCTCGCCATCGACATCGATGGCGGCGTCGAGCACCGGGCCGTCTCCCCCACCGAGGGTCGTCGGGATTTTGGACGGTTCCAGAACCGGGCGGCCCATGTCGACCGCGACGCGGTCGGTTCCCGCCCAGCGCGGGCGCACCACACCGCTCAGGGTCTCGACGCCGATCTCGTCTTTCTCGGTGAGTCCGCGATCTCGCACGAACTTGTAGAAGGCGCGGATGCCGTTAGCGCACATCTCCACCTGGGAGCCGTCGGCGTTGTAGATCTCCATGCGGAAATCCGCCGCCCGGGACGGTCGCGCCACCAGAAGCTGGTCGGCCCCGATACCGAAGTGGCGGTCACAGAGAAGTCGGGCCAGGGGCTCGATGGCGGGCAGCTCGTCGCCGATGCCGTCGAGGACGATAAAGTCGTTCCCGGCTCCGTGCATCTTGGTGAACTCGAGGCGTCGGGTCATCCGGTGATTTCCTCGGGCATGGACTCCCCTCGCACCAGGTCTTCCAGGGTCTCGCGATTTCGCACCACGGCGAAGCGCTCGCCGCGGACCAACACCTCCGCGGCCCGCGGGCGCCCATTGTAGTTGGACGACATCGCGAATCCGTAGGCACCGGCCGAGCGAACCGCCAACAGATCGCCCGCCTCGACTCGAGGAAGCGATCGATCCCGGGCCAGAAAGTCACCCGACTCACACACCGGTCCCACGACGTCCACGGTCTGCTCCGGAGCTCGCGGCGGGCCCACCGGCTCGATGCGTTGATAGGCCTGGTAGAGGGCCGGGCGAATCAGGTCGTTCATGGCCGCATCCACGATGACGAAGTGTTTGGCCTCGTTGCTCTTCTCGTACAGAACCCGGGTGGCGAGGATGCCCGCATTGGCGGTGATCGAGCGACCTGGCTCGATCACGATCTCACAGTCCAGATCGCCAACGGCAGCGATCACGGTCTCGGCATATAGGGTTGGCGACGGAGGCTCCTCGTCCTCGTAGCTGACCCCGACACCTCCGCCCACGTCGATGATCTCGATGCAGTGTCCGGCTTCCCTCAACTCTTCGACCAGGCTGCGGACCCGCGCGAGGGCGTCGACCAGAGGCTCGACGCTCAGCATCTGCGATCCGATGTGGCAATCCACGCCCGCGACGCGGACGTGATCCAGCGCTTTCGCCTCCGCGTAGGCATCCACCGCCTCGGAGATGGGGATGCCGAACTTGCTCGTGCGAAGCCCCGTCGAAATGTAGGGGTGGGTGCGCGGATCGACATCCGGATTGACGCGGAAGCCGATGGGAGCGATGCAGTCCTTGACTGCGGCGCGTGCGTCGATGCGCCGCAGCTCGGCCCGCGATTCGACGTTGAAGAGCTTGATCCCGGCGTCGAGTGCGCGGTCGATTTCGGGGTCTTTCTTGCCCACACCGGAGTAGACGATCTTGCCGGGGTCGGCTCCGGCGCGCAGCGCCCGAAAGAGTTCGCCACCGGAGGTCGCGTCGATCCCCGCCCCGCGTGCCACCAGGGTGCGGACCACTGCCAGGTTCATGTTCGACTTGATCGAGTAGCAGACGGTATGGCGCACCCGAGAAAGGGCTGCGGTCAGTGCGTCATACGCCTCGCACAACGCCGTGGCGCTGTAGATGAAAGCCGGTGTGCCCACCTCTTCGACGATTCGCGCGACCGGCACGCCTTCGGCATGCAGGTGGCCGTCGAGACGCGGAAACGGATCGCTCACCGTGTTTCCTCCTCGGACTCGTCGCCGGCCCCGGCGTCCGAAGACGATTCCGAAGACGCGTCCGCTGACGGGCTCCGCACCGGAGGCCCGTACTTTCCACACGCGAACCCCGCGACGAGCGTCAACGCGAGGCCCAGAACCGCAACCGAGCGTCGCGGCGTCACGAGTCCGCCTCGGCATCCAGCTCGGAGCGCTCACTCTCGATGGCCGCCTCGGCGGCTTCCAACGCCGCTTCGACCCGGTTCCGGGAGGTCCCTCCGGGAAGGTCGCGCCCTTCCAGAGCTCGATCCAGGTCGACCAGCTCGGCGGCCGGGTTGGGAAACGCGGAGTGGAAGGCGCGGAGGTCCTCGCGGGAGAGCGAGGCCAGGTCGAGATCCTTCTCCAGGCAGTGGTGCACCACCTGACCGACGGCTTCGTGAGCTTCGCGGAAAGGCACACCCTCGCGAACCAGGGCCTCGGCCAGGTCCGTCGCCAGAAGCATCGGGTCGCGAGCCGCCTCCCGCATGCGGGTGGTATTCACTCGCAGCGTGGTCAGGGCGCCACCCATCACCTCGAGGGCGTTGCCCAGGGTCGCCGCCGAGTCGAAGACGGGCTCCTTGTCTTCCTGGAGATCCCGGTTGTAGGTGAGTGGCAGGCCTTTCATCACCGTGAGCAGCGTCACCAGGTTCCCGATCACCCGACCGGTCTTGCCTCGGACGAGTTCGGGTACATCGGGGTTCTTCTTCTGCGGCATCAAGCTGGAACCGGTGGCATAGGCGTCGGTCAGCTCGATGAAGTCAAATTCCTGGGTAGACCAGAGAACCAGCTCCTCCGCGAGGCGCGAGAGGTGAACCATGGCGATCGCCGAGTCCGACAGGAACTCGAGGGCGCCGTCGCGCGAGCCCACCGCGTCCATACTGTTTCGCACGGGGGCTGCGAAGCCCAGGTCTCGGGCCGTCTGCTCGGGTTCGATGGGCAGGGTCGAGCCCGCCAGCGCGCCCGCACCGAGAGGGCAGTTTCCCAGGCGCTTGCGTTGGTCCCGAAAGCGGTCTCCGTCTCGGCCGAACATCTCGACGAAAGCGAGCCAGTGGTGGGCGAGTCGGACCGGTTGGGCGCGCTGAAGATGCGTGTAGCCCGGCAGAACCGTATCGATGTGCTCCCGGGAGCGCGCCACGAGTACCCCTCGCAGTTCCAGCAGGCCTCGCTGTGCCGCCCGCGAAGCGTCGCGCAGATACAAGGCGAGGTCGGTCGCGACCTGATCGTTTCGGCTGCGGCCGGTGTGGAGCCGTCCGGCATCCGGACCGATCCGCTCGCGCAGGCGCGCCTCTATGTTCATGTGGATGTCTTCGAGACCGGGGTCCAGCGCAAGCTCGCCCGCATTGACTTCCTCGGCGATGGCCTCGAGGCCTTCCAACAGGGAGCGCGCCTCGGGCTCGGACACCAGACCGGTCCGGCGAAGCATCCGCGTATGGGCCATCGAAACCTGGATGTCGTATCGAGCCAGCGCCCGATCGAATTCGATCGAGGCGGTGAACCGCTCGACCGCGGGATCGGTAGGCTCCTGAAAGCGGCCCGCCCACGGCTTGGACTTCGAATGGTCTTCCCGAGACATGGTGCAAATCTCGGTAAGAACACGGCATTTCGCAATAGCTGGGATTGTGCCCCGGGCGGGGTTCCAGCATTGACGGGGCGGGCTCCGGTCCGTAGCTTGCGCCATCGCCTTTCCGGACGAGCTGTCGGGGAGAACCGTCGTTGATCATCGTGCTGAAGGCCGACGTGTCGCCGGACGCCCCCGATGTGCGGCGCATCGTGGAGCTCGCCGAGGGCTACCCCGGGATTTCCACCGAGTTTCACCAAATCCAGGGTAAGACCCGGTCCCTCACCGAGCTCTACCTGCTCGGCCCCACCGGAGTGGTTCCGACCACGCCCTTCGAGGAGTTCGAGTGCGTCGAGAAGGTGGTTCGGGTCACCGAGAAATTCCGGGCCATCGGGCGCCATGGGACAGAACTCGAGCCCGTGGGCTTCGAGTACAACGGCGTGAAGATCAGCCAGGATACCCTCCACCTCTTTCCCGGGGTCTGCGCCGTCGATTCCCGGCAGAACCTGGAGGCGACCTTCAAGGCCCTGGCTTCCCACGGGATCGTGACCGCACGAGCCGGGGCCTACAAGCCCCGCACCAGCCCCTATGATTTTCAGGGTCGCGGTGCCGAGTGCCTTCCATTCGTGTTCGAGTTGGCCGGCAAGCACGGCATTCGGGTGATTTCGATGGAGGTGACCCACGAATCCCACCTCGACGAGATTCAGGAGGCTCTGGCCGCCTCGGGAGGGGCCACCGGGGTCATGGTTCAGATCGGAACCCGGAACGCCCAGAATTTCGAGTTGCTGAAGGTCGTGGGCCAGCAGACCGAACTCCCGGTGCTGTTCAAACGAGGCATGGGCATCACTCTCGAGGAGTCGCTCAACGCATGTGAGTACGTCGCCTCCGGGGGGAACCGGCGGATCGTCTTCTGTCTGCGGGGCATGAAAACCCAGCTGGGTGCTCCGCACCGAAATTTCGTGGACTTCTCCCACGTTCCGGTGGTGAAGCGCTTGACGCGTCTGCCCGTCTGCATTGACCCGTCACATTCGGTCGGAAGCCGAAGCCGGGCCCCGGATGGTTTGCTCGACGTGTTCCACGTGACGGCCCAGGGCGTGATCGCCGGAGCCAACGCCGTGCTGCTGGACCTTCACCCCCGCCCCGAAGAGGCGCTGTGCGACGGGCCTCAGGCGCTGCTGCTCGATGAGCTCCCCCAGCTGATCGAGGATGTGAGGATCGTGCGCGAAGCCTACGAAGCCCGCCTTGCCCGACTCGCGGCCCCGACCGGAAAGAACCAGAACAGCTAGCTTCTAGGCCGATCAGGGGGGATCTGTGGCGCAATCCCGTCGTCGCTCCGGCAAGGGGCGTACGACTCGAAGACGATCGCCGGTCCGTGGCCGACCGACTCGAAGGGCGGGCCAGTGGAGTCGGTTGCGCCGGATTGGCTTCGGCCTGGTGCTCGCCTCGTTCCCGATTGGCTTCGTCACCGGGGGCTGGGTCGTCGGGCTCGATCGAATCGTGACGGCGCGCTTCGAGGGACAGCGATTTCGCGTCCCATCCCGGGTGTTCGCCGCCCCAATGATTCTGTATCCCGGCCTCGACTGGAAGCTCGTCGAATTGCGAGAAACGATGGAGCGCCTCGGTTACCGGGAAGCGCCCGGCACCCGGGATCTGCCCCCGGGTCAATTCGTATGGGGAGCGAACCGGGTGCGGGTGCACCTTCGCGCGTTCGCGCATCCGAGCCGGCCCGAGCCCTCCCGGGACGTGGTGTTCCGGCTGAAGGGGAACCTGATCGAGGAGATCCGGGCCCTTCCCAGCGGAAGCGAGTTGGGGGCGGTCCTACTCGAGCCCGAGCAACTCGGCGCCTATTACGGCCCGGACCATCAACAGCGGCAGCTGGTGACGATCGACGACGTTCCTCGTCACCTCGTCGATGCGATCCTCGCCGTCGAGGATCAACGGTTCGAGACCCATCCCGGGGTCGATCTCAAGCGGATTGGGGGCGCCGCGCTGGCCAACCTGCGGGCGGGCTCGATCCGCCAGGGTGGAAGCACACTCACCCAGCAGCTGGTGAAGAATTTTTTCCTCACCCCGGAGCGCACCCTGCGGCGCAAGACGCAAGAAGCGGTGATGGCCCTGCTGGTTGAGTTTCGCTACGACAAGCAATCCATTCTTCAGTCGTATCTCAACGAGATCTATCTGGGGCAGAGAGGCACCACCGCCATACATGGGGTGGGTGAGGCGGCTCGCCTCTATTTTGGAAAGACGGCGAAGAATCTGACCATCGCCGAATCGGCGCTGATCGCCGCGATCATTCAGAGTCCCAACGGGCTCTCCCCGCACAACGATCCCGATCGCGCCGCCCGCCGCCGAAACCTCGTGCTCGATCTCATGCGGGATCAGGGCCGAATCGGCAATGACGCCCATGGCCGGGCTCGAGCCGAGCCGCTGCGAGTCGCCGCGGTTTCGCCCGACGTCGCCGACGCGCGTTACTTCCTGGATCTGGTTCGCATTCGCCTGCCGGAGATGTACGACCTGGCGGCCCTTCGCTCCGAGGGGTTGCGGATCTATTCGACCCTGGACCGTCGCCTCCAGCGGCTCGCGGGAATCGCCCTGCGCGAAGGCTTGGACCGCCTGGAAGCGAGAATCCCCTCACTGAAGACCGACGACCCGTCGCGTCGGTTGCAGGGCTGCCTGATCGCGATGCGGCCCCAGACCGGAGAACTCTTGGCCATGGTGGGGGGTCGCAGCTACGGCGTCTCGCAGTTCGATCGCTGTACCCAGGCGCGCAGGCAGGTGGGAAGCGTGTTCAAGCCGTTCGTATACATCGCGGCGCTCGAGCCCGTGCGTGGGACTCCGGAGATTACGTTGGCCAGTTTTCTGGATGACTCTCCCCTGGAGATCGATACGCCCAGCGGACCGTGGCGGCCTGAAAACTACGACGGCGAGTTCCACGGCAGCGTGCCCGTGCGCGAGGCTCTGGAGCGGTCTCTCAACGTCGCTACCGCTCGCCTGGCGGATCGGATCCAGCCGGCGCGCATCGCCGACGTCGCGCGCCGGCTGGGGATCCAGAGCGAGCTTCCGCTGGTTCCAAGCCTCGCGCTTGGAGCCGCCGACCTGACGCCCATCGAAATCGCGCGGGCCTACGCGACCATCGCAAGCGGAGGCATCCGACCGGAGTCGCAGGTCATCGAGGACCTGGTCGACTCGAAGGGGAGGACTCTGGAGCGCCGCCGGCTGCGCTTTGAGCGCGTGTTGGACCCCGCCACGGCGTACCTCGCCACCTCGCTTCTGGTCGGCGTAGCCGAGCGGGGAACGGCCGCGGGGGTTCGCAGCACCGGACTGCGGGGTCCGATCGCTGCGAAGACGGGAACGACCGACGGTGAACGCGATCTCTGGTTCGTCGGTTTCACGCCGGAGCTCGTCGCTGTCGTCTGGATTGGCTTCGACGAGCCTCGCAGTGTGGGCGTTCCCAGCAGCGTGGGAGCCCTTCCCATCTGGCGCCACTTCGTCCAGGCGGCCACTGGAGGAGAAATCCGAGGGAGGTTCTTGCCCCCGCCCGGGATCGAAGAGGCGGAGATCGAGCCGACGACCGGTGCCCTGGCCCTGGCGGGCTGCCCCGAACGGCGCACGGAATACTTCATTCGGGGTACGCTTCCCGTCGATGTCTGTCCCCGCAACGCGGCACGTCGCACGGCGGAGGGCGGATCCCCTGGAACGCGAAGTGAGTTTTTCGAGTGGCTTCGGGAACGCCTGTGATGCATCGCCTCGTCGAACGTCTGCTGGTGGGGGCCCTCGCGTCGGTTTCGGTGCTGGGCTGTATCTCACAGGGCCCACGGGGCCAGAGCGGCCCGCTGAGGATTTCCGAAGTGCAGGATCTGGGCGACAGCTCGCGCCGGGCCTCGACCCGCCTCGTCCTGCTGGGCCTCCGCTTCGACGAGGAGAACGAAGCCGACCGTGCCATCAACGAATACGAGCGCGCGGTACAGGTCGATCCCACCAATCCGTACGCGTACCTGGCCATTGCGCGCTTCTACACGGATCTCTTCCAGCCGAGGCGCACCCTCGAGTCTCTCGATCAGGCCGAGCTGCTATTGACGTCCCAAGACGTGAGTTCCCCCCGGGTCGAACCGCACCTGGTAGGGCTGCGAGGCATGGCGCTCCTGGCTACCGGCCGATTTCGCGAGGCGTCGCGTTTGCTGGGCCGCGCGCGAAAGCTCGCACCGTCGGTGTGGAATGATGCGCGGCTTTCGCCGGAGGAACTCAAATAGCCCCTGCGGGGGCGCTGTGATAGGTTGCTCGCCTGAATGACGCCGAAAATGCGTATCGGTTTGGCCGCATTCGTTTCGAGTCTGGTGCTCGACGTCGTTACGAAGCACCTGGTCATTCAGAACCTCTCGTTCTCGGATCGCATCCCGGTCATCGATGGGTTCTTCTACCTCACTCACGTTCGAAACGCGGGAGCTGCATTCGGACTCTTCGCCACTGCGCCTGTGGCACTTCGCCTCACATTCTTTGTGGGCGTCGCCTCCATCGCGATCGTCATCATCATTTCCTTCTTCAGGAAGCTGGCCCCCGGGGACCGGCTCGCAGCTCTGGCTCTGGGCCTCATTCTCGGCGGCGCCATCGGGAATCTGATCGACCGCATTCGATTCATGGAGGTGGTCGACTTCCTGCACTTCCGTCTCTGGGGCGGATACACGTGGCCGGACTTCAACGTTGCGGACATCTGTATCGTCGTCGGCGTCGGCGTGCTCGTACTGGAGCTCCTCGCCAGCGAGGGGGAAACCCGTGCGCAATCGACCGCGGACGAGAGTCCGGAGCGAAATTAGTCCCGGCGGGGACGATCTCGAATTCGTTTTACCGTCGGTGTACTTGACGCTCGCGCTCAAGTCTTGAAACGTCAAGTGCGAAATTTTTGCGCCGAGATCGTCGAGAATTTGTTGACACCTCCCGCCGACGTGCGATAGAAAGTTGCTCGTCGATTACTACTCCGAGTTGGCGCTAGCGTGAATCCCTTCGCACGAGCACTTCTCTTTAGCTGCCGCACCGAATAATGGAATTTCTCAGTCAAGCTCATGATCTGCCCTCGACGATGGGGCTCTCGCGGCTCGGTGACCAGCTCGGAGTAGGTGAGCAATTCATGTGCCGGAATCATTTCGCTCGATGGCTAACCCCCCCACGCCGATTCGGGTTGCGTCCGGCATAGCCAGTACTGAGGGGTTGGAGACCCGAATCCATGAAGAAGCCGAAGGGCGACTACTCGATCCAGACAGTGATCAACGCATTGCGGCTTCTCGAGGAGTTCGCCGACGCGGATGAGCTCGGCGTCACGGCGCTGTCTCATCGGCTGGAACTCCACAAGAATAACGTGTTCCGCCTGCTCGCCACTCTCGAGGAGAGGGGCTATGTCGAACAGAGCCCCGAGACCGATCGCTACAAGCTGGGAGTCCGCGTTCTCGAGCTCGGTCGGGCCTTTTTTCAGGGTCGCTCGCTGTTGACACGGGGTCGTCCCATTCTCGAGGAGCTCGCCCGTGCCGTCGGGGAGACGGCGCATGTGGGGGTATTGCGAAATTTCGAGGTCATTCATGTGGACGGCGAGAGCGCCGACCGGCTGGTCCTCACGACGACCCGGGTCGGTTCTCGGCTCCCCTTGCACTGCACCGCGTTGGGAAAGGTGCTGCTGGGGTGCGGACCCGACCGTATTCGCGAGGAATTCGACGAATTTCTCGGCGAGTCCGGCCTCGAGAGGCGAACCGACATCACCATCGTCGACCGCGACAAGTTCTTCGAACACCTTCGCAGCGTCAAAGTCCAGGGTTTTGCCCTCGACCTGGGAGAGTGCGAAGAGGGGCTCAACTGCGCCGCGGCTCCGGTCTTCGACGCGACTGGC
>JAZFUU010000082.1:0-7393 GCA_036447375.1 Myxococcota bacterium
TTTGCGCCAGCGGAGGTAACCGGGGCGATCCTTCGAGAAGCGGTCCCTCGGAATCTCCCAACGCCGGACGTGGTGGGCGCGCGCGGCGAGCAGGAGCGCCTCGCTGGCTTCGGGCCGGAGTCGACGCACCCATTCACTGACAAGTTCCGCGTGCGCGAGCTCCTTGGGTCGGCGCTCGCCGCGCACTTCGAGCGTGTTCGGATCGTCTCGATTTGCCGCGTCGATCGCCGCCAGCGCGGCCGCGAGACGGCTCCCGGCAAGGGGTTCGTCGGAGCCTGCACTCATCCCAGTTCTCCCTACCGGGCCGCGCCCTCGTCGAGCGGTCGGTGCTCGCCCCCCGGGCCGGGAGTCAGGTGAACGAGTTGGCTGGGCTCGTGGATGAGAACCCGGTGCCACACACCCTTGGGCACGATGACGGCCTGACCGGGGCCAACCTCGAGGGTCTTCGTTGCGTCCGAGAGTTCGAGCACCACGGAAACGGCGCCCGAGATCAAATACAGCAGTTCGTCACCATCGGGATGCATTTCGCCACCATGGGGAGCATTGCGCGTCATGCTGGGGGCGCCGACGATCAGGCCCGCCACGCGGCGGGGGGGCCCGGACAGGTTCCGCACGAAGTCACTCGAGCCGTCGCGGTAAAGCCCGACCGTCCCCTCCGATAGATCGAGAATCCCGTCTTTTGAGGTCGCAGTCATCGAGTCCTCCCGGATCGCGGCGATTCCTGTTGGGCCGCCGGCTCGCTTCCCCAGTCATCCGTGTATTCCTCGAAACGGGGAATCTCCCCATGCGAGCACGACCAGCCCGGACGAGATTCGAAGAAGATGTGTGCTTGCGGCTTCAGCTCGGGCTCTTCGTCCAGTGAACCTGCGGGGACGACCACCCGGGTCCCGCTCCGCGTGTGGTGAGGAAGCGGCGCTCCGCACGCGATACAGAATGTGGTTGAGAAACTCCTCGCCGACGGGAGGTCGTATCGCTTCGTCGACGCCTCGCCGGAGGTCCAGCGAAACCGCTCGGGCGCGACGTACAGATTCGAGGCGTGTGAGGAGCCCGTGGCCCGCCGGCATCGCGCGCAATGGCAGTGCGCGAATCTCAGGAAGGGTGCATCCACCTCATACTTGACGCTCCCGCACAGACAACCTCCACGGAGAATCTCGGTCGCCATCGACATCACCCCCGCCATCGGTTCGCCCGGAAGTTGCGGACTCTACCGAGCAGTCTACTCCAGCGGATCCAGCTCATGGGCATGGGCCTCCCAGTTCTGGCCATCGAACGGGCGGACAATCTGCTCTTTGATGGTTCGAGGATCCAGACACCGCGCGTTCACGCTCAGTCCATTCGGATGCGAGCGCGGAATGTAGAACGACTTCACGCCACAGACGGAACAGAAGAGGTGCTCCGCTGTTTTCGTATGGAACCGGTAGCGGGTCAGACAGTCTCGCCCCGACAGCAGGCGAAAACGGGATTTGGGAACGATGAGGTGCCGAAAGCCGAACTTCGCACAGATCGAACAGTTGCACTCATCGACCTCGATGGTTTCCGGTGCGTCGACTTCGAATCGAACTCGGCCGCAATGACACCCGCCCCGATGCGTCGTCACTCTTCTGTCGCCTTTTCGCTGCGGGTCATGTCCCGCCGGTCTCCTCCAGATCGACGGCGATCGCCCGCCACAGGGCGACGGTCTCCCGGGTGGGTTCGAAGCCGTTTCTCTGGAAATTCCGGTTCGCCGAATTTTTGACGATGATCAATCGCAGCCATGGATCGACATAGATCGTCTGGCCGTACACCCCCAACGCCATGAAATCGCCGTGGGTCTCCGCCGGAAGCCACCACTGGTAGCCATAGCCCATCTCGTTATTCGTGTTGGGCTTGGGCCCCGGCATCAGGTGGGGTGCATCCGGGGTCACCGAAGCATCGACCCAGTCCCGGGGCACGACCTGCCGGCCATTCCAGCGCCCTTCATTCAAGTAGAGGCGCCCGAATCGCGCGAAGTCGCGCAGGCTCGCGTTCAAGCCGCCGAAGGCCATCTCCATGCCCGAGCCATCGATCAGCCAGTAGGCGTCGGACTCCATTCCCAGCGGCCGCCAGAGCTTCTCCGTCGTGAGCGCCGCGAGGCTCTGTCCTGTGGCCCGCACGAGAATGCTGCCGAGTACCTGGGTGTCGATGCTGACGTAGTGCTGGAGCGTGCCCGGCTCCCGCTCTCGCGTGAGGGTGGCCGAAAACTCGAGCAGGGAACTGCCCATGGCCATGGCCCGACCCATCCGATTGATGTCGGAGCTCGGATCCCCGTAGTCCTCGTTGAAGCCCACACCGGACGACATCTGCAGGAGATGTTTGATGGGCACTCCGTCGTATCCCGAACCCTCGAGCTCGGGCAGGTAGTCCGTGACCGGCTGCATGATGTCGCGGACGTGCCCCTCGGCCACCGCGATTCCGAAGAGAGCGGAGACGAATGACTTGCTCACCGACCACCCGATGTGGCGGCCCGCCGCCGAGTGTCCTCGCCAATAGCGCTCGAGGAGAATGCGGTCGTCCTGAACCACGAGGAGTCCGGTGGTTGCGGTGTCCTCGAGGAAGGTCTCCGTGTCGTAGGAACGGTTGGCGTAGGTAAACCCCGCGGGAAGGACGTACCTGCCCCGACCGAATTCGAACACCTCGCCGCCCCCCTGGACCGGGCGTGACGGAAACAGCTCGCTCATGTGCTGGAGGTTGTAGACGACGACGTCCGCGTCGAAGAGGTGGGCGACCCTCCAGAGTTGGGTGAGCTCGGTTCGATAGACCAGGCTCAGCGCAACCACCAGAGCCACGCCGACTCCGAGCCAGCGAAGCAGGTGTCGCAATTTCGGCACAGGGGCCATGGGTGTTGCTCCTCGCTAGGGGAAACCATCCGGGACGATAACCTGTTCACCGGGCCCAATCGGAATCGCGCCATCGCGAAGCGCATGGCGTCGGCCGAACGACGCGAGGACGACCTCCGCTCCGCCGTCGCTCTGCCCACCCCGCTGAAGAGGCACAGCCGTCGGTGCGTGGGCCAATACCTCCGTGAGAGTCCCGACCGGTACCTCGAGAACAACCCGGGAATCGCCGAACACGAGGGTTGCGGTGGCGTCCCGATCCAACGTGCGTACCGCCCGAAGGTACTCGTCCGGTGTGTTGAAGCCGCGGACCGAATCCGCGTCGGGAAGTTCGTCGGCCTCAACCTTCCGATAGTCCATGGCCTCGAGCAGGTGCAACGGCCGCAAGCGTCCGGCCTCGAGCAACGCTTCCGCGCGGGGCACTGCCGCCCGGGGATAGACCGCGGCCAGGCTTTGCACGTACCCGTCCAATTCCGGCGCAGCGGCTCGCCCGTGGGCCAGCAGGGACCGCACGAAGGCCGGCGTGAGAAAGGGCGCGTCGGTCGCCGTCACGTAGGCGAGCTCCGCCTCCACCTCGGCGAGGCCCTCGCGAATTCCAGCCAGGGGTCCGAGGCCCGGCTCCCGGTCGCGGACCACTCGCGCATCGAGGGGTGGGAGCTCGAGCTTCTCCGACGCGACCACGACCACTTCGTCGACGACGCGAAGCAGCACCCCGACGACGTGGGAGACCATCGGCTGCCCCCGCCACGGCAACCAGGCCTTGGCCCGCCCCATGCGCTTGGACCTGCCGCCGCAGAGCACGATTCCCGCTACACGCACCGAGTCCGCTCCCCCTCTGTCTCGCTCGCGAACCCTGGCACCCTCCGCGAATCGAGTCAACGGATCGACTCGGCCAGCCAGTCTCGGGCCTCGCAGGCGCGAACCCGCTCGGGAGTGAGCGGGGCCGACCGAGGTTGGCGCACGACCCGGCGACCGCGGGCCACGCGGATATTCGGCTCGAAGCACTCCAGGTAGCCGGGTGGGGGCATGCGCTCGTGGGCCATCAACCGCTTGCCGCGCAGGGCCGGGGGCAGATAGTCCGGTTCCGCGGAGCCTCCCCCGAGACGAGAGCGCGCGATCACGAAATCGGTCAGACCGAAGTGGTCGATGACGGCGACGTTGGGCAGCACCCAGCCGTAGACACCGATCGCCATCTCGACGGAAACAGCGATGCGATCGCGGCCGTAGCGCTGGCCGATCTCTCGGGGCGGATAGCGGGCGGCCTGAAACTGCTGAAACACCTTGTGCTCTTGATGCCGCATGCCGATGTGGCGCAGGATCAGCCACCGCTGAAGCGAGTCGAAGAGCGCGGCATAGGGCCGAACGACGGCGGGAAAGTGCGGAGCCACGGGTCGTGCCATCACCCAGGTTTCATTGCGGGTATCGAGCGTCCGTGTCTCCCGGTAGTGAATCCAGGGAATCGGATAGGAAGCCAGCAGAAACAGAGAAAAAGCCGCCATCGCCGGTCGGGCCGGCACCTGCAGTCTCGCCAGAAACCAGAGGAACGAGACGAAGATCAGCGGGACCAGCGCGCTGTAGACGCGGTATTCGAAGTGATCCCCTCCGATCACCCAGGTGTAATAGAAGGCCTGGGCGACCAGAGCCCCGACGGCAAACACCGCGTGATGGTTCCGGCGCAGGCTCTCGGCGAGCGGCCCGCAGCGACCCCGTGCCGCGCGAATCGCGAGGGCCAGCCCGACTGCAATCCAGATCCACAGGGCGTATTCGAGCACGAAGGAGCCGAGGTATCGAAGGCCCGCTTCGGGCCAGGGATCACCGGCCTTGGCGTAGTAGGTGTTCGGAAGCCAGGCCCCGTAGAAGCTCCATCGCCACAGAAAGTGGATCGGGGAGGCGAGCAGAGGAAGGCACGCCAGAACCAATCGAGGGGGCGGAAGCGGCCGGCGATCGGGATCCAGGGGATCGAGTGCCAGCAAGCCCAGTGTCGCAAGCACAGCCAGTACGCCGTCGGGTCGCGCCAGCGCGGCAAGGCTGGCGCTCGAGGACATCCAAAGGATCCAAGACACGCGGCGTTCCCGTTTGCGACCCAGCACGCAGAAAACCCAGAGCGTGAGACAAAAGTTGAAGAGCGCGGTCTCGAGCCCGGAGCTCAACCAGGCCAGAAAGGTGCGATTCGTAATCGTGCCCAGCAGGACCAGGCCCAGAAACCACGGCCGAAACCTCGCCCACGACCCCGGCAAGCGCATCCGCATCACCATGGCAGCCACCAGCACGAGCGTTCCGCACCCAAAGCCCAGGGACAGGAAGTTGGCGGAGGTCGGAGGATCAACGCCGAAGAGCCGCCAGACCCACGACAGGATCACGACCCAGAGAAAACTGGTGTATCCCTCGACGGGCCGAAACGGCGGGGCGTTCCAGACCCAGCCGTGGCCCTGGAGATGGTTGTGCACGTAGCGGAAGGCGATGAACGCGTCGTCGGTGAGGAAGCGAAACGCGGTCCAGCCCCAGACCGCGCCGGCGAGGGCGAGCAGCAGGAGTAGCCCCGCCACGACCTGTTGCCGCGCAATCCGCCTCGGCACATCGGGCATCCGCACCTCAAATTCCATAGTCGTGAAAGTGGAGGCGCCAGATCGCCCGGAATCGGCTCGCCGTGAAGACGGGCCCCCTCACGACCTGGCGGACGTCCGCGTACAGCTCGCGAATCGAAGGATCCTCGATGGCATCGACGCCGTGGCGAAGACTCGCCAGGTAGCCGACCGGAATCGGGCGAATGTTGTGTCCCACCCGCCAACGAGGCGTCGGCGCCGCCGGCAGCCTGGCGAGGAGGGGATCGCTCAGCGCGCAGGAGTCGACCAGATGGGAGCCCGGGCAGCTTCGCAGGCCCTCGATTCCCAGAGAGCTGCAGCCGCGGCGAAGAATCAGCGGCGCATCCGACCCTCGGCACGCAGACCCCGCGGTGAACGGCGTGTCTCGCTGTGGGGAGAGCAAGCCGTTGCTCTGATAGTAGAATGCGCGCTCGTCGGCGATACCGTGGTTCTCGATGATTCGATCCAGATCGCGGTTGTGAAAGTCGGAACCCGTGCGCAGCGGTGCCGTCGGGTACAGCAGCGACACGACCACGGCGGCCGCAGTCATTCCGGCGTACACCCCACGCGGAAGGTCCGCCCGGAACAGCGCGACGAGCGAGCACAAAAGCGGAGCCGCGAGATAGCGGCCGAGCATGAAGTCGCCCCCAATCCAGACCGTGTAGGCGAGATAGAGAACGACCCCCGTGGCCACCGGAAGCTGGGACGGCCGGCGCCGGATCGATGCCGCGACCAGCCCGCCGACGATGAGTAGCGGCGTCACCAGATCGAAGCGAAACGAAGCCGCGAGATACGCAAAACCCTGGGGCAGCCGGACGCTGCTCGGAACCCCCGCGCCGAGCTTCGCAAAGGCGGTGTTGGGAACGATCGTCCCGTAGTAGACGAGGGAGAATCCCAACCACAGCAACAGGGGGCTCGCCGCCCACGCCGCCGCGACCGCCAGCGAGCGGGGGGTGTGGCCGCAGCGAACACTGTCTCGCACGCCGAGAAGCAGGCTGGGCGCCACCAGCAAGATCGCGTCCAGTCGGTTGACCGCGAGTAGACTGGCCCAGAGGATCGCGCGCCGGAGCTGCGGCTTCGGCGCCGGGTCTGTTGGGTTGGCTTGAATCGGAGTGGTTTGAATCGGAGTGGCGAAGAACAGTGCCAGGAGAAGGTGGCTGAGCGGATTCTCGAGCCCCGAGGTCGAGTAATCCATGAAGGCCTTGGAGCCGAGCAGACACAGAACGACGGCTGTGCCCATCTCCGGGGAGACGACCCGACCCGAAGGCGACACCCCCCGGCGAGAAAAGACCCAGATCGCGGCGGCAGACACGGCGATCGAGGTCAACAGGGGCGCGTAAAAGGCCTCGCGACTCACGCTGTAGGCCGGCATCAGAACCCAGAGCCAGAGGGGGTGGGTGTACGCCTGAACCCGCTCGCCGAAGTTGAACCCGAGCCCCTGGCCGCGCAGAAACTGGTCGATGCTGCGGAGGGTGATGAAGGCGTCGTCGGCCATCCAGGCATTGCGCACGAGAACCAGCCCAAACAGCGCCAATGCCCCGGCGTAGATCCAGCGCCCTCGATTCATCGCCACAGGATGTAGCCGGTCCTCCCGACGGCCGGGAGGCCCGGAGGGTCGCGCTCCGGTGTTTCCCCGCGGGGATGCACTCTTTTTTGACACCCCTGGTTCCCCGTGTCCACCTCCCTCCTGGAGGCGGTCCCATCTGCGGGCGGGGTCGCGAAGGAGAGCCGACCGTGTTGCTGGACACCGTTCTCGCCAGAGTCGTACGCAGGAGCAGCCGGCGGGCTGCGTCGCGGGACCTCACCCTCGTCGCGCCCGTCAAGGCAAAGGGGCCCCCCGGAGTCGGCTCAGCCCTGTCCATTCTCTATGTGGGCCCCTGGGACGGCACCTGCCTCCAGCGAGCTCGGGCCCTGGCCGACCTCGGCCACTCGGTTCACCCGCTTCGCTCGGGGATTCCT
>JAZFUU010000083.1:0-4611 GCA_036447375.1 Myxococcota bacterium
TTCCGATGAGGCGGCGATGATCACGGGTTCCCTGGGTATGCTGCCCTCGGCGAGCCTGGGGGAGGGGGGCATCGGTCTCTACGAGCCGGTCCACGGATCGGCGCCGGACATCGCCGGAAAAGACGCCGCAAATCCCCTGGCCGCGATCCTCTCGGTGGCGATGGCCTTCGAACACTCCCTGGAGGCGCCCGAGGCGGCTCGGGCCGTGCGGGATGCGGTGGCCGCGGTTCTGGCCGATGGACATCGCACCGCCGACCTGGTTCCCGAGGGCTCGGACATGCCCATCGCGGGGTGCCGGGCCATGGGCCGGTTCGTGCTCGAGAAGCTGGAGCGGGCCTGATGGGGAGCCGCGGCAAGCGAATTTGCGTGGTGGGCGCGACCGGGGCGCTCGGCGGCGAGGTGCTGACGGCCCTGGCGAGTTCCGCCCTCCGCGTGAGTGAAATCGTTCCGATCGCAACCGACCGGTCTCTGGGGACCGACATCGAATTCCAGGGCGAGGACTACCCCATCCAGACGGAGATGCCGAGCCTGCGCGGAATCGATCTGCTGCTGTTGTGCGCTCCTGCCTCGGTCTCCCTCGACTGCGCTCGCCAGTCGCTTCGGGCGGAGGTGCCGTGCATCGATCTGTCCGGCGCGATGGCGGGCTCGGCCGAGGTGCCCCTGAGCCTCGGGGAACCGAGGGACGAGGTTGCGACCGCCCCCCTGATCGCGGTCCCCCCCGGTGCCTGCCTGGCCTGGGCCCGGGTTCTGGGTCCGCTGAAGCAAGCGGCGGGTCTGCTTCGGATCGTGGGAACCAGCCTTGATGCGGCCTCGGTCGGCGGTCGCCGGGGTATCGACGCGCTCTACACCGAGAGCCTCGCGATCTTTGGTCAGAGCGAGGCGCCCGATCCCGAGGTATTTCCCGGACCGGTGGCGTTCGACTGCCTGCCGGGTGCGGGGTCGAGTGCGGAGTCGGACGCGGAGCAGGAGGCCGTGCTGGCAGACACGCTGGCTCGAATTCTGGGAGCTCGGGTTCCGCTGACCGTCACTTCGGTTCAGGTGCCCGCCTTCGTGGGTCATGCCGCGGCCCTGGCCATCGAGACCGAGTCCGACATCGATCTGGCCGAGGCCGCCGCCGTGCTCGACAAGGCCGTGGGGGTCGAAGTGACCGCGGCGCCGGGCTCCGGGCCCACGATGCGCGCGGCGGCCGGCCGCGACGTGGTCCTGGTGGGTCGGCTGCGGCGGGACCCGTCCCGGGAGCGAGGCCTACTTCTGTGGCTGGCGGCGGATCTGCTGAAACTCTCGGCGGCGAGCGCGGTCCAGCTGTCGGTGGCGCGCCTGATCCGACACTGAGCTCCGGGCTCGGATGACGAATTTCCAGCTCACTCTGGAATACGATGGCCGGGACTTCGCGGGTTGGCAGCGGCAAGCAGGAGCGACCCGGACCGTCCAGGGCGTGCTCGAGGCGGCGCTCGAGCGCATCGTGGGTCATCCCGTGGGTGTGGTCGGCTCGGGTCGGACCGATGCGGGGGTTCACGCCGAGGGTCAGGTGGCCAACGTTCGGCTGGAGACCCTCCTGGAGCCCGAACCGCTGCGTCGGGCCCTCGAGGGCGTTCTTCCCGGAGATATCGTCGTACGCGACGCGGCGGTGGTCCCGGAGGGCTTCCACGCTCGATTCGACGCCCGTTCGAAGCTCTACCGCTACACGATCTGGAACGGCGTTTGTCGGTCTCCCCTGCGGGCGGCTCGTGCCTGGCAGATTCGACGCGCACTGGACCTGGCGGCCATGGTCGAAGCTTCCCTCGCCTTCGCCGGAACCCACGATTTCTCCTCGTTTCGGGCCGCGGGCTCCCCGGGCCAGGACACGGTGCGGACCCTGGCCCGCCTCGACGTCGAAGGGCGTGCGGGGGCCGAGATCCAGATTCGGATCGAGGGAGACGGCTTCCTGCGCCAGATGGTGCGGGTTCTGGCGGGAACGCTGGTCGAGGTGGGCCGCGGCCGCCGTCGCCCAGAGTCGATGGCGGCGATCCTGGCGGCCCGAGATCGCCGGCGGGCCGGGGCCACGGCTCCCGCCCACGGCCTTACCCTGGTTCGAGTCTTCTACGCGAGCCCGGGTCCAGTTGCTTCCGATGGGGCCGTCTCGAATCCGTTTTCCGACGCGATTCCGAGATCTTAAGCCCGCGCTTCGCTTGACGCAGCGTGGGGGCTCCGTTACCCATACTGCCGCTCGGAAGACTTCGACCTCGAATCCAGAAAGGGAACCCGAATGGGCGTCCAGGCACATCGCGCCACCCGGAGTGCTCGGCCCGGTGAGGTCGAGGCCCTCTGGTATGTGGTCGATGCCGAGGGGCAGGTGCTGGGGCGAATGGCGGCCCGGATTGCCCACATACTGCGCGGGAAGCACCGCCCCCTTTTCACGCCCCATGTCGACACCGGCGACTTCATCATCGTGGTAAACGCCGAGAAGGTGAAACTCACGGGGAAAAAGCTCGAGAAGAAGCTCTACCAACGACATACGGGTTATACCGGACACATCAAATCGATCACCGCGGGCAAGCTGTTGGCCTCCGCTCACGCGGACCGGGTTGTGCGACGGGCGGTTCGCGGCATGCTTCCCAAGAACTCGCTGGGCCGGCAGCTCTACCGTAAGCTCAAGGTGTACAGCGGGCCGACCCATCCCCATGCGGCCCAGCAGCCCAAGGAGCTCAAGCTTGCCTGAATCCACGGTCGTCGCGATCGCCACGGGGAAGCGCAAATCCGCCGTGGCCCGTGTTCGCCTCAAGCTGGGCATCGGCAACGTCCTCGTCAATGGAAAGCCCGTGGCCGAGTACTTCCCTCGGGAGGTTCTCCTCATGCGCATTCAGCGGCCCTTCGAGGCGACCGGGGCCGAGGGCCGCTACGACGTGATCGCCAGTATCCGGGGCGGCGGAATCTCGGGTCAGGCCGACGCGCTCTGCCACGGTATCTCGCGGGCCCTGGAGAAATCCGATCCCACGATGCGGGCATCGCTCAAGCGCAATGGGTTTCTGACCCGCGACGCGCGAAAGAAGGAGCGCAAGAAGTACGGGCAGAAGGGCGCCCGTGCCCGCTACCAGTTTTCGAAGCGGTGATCCGTCGCGGCGGCGACGTTCGACAACGGGAGGCCGCGCGGTCTCCCGTTTTTTGTTGTGGAGCATCGGTGAAGGGAAGCGAGGGAGGGAAGTGATGCGCGTCGCCGTCCTGGGTGCCAGCGGTTACACAGGGCTCGAGCTGGTTCGGATACTCCTGCGGCATCCGATCTTCGAGCTGGTCGCCATCACCTCCGAGCAGCGGGCCGGACAGTCCGTGGGCGACGCCTTCCCGGCGCTTCGCAGTCAACTCGATCTGGTCTTCGAGCGCGCCGATCCCGCTGCCATCGCCCCCAAGATCGATCTGGCATTTACCGCGCTGCCCCACTCGGCATCGGCAGCGGTTGTCTCGGGCCTGCGCGCAGCCGAGGTCCCGGTGGCCGACCTCTCGGCAGATTTCCGGCTGGAGAATCTCGAGACCTACCAGCGCTGGTACGGAGAGCACGGGGCGCCGGATCTGATCGCCGAAGCGGTCTACGGGATCCCCGAGCTGCACCGAGAGGAACTGGGATCCGCCGATCTCGTCGCCGTGGCCGGTTGCTATCCGACCTCCGCCTTGTTGCCCCTCACGCCGTTCTTGCGGGCGGGCCTGCTCGAACCCTCGAGCATCATCGTCGATTCGAAATCGGGCGTGTCGGGGGCGGGTCGCAAGCTGGAGGCGGACTACCTGTTTGCCGAGCTGGACGAGAACTGCATGGCCTACAACGTCGGAGCGCATCGGCACGGTCCCGAGATCGAGCAGGAGGCGAGTCGGGCCGCAGGAACCGACGTCTGCGTGACATTCGTTCCGCATCTGATCCCGACGACTCGCGGAATCGTGACCTCGGTATTCGCGAAACCGCGAAAACCGCTCTCTGCCGCCGCCGCGCGGGAGGTCCTCGAGGAGGCGTACGCAGGCGAGCGCTTCGTTCGCGTGCTTCCCGAGGGAAAGACACCGAGCCTGGCTTCGGTCCGCGGAACCAATTTCTGCGACGTGGCCGCCTTCGCAGACGAGCGCACCGGAACCCTGATTCTGCTCTCCGCACTCGACAATCTCGTGAAGGGGGCGAGTGGGCAGGCCGTCCAATGCGCGAATCTGATGCGCGGGCTTCCCGAGGAACTCGGTCTCCTCGAGGCGGCGGTGCTCCCTTAACGACCGTTGAGCGCAGTCGTTTGACGTGTTGGGGCGGCCACGATATAAACCATCAAACCAGCCAGGGTCTTGGATGGTGTCCCGTAAATTCATGCCGCTTCGGTCGGCCTCTGCGTGCTCCGTGGCCAGTTCGCGCAGGACGTGCGTCTGACGAACGCAACCGTCACACGGGCTGAAGGGGGAAACATGGGGTCGAGGCCCATCAAGTACATCTTCGTGACCGGTGGGGTGCTCTCTTCCCTGGGCAAGGGCCTGGCCTCGGCTTCGATCGGAGCGCTGCTCGAGGCCCGCGGCCTGACCATCACGTTTCTCAAGCTCGATCCCTATCTCAACATCGATCCCGGCACCATGAACCCCTTCCAGCACGGGGAGGTCTACGTGACCGCGGATGGG
>JAZFUU010000084.1:0-7412 GCA_036447375.1 Myxococcota bacterium
AGTGGACTCTTCCGCGATGACCTCGGCAATACGACGAGTGACGCCGCGCTGCGGGCGCTGGCGACATCCGAGGGGTCGCTCACCTACACCTGCGTGCCTCCGGGGTCGGGCACCCGGATGGGGATCAACCGCGACGAGGACATCGTCCTCGACGGTCTCGACAACTGTCCCTCGGTGCCCAACGACGACCAGGCCGACACCGACATGGACAACATCGGCGATGCCTGCGACCCCCTCTTCATCCCCGAGCCCGGCCAGACGCTGATGCTGCTCTGCGCGCTCCCGGTCTTGGCGTGGATGGGGTGGCGTCGAGGCCGCTTCGAGAAGCCCTGATCTTCCGATTCCTGCTCATCCACGGAGCCCGTTTGGTAGGTGTGCGCCGGCAGGCCCGGGCTTGACCCAACGACGAAACCTTCCCATCGGTGGGCTGGGCCATTGTAGGATGCGTCAGCTGGTGGGGGGGGAGATTCGGAGGGACAATGAAGCGCATCACGAATGGTCTTCTGGGAGTCCTGGTGCTTCTGGCTTGCTTGGGCGTTGCTGTGACTGCGGCGGCTGAGGAGCCGAAGGTGCTCCAAGTCGTTGCGGTGGATGTGAAGGCAAAGGACCAGTCGGAATACCTTGAGAAGCTTGCCAAAGCCAAGGCGATCTTAAAGCGCCTGGATCTGCCCGCCTTCCGAGTGTGGCAGTCGACGTTGGCGGGCCCCAATACCGGCGGGCTCGCGATCGCTATCGAGCACGCCGACATGGCCTCGTTCGCAGCCGGGCAATCGAAGCTTCAGGCCGACGCCGAATGGCAGAAGTGGATCGAGGAATTGCAGACGTGGGACAAGAGCGCCGTGACTTCGAACAGCCTACTGATCGAGAGGACTCCGTAGCTAGGCCAAGCCACGGTATGACAGCTCAGCGCACCTCGATCGCGTAGCGCCGCAGGGGGAAGTGCGTGCGCTCTTTCGTCTTGATCTCGACGATGTAGCGACCGGGGGAGCCGAGCCAGTCCGCCTCGATTTCGACGCTCGCCCGCGTGGGGTCGTCGTCGGTGACGGCTCCGGTGGTTTCCAGGATCCGACCGTCGGCGGCCAGGATCCGCACCGGAAGCGATCCGGCCGGCGATGTCGGGAGTCCGAGACTCAGGAGCACGGGCTCACCCTCGGGAAGATCGGCGAGCGAGATCTCCAGCTCGTCTCCCGAGTAGAGCTGCAGCTCGACGAGGCCGAGATCGCCGGGACCGGAATCTTCCGAATTCCCGATCGTGCTGGCGCGGGGTGGCCCGGCACCTGAGCCTGGGCTCGCGATTTCGTCGCGATCCTGCAGGATCAGCAGGCCGATGGTCGCGGCGGCTGCCACACTGGCCAGCGCCCCGGCGCCCCGCATGATCCGCTGGCGTCGCTCAAAATCGGCGGCCGTGCGCATGGCCCGACAGTGCGTCAGCCCCCGGTGCAATGCAATCCGGACCGCGGCTCCCCGGTCGAGAGAGCGCATCTCCGCTATCGTCCCGGAGTCGTTCTCTTGCCCGAGGATGAGCGCCCGAGGGAGGTTCCATGGCGTCGGCGTTCCGGAACTGGGGAGAGGTCCTCCGCACCCAGAATCTTTCCTCGGATCGGAGCATGGATCTCGTCTCGCGCTGGCTGCTGATCACCCGGGCGAGCGTCGTGCCGATGACGATCACATCCGCCGCGATCGGCGGAATGCTCGCGGTCGGCGCGTCTGACCCGAATTGGGTCTATTTCGGCGCGGCCCTCCTGGGCCTCAGCCTGGCCCACCTCGCCAACAATATGATCAACGACTACTTCGACCTCGAGAGTGGGGTCGACACCGAGGATTACATTCGCGTCCAATACGCCCCGCACCCCGTCCTCTCGGGGCTGATTTCGAAGACGGGGCTGTTGCTGGCGATCGCGATCATCAACATGCTCGACCTCGCGATCCTGCTCTACCTCACCGATGCGAGGGGGTGGCTCGTCCCCGCGTTTGCGTTGATGGGCCTTTTCATCAGCGTGTTCTACGTCGCACCCCCGCTGCAACTCAAGCACCGGGGCCTCGGCGAGCCCGGCGTTTTTGTGGTCTGGGGTCCGCTCATGATCGGCGGCACCTACTTCGTGACCGCGGGCGAACTTCCGCCGTGGGTGCTGGTGGCGAGTCTGCCCTACGCGATTCTGGTGACGACCGTGCTGATCGGGAAACACGTCGACAAACTCGAAGCCGACGGCGAGCGAAAGATTCGCACCCTGCCGGTCATTCTGGGCCGGGAGCGCTCGCTGTTCCTGAACCAGGAATTGATGGTGGCGTTCTTTGTGTTCGTGCTGTGCCTGGTAATGGTCGGCACTCTGGGCCTTTGGACCCTGCTGGTGTTTCTGGCGACGCCCCGTTTGTGGCAGGTTCTCAAGGTCTACAACCGACCGCCGCCCTCAGCGCCGCCGCCCAACTATCCGATCTGGCCGCTCTGGTACGTCACCTGGGCTTTCACGCTCACGCGACGGGCCGGCGGGCTCTTCGTTCTGGGTCTCATCCTGAGCGTCATTTTCCCAGAACACCGCCTCTAGTCCCTGCACGGCGAGCCTGCGGCTCGCCTCGCGCCCGCCTCTCATCCCACCGCTCCGGCTTCTCGGAGAGTGGCGATCTCGGTGTTCGGTATTCCCAGCTCCACGAGCAGCTCGTCCGTGTGCTCTCCCAGCAGAGGCGCCGCCCGCCCGATTTCGGCTGGAGTCAGATCGAAACGCGCTGCTGGGCGCGTCTGCCGCATCGGCCCCGCGTGGGGGTGCACGCTCTCGACGATGAGTTGGTTCGCCTGCACTTGAGGATGGACAATCACGTCGCTCCGACTCAGGATGGGAGCGCACGGTACCTCGTCGGCGTCGAGCCGCTCGAGCCATTCTTCCGTGGTTCGATGCGCGAGGGCGCCGGCCATGAGTTCGAGTCGCTCGCCCGCATGGGTCACGCGGCCGGCGGGAGTGGCGAAGCGCGGGTCTTCGAGCCATTCCGGATGACCGGTGGCGCGCGCGAGTCCGGCCCACTCGGCGTCGGACACGGCGCCGGCGGTGATGAAACCGTCGGCGGTTTCGAAGACCAGGTCCTGAGCCAGAGTGGTTCGCGGGACACGCTCCTCATCTCCGATGAACGTGTGGCCGCTCATCCCCTCCGGCCACAGAAAGGCGATCGTGGCATCGAGCATCGACAGTCGAACGTGCTGCCCCTGGCCGGTTCGCTCCCGCGCCAGCAGCGCGGCGGTCATCGCCTGGGCCGCCGTCAGGGCGGTCAGCTTGTCCGGAATGATCAGTCGAAGCATTCGAGGCCGTTCCTTTCCGTGGCCTCCCTGGATCGATGCGAGTCCCGACAGCGCCTGGATCACGGGGTCGTAAACCCGCTTGTGCGCGTAGGGCCCCACGTCGCCGAAGCCGTTGATGGATACGTAGACGAGGTCGGGTCGGATCGCGCGCAGGGTTTTTTCACCGATGCCCATCCGCTCGGCGGTGCCGGGTCGAAAATTCTGGACGAAGAGATCGGCACCCTCCACCAACCGCTCCAGCAACTCGAGGCCGCTCGCGTGCTTCAGATTCAGCACCATCGAGCGTTTGCTGCGATTGGTGGTCGCGAAGGTGGGCGTCATGCCTCGGTGGGTATTTCCGAGTTGGCGCACCAGGTCGCCGCCCCCGGGGGCCTCTACCTTGATCACATCAGCGCCCTGGTCTCCGAGCATCATCGTGGCCACGGGCCCGGAGATCATGGTGGTGAGGTCGATGATGCGATAGCCGGTGAGGGGTCCGGTCACGGGCCGTAGGCTAGCGCTCGAATTCGGAAGCGCCGTGCTCACCTCTTCCGAATCGGGGCGCCGTCGCCGGCGAGCCGGGCCTCGAGTTCGTCGAGAGACCGCGGCCAGTCCTTCTTGAGGAGCTGGGAGAGGGCGCGATCGGCCAGCAGGCGGCCTCCGGTCTGGCAGCGGGCGCAGTAGTTCGTCTCGTTGCGGGCGTAGACGATGCGCTGGACCGGGGAGCCGCAGTCCGGACAGGGTTTCCGGTGGCGCCCGTGGACCGCCATTCCCTCGCGAAACGCGGTGACATGCTCGGGAAACCGATCCCCGGTTTCGTCGCGCAGTCTCTGGGTCCACTCGATCAGGGTTTCGCGAACGGCGGCGTACAGGCGATCGATCTCTTCGGAATCGAGTCTGCGGGTGAGCTTCACGGGCGAGAGTTTCGCGCGATGCAGGATCTCGTCGGAGTAGGCGTTGCCGATTCCACTGAAGAGACGTGGATCCGTGAGCGCTCGCTTGAGGGTGTGGTTGGCGGAGAGGAGACGCGTCGCGAAGAGTTCGCCGCTGGCTTCGAGCACCTCCAGGCCACCCGGGTCGTGTTGCGCCAGTTCGGCTTCGCCGCGCACCAGGTGCAGCGATGCGCGCTTTCTGGAGCTCGTCTCGGTGAGCAGCAGCGAGCCGGTTTCGAAGTCGAACGACGCCAGACCCTGTTTGCGCCCGAGCACGAAATTCCGGGGTCGCCAGTGAAAGCGGCCCGCGATCATCAGGTGTACGACGGCAAAGAAGTCCCGTTCCAGGGCGAAGACGATGCGTTTTCCCAGGCGACGGACGCCGTGGACGCGAAGCCCGGCGACATCGGTTGGGGTCGGCTCCACGGAGCGCAGCAGGGTGGGGCTGACGATGCGGATCCGCTCCAGGTTCCGCCCGGCACAGCGTGCCTCGAGGGCCTCGACGTAGAGCGTGACATCCGGAAGCTCCGGCATGCCCGCAGGATCTCACGTCCAGCGTTCACCGGGCGGGGAATTTCCCCGGAACGAAAGCGATTTCCCGGGAACGAAAGCGGTAGCTACGGCGCTCGGGCCCTACGCCTCCGCCTTGATGGTCAGCCCATCGCTGTCCTTGAAGTTGCCGGTCACGACCAGGATGAAGTCGACCAGAGCCCAGATTCCGAGGCCGCCGAAAGTGAGCAACTGCACGATGCCCGTGCCGATCTTTCCCACGTAGAAGCGGTGGATCCCGAAGGCTCCCAGGAAAAAGCAGAGCAAGATCGTCGGGACGAATCCCTTCGGACTCGCGTCGCTGGCCGCATCCATCGCGCTCGCATTCATCGCGTTGCTGGTTCCATCCATTTCATTCACCCCCTGTGGATCACGAGTTTCTGACCCGGATAACAGACGACTCGTCCGTCGCCATCTTTGAAGTTCCCCGTCAGGAGCATGACCGTGACAACGAACGCATGGACCAGGTCCAGCGCCAGCAGGGTGACGCCCAACAGGACCTCACTCGCCGCGAAGCTCCAGATCCAGCCGATGCTGAGGCCCACATCGAGGAGGCCCTCGAGCGGCCGCCGCAGATAGAAGTGCTGAATTCCGAGGAAACCGAAGATCGAGGAGAGCATCACCGCGGTGGCGTAGCTCTTCGACGAAGGCTGCAGCGACCCGGGCAATCCCGGCTGGGAACTCACGAAGGCTTCCGTCAAATCGCTTCTCCCCTTCCGACCTGCGCCCGCAGATCGTCCGGCTGCGTGTCAGATCGTCCGGTCGACAGGCTCACTTGAGGGAAGGAATGCGGCAGAAGCGATGTTGCGTATCGACGTTTGCCGGCGAGTTGCGCGGGGATGAGAACCGCGGCCCGTGCCGAGAGGGCTCAGCGCCAGGCGAAGACGGGCTGGTCGAACTCGGCCACGCGCGTGTCGCGGCCGCCGACAGCGACTTCCCGAAGCTGATAGAGAATGGCGGCCGTTGGGGCGTGGATGTGGGTGCCCAACAGGGGGATGGAGATGACGGGTCGATCGCTCTCGGGGATTCGACGAAGCCTGGGCACGTCGGGGCGCTCCAGCTCCGCCAGGGGCACCCGAAAGACCGCGGCAACTTCGTGGAGGTTCGGCTTCAATGGACCCGCCGTGTCCGCCCACACCACGATGGGAGTAATCACGTAGCCGGAGCGGGTCGTGTAGTCATCGAGGGCGCCCAGCACCGACTCGGGGAGCACCCGCAGCCCCACCTCTTCCTCCAGCTCGCGCAGGGCGGCCTCGGCGGCGGATTCTCCGGAGTCGAGCCGGCCTCCGGGCAGCGCCCATTGGCCGCCGTGGGCGCGCAGCCCATCGGCGCGGCGGGTGAGGACGAAGCAAGGCTCGCCATGCTCATCGGCCAACAGCGCCAGGGCCACGGCGGCGGCCCGGAGGTCGGATCCGGGGTACCCGCGGCGATCGAAGCTCGCGAGATTTGTTCGCACACGCTCGCGAAGGGCGGCGTCGAAGAGCAGAGGTGCGGGGTCCATCTGCCCAACATAACGCGACTCGGCGGTTCCGGTGGCGAGCGGCGGCGCGCGCCGTCAGAATCTGCCGCCATGCTCGGGGACGTTCAACGCAGTCGGGTCGAGCTCGCGGGTTCCGGCATCGAGATCGCGCTGATCGACTGGGGGGGCCAGGGTCCCCTGGCCCTTCTGCACCACGCCAACGGATTCTGTGCAGGCATGTGGGCCGAGGTCGCCGAGGGCTTGAGGCCCCGCTACCGGGTGTTCGCGATGGATGCCCGGGGCCACGGCGACTCCTCCAAGCCCGAGGGCCGGGAATCCTATGGTTGGGAGCACTTCGGTCGCGACGCGGGCGACGTGGCTGCGACCCTCGCGAGAGAACACGGCGGCGGACGCGTGGCCCTGGCTCTGGGTCATTCCTTTGGAGGCACGGCGTTGCTGGTGGCGGCGGCTCGGCGGCCCGGGTTGTTCGAGCGCCTGGTACTCGTAGATCCCATCCTGCGACCGGCTTCGGTGCCGGACGGGCTGACGAGTCCTCCCGCCCGCGGGGGCGAGCTGGCCGAGGGCGCGCGCAAGCGGCGGCAGGTATGGCCCGATCGATCGGCGGCTCGGGAGCGGTGGTCCAAGAAGACGATGTTCGAGCGCTGGCGCCCGCGGGCGCTGGATTTGTATCTGGCGGAGGGCCTGCGTGACCGACCCGACGGACAGGTCGAGCTCAAATGTCCGGGCGAAACCGAGGCCACGATCTTCGAGCAGGGGGTGAGCAGCGAATCCTGGAACCTGGCCCCTCGCGTTGCCGCCCGAACCCTGATCCTGTGGGCCGCTCGCGGTGACTTCCCGCGCGAGCATTTCGCGAGCCTCGCCGCGCGCATGCCGGACGCGCGCGTCGTCGACGTCGAATCCGGACACTTTGTGCCGATGGAGTGTCCGGAGCGGATCATCGAAGCGATCCTGAGCGAGGGCGAGAGCGAGGGCGAGGGTCAGGGCTCCACGGGATAATCGCACCGCGTCCAGCCGCTGAATCCGCCGGCCAGAGAGACGATTGTCTCGAATCCCATCTCCTGAAGGGTCTGGGCCGCCAGCGCGCTGCGGTTTCCGCCCCCGCAGTACAGTACGAGCTTGCGAGTGCGGTCGGCCAGCCAGGGATCGCGTTTGGCGTGATCGAGGTCGGCGCGCACCTCGAGAAAAC
>JAZFUU010000085.1:0-2252 GCA_036447375.1 Myxococcota bacterium
CAAGGCACCGGAGAGGTTCTGGAGCCAGGGGACGACGCGTTCGATTCGCTGCGGAGCCAGTTTCCTGAAATCCCTGGCACGCGCTCCATCATTCGGGCGTCGATCGGTCGGATCGCGGACTCGTGCGGGTGGGGCGTTCCCCAGTACGCATTTCGGGGTCATCGGGACCAGCTGACACGTTTTGCCGAGCAGCTCGGACCCGAGAAGATCCGCGCGGCCCAAAAAGCGGTCAACAGCGTGAGCATCGACGGTCTTCCGGGCCTGCGGTCTTCCTAGGCCGCGCGCGGGTGGCAAACCCGGTGACACCGGCAGGAAGGCGCGGCCACGGTTTCTGGGCCTATCTGCTCCCGCTCTTTTCCTTCCTGCTGATCCTGGAGCTGAAGGGACGCGGACCGGAAGCCTGGACGGGCGCCTTGTTCGTGCTTCAGATCGCAGTGCCCGCCGGGCTGTTTCTCCGCTTCGTCCTGCGTGGCGAATATCCGGAATTGCGCGGCTTCCGACCCGACGCCGGGCTGGCCCTCGACGTCCTGGTGGGGCTCGCCGGCGCCGCGCTCTGGGTGGCACCGTTCGTGTGGGTCGATGCGTGGCGCCCCGACGACCCGGGCGCCTTCGATGCCGAGCAGCTCGGTTCCTCCTACGTTGGGCTGGCGCTGACGCTGCGAGTCGTCGGCTACGGCATCGTCACTCCCTTCGTCGAGGAACTCTTCATGCGCAGCTGGCTGCTGCGCTACGCCGAGGTCTTCGACCGCCGCAAGGACTTCCGAGACATCCCGATCGCCCACTTCAGCCTGCGCAGCTTCGTCATCGTCCTGGCCTTCTTCGTCGGAAGCCACGTCCCGTGGGAAATGCCGGTGATGTTCCTTTGGGTGATCGGAACCCAGCTCTGGTTCTATCGGCGTCGGAGCCTGCCGGCGATCATCGTGGTTCACGCGGTCACGAATCTCGCGATATTCGCGTTCGTGGTTGTGTTCGACGGGCGTTTCTTGGATGGAGCCGGACAGCCGATCTCGCTGTGGTTCTTCATCTGAGCTTTCGGTCGCTACATCGACCCCGTATGACCGAGGCGAACACGCCGTGCAATACGGGTGAGTTCCACCAGATGTTTGTGCGCCTCGGCGGCGTCCGAATCCCTTGAACGCTCCGAGACGAAATCCGCACAGCGGGCGAGTGCCCCGAATCCCTGAAGGTCCGCGTCCTCGGTGAGGGTCTGCGCCAGCTCGCCGAGCAACTCGAAGTCGCGGCGAGCGTCGGCATCCTGGAGTTCATCGATGCGCTCGGCCAGCGATACGACGAAGGTATCGATCGATTCCTCGGCGGCGGGATCCTTCACCCGGCTGGAGTAGATCGGCGATTCCTTGCCAGCGGCGTTCATCATGGCGCGTATCGGATTGAAGGGCGCCGAGCTGAACGCCGTGTCCGAACGTCCTATCCTCCCTGTCGGCGGGCTGGGCGAGGCGGGAGGAGAGCTGTCCCGGGACCCTCGGGGCCGGTCATCCAGCGTTGCAATCGCCGCCGGGCTAGGCTCCTGGAGTGCGGTGCTTTGCCTGCAACGCTTCGATCGAGCTGGGGCCCGGCCAGCGAATCGGGTTCCGCGACGGCTGCGAGGGCTGCTCCACGGATCTCCACGTCTGCCGCAACTGCGCCCACCACGAACCGTCCGCTTACAACGAATGCCGGGAATCGAGTGCCGAATGGGTCTCGGACCGGGAGCGCGGCAATCGCTGTGAATACTTCACTCCGGGCACCCAGCAGGGCGGAGGGTTGGCCGCGGAACGGTCCGCGGCGCAGGCTCAGATCGATTCGCTCTTCAAGAAGGGCTAGGAGGCCGACTCGAGAGTCGGCCGACGCGCAGTGGTCTCAGCGACAGCGTTCAGGGGACGTGGAAGTCGGCCCGAGGGCCGACTTCGCTCGCTTCTCTTCCGAAGGCGAACGGAGACAGGGAGCTAGCCGGGCCTCCTTCATGAAACCGTGGAGTCGACTCGGAGACAGGGGTGGGGAGCGGAATTCAGTCTCTGCGCCCCCGATCCGATAGGTACAGCGTGATGGATCGCCAGACCAAGGACACCTGGTCCATTTTCAAGATCATGGGGGAGTTCGTGGAGGGGTTCGAGACCCTTCGGCCGGTCTGGCCCTCGGTCTCGATCTTCGGCAGCGCCCGCACCGGTCGAGGCAAACCGTACTATCGCGAGGCCGTCCGCATCGGCGAAGCTCTTTCGAACGCCGGCTATTCGATCATCACCGGCGGCGGACCC
>JAZFUU010000086.1:0-3161 GCA_036447375.1 Myxococcota bacterium
ACGAAGAACGGGATGCGCAGCATTGCACTTCGCTGCCTCTGCGGGATCGTGTCCTTGCCGGTTCTCTGGTCGAAGCCCATCGGATTGAGGAACCAGCCATTGGCGAGGAGCAGCGTGACGAAAACCGGCCACGGCACACCCGGCGAGTCGAGAACGGGATCGTCGTCGTGTCTCACGTCGGGTGCGTCCGGCGCCTCCTGGAGTGCAACCTGGACTCGGCTCCAGACGTGTGGCGCGGTCGGACGCGCGACGGCGCCGCCGATGTTCCGGCGATTCGGCCGACAGCGCCATCGATACAGCACCCGGCCTGTGCGGCTCAAAGCGAGCACGCCGGGCTGGAAGTAACCCTTGGGATGCGACACCCAGTCCGCCTCCAGGGCGAAGGTGTCACCCCAATCCTGGGTAAAGAGCGACAGCCAGCCCCGATCGGTGCACTCGCCCGAAATCTCCTGATGCGGATCGCCGATGTGCTCGAAGCCGGTTTCCCAGTGTTGCTGGGCATTGCTGGCCAGCGACTGCGGTTCGCTCGTGATCGCGTAGATCTCGCCGCCCGCTTCGCGGATGGCGTCGACGACTCCCTGCTTCCGATAACCGCGCAACTCGCGGCGACAAGGCGGTCACCAGAAACCGCGGTAGAACACGAGAACCACGAACGCGTGCTCCGCGAGTACCGGCTTCAGCCACCCCGCTCGGACTCCGACGGGGGGGTCGAGGAGCGGCGCCGGTGAGCCGACGTCGGGCGTTGAATCCTCGAGGAGCGTCACGTCGAAGCCCTCGTCCGCAGGCTTGACCTCGAAACGCTCTCGCAGACAGACGTCGTGGCCATCCCGGCTTCCGCAGAGGATCAGTTCGAGCTGGCGGGATTGGGTCTCCGATTCCCGCTCGCAAACACTCTGGGGATCGACGATTCCGGTTAGCTTGAATTCGGTGCCGCGGTCCCGGGCGAACCAGGCCCGCGCGGCCTCGGCCTCGTCGACCAGATTGGCGGGAATCGTCTCTTCGACTCGCGGCATGGCTTGCCCTTCAGGCGGTCGCCTGTCACAGAGAGCATGACACAACTCGCGTCAGCTCGACCAGTAGACGGCGCCCCCGCTCATTTGGCCAGACCGCCCGAACGCACCGCGATGTTGAGCTGACCGGCCAGGCCGGCGATGCGGTGCACCTCGATCTCCCGGTAGGGCTGCGTCGAGGCGATCTGCAGCAACGCCTTGGGGTTCGGGTATTCGACCAGACCCACGAGGTCCCAGAGTTCCTCCACCTCACCGAGCAACAGGCTCACGACCTCGCCGCCGAAGAGGAATCGGCCACCGCAGCTCTCGACGAGCTTCTTCATCTCGGTCGCGTAGATCTGATAGGCCTCCTGTCCGGTGAGCCCGCAGGGTCGGCCGTCCTCGTACTGCGCTTTCTCGCGAAACTTCAGGAGGTTCAGCATCACGATGGGCTCCTCCTCGCCGGCCACGAAGGCACGGATATTCTCGGGACTGGGCCGAAGCTGATTGACGACTTTCACGCTGAGACCTCCGCTTCTGTGGATCCAGATTGTGGAATATCGCTTGCGTCGGATGCTGCAGTGCTCCCGTTCGCGAGTCCCGAATTTCGCGGCCCTCCATCTCCTTTTCGCGATAAGATGGCCCGATGATTGACTCCAGCCTCATCGCGAGTTCGCCCGAAAGTGTGGGCATCGACCCTTCCGCCCTGGAGGCGCTCTTCGAACGCGCCGGAAAGGAAGTGCGCGAAGGGACTCTGCCGTCGGTTCAAATCGCCATTGCACGCGAGGGCAAGATCGCCGGCATGCGGACCTTTGGCCGAGCCACATTTGGCGGCGTGGAAACCGATGCCCACGACGATTCGCTCTACTGTGTATTTTCCTGCACCAAGGCGATTACGTCGGCCGCAGCCTGGCTGTTGATCCAGGAGGGCAAGCTGTCCGTCGACGAGCAGGTCTCCGCGATCATCCCGGAGTTCGGAAGTCATGGCAAAGACGCCGTCCGGGTCGAGCAGCTGTTTACGCACACGGCTGGCTTTCCGACGGCACCCTTCGATCCGAAGCTGTTTCGCGATCGCGAGCGAAGACTCGAGTCCTTCGCGAGCTGGCGGTTGAACTTCGAGCCGGGCAGCCGCTTCATCTACCACCCCTCGTCGAGCATGTACGTGATCGCAGACATCATCGAGCAGCGGTCCGGCATGCCCTACCACGACTTCGTGAGGCAACGAATCGCCGAGCCTCTCGGCCTACCCGATCTCTTCGTGGGACTGCCGGATGAAGAGCAGGCCCGCGCCGCGGATATCGAACATCGAGGCCAGGAGCTGAGCGACGTAGACTTCGAGGAGCTGGGCTTCCCGAAGCCGCCCGTCACGGAAGTCACGGAAGAGTCGGTCCAGACCTTCAATCGAGCCGAAGTGCGCCGGGCGGGAATCCCCGGCGGCGGCGTTTTCACGAATGCCCACTCGTTGGCTCTTTTCTATCAGGGGCTCCTCTCTGGAGGAAAGACCGCAGCTGGTGCTCCGATCTGGAAGCCCGATACGATCGAGATGGCGCGGGAGATTCGAAACCCCGACCTGACGGATCGGGTCTTCGGCAAGCGCGCAAACCGCGGACTGGGGTTGATGATTGCCGGGGACAAGGACCGAACCTATCGGGGTTTCGGTCATACCAATTCGGACGTGTCCTTTGGCCACGGCGGGGCAGGCGGGCAGATCGGTTGGGCCGACCCGACGACGGGAATCTCGATCGGCTACTGCACCAACGGCTTCGATCGCCACGTCATTCGTCAAGCTCGGCGCGGGGTAGGGATCTCGAGCCGCGCGGCCGCTTGCGCCATCGGGTGATTCCACTCGCCATCCCATCGACCTCGCAGCGGAACGCCCGCCTCTAGCTCAGCCGGTCTTCGCTCGCCTTCGGCTCGCTGCGCGGAGGCCGACTCTCGAGTCGGCCTCCTAGTCCAGATCGCTGGCGCTGTGGCGCTCGGGCACCCGCTCCTCTTCCGGGCCCCAGGCCTTGTTGACGCGCTGGCCGCGCTGAACGGCAGAGCGTTCCTGGATTTCGGTCGCCCACCGCACGACGTTCGTGTACGACTTCGCGTCGAGAAATTCCTCGGCGTTGTAGAGGTTGTGCAGCACCAGGCCGCCGTACCAGGGATAGGTGGCCATGTCGGCGATCG
>JAZFUU010000087.1:0-4978 GCA_036447375.1 Myxococcota bacterium
CACCTGGAGGTCGAGGTCCGAGGCCTCGGGGTCGCGCCCATCGGGTCCGGCCCCGGGCAGCAGTCGCCGATACGTCTGCCACAGGTTTTCAAAGAGATTCCGGAACTGCGGCACGATATGGAGAGGCTTGGTCAGCTCGCACCGGATCTCGTCCCGAGCGAACACGGCGCGAAGACGCTCGGCATCGCCGACGACCCAGACCTCTGTGACTTCGGGCACCTGCTGGAGCGCCACCACCACGTGTGCAACGAGCGGCCGTCCCCCCACTTCGAGGTAGACCTTGCTCTCACCGCGGATCCGCTTCGCCGCCCGCCGGTCTCCGGCGGCAATCACCGCGGGAACTCCCTGTCCGCGCTCGTCTGCCATCCTGTAACAGAGTAATCCCCCTGCGGCATCGAAGGCGAGCCCCGAGCGCGATCAGGGTGCGACGGACCATCAGGGCGCGGGAAATCAGGGAGCCGCGGGAGCAGGCGCCCTTGCCAGCCGTGGGCTCTCGAGGCGCGCGGCGATCTCGCTGGCGATCTGCGTCGCCAGCAGCGTATTCCCCAGGCGGTTGACGTGGCAGCAGTCGTCCCGGTAGATCGGGGCCTCGATGCTCCCGTAGATCCGGGTCAGATCGAAGAAGTTCACGCCCCGCTCGCGGAGCGCCATGCCGCTCTCGACCAACAGCGGGTACCAGCGAGGCACGAGTTTCCGAAGCGCGGCGCGCTGGCGAAATTTTGCCTCCTCCTCTGCGGTGAAAGGCTTTGATCCCTCAACGTATTGATTCGGCTGAAGGAAGTGGAAATACGGGAAGCCCCGGCCGGCCGACAGGTGCCCCAGGGCCAGGGAAGCGTCGCTCCAGATTCGCACCCCGAATCGGAACGCTTCGTCATCGGACCCGCGGAAGCGCGGCCCCCGGGTGGCCGTGGGAAACCTGGACTCCGAGACCTGGGCCTCGATGGCGAGAAACTCCCGCGCCTCGAGCAACCGATCCAACCGATTCCAGACGAGCGAGGCGGTGATGGAGAAACCGAGGAGATCCATTGCCCGAGCCAGCTCGGCGCGAAGCGCGCGAACCAGGTAGATCTGGCCGAGGCTCTCGATCTCGCGCTGGGTGCGCAATCCCTTCGTCAAGGGAACCCAGGTCCAGGGGTACGCCGGGAAGATGCCGTGCTCGACGTTGGCCGCGAATTCGAGTCCAACCTCGTTGAACCCGTCGACATTGACGAGAAGATCGATCCGACCCCCGAGTGCCAGGAAATAGTTGACAGCCATCAGCTGCTGCGGCTGCTTGTTGGAGAGGAACGCCAGATTGATGAGCCGCAGCTTCTTTTCCCGAAACGGTCGAGCTCGAGCGAGGCCCGCTCGAAGAACCTCCCAGGAAGACTCGCCGAGCCAGTACGCCACCGATCCCCCGGTGAGAACGATGTTCAACGCGTCGCTCTCGTTGAGCGGGGCCCCCTTCAGGGTCGGGATCCACCAGTGATAGGCGGCGGTGCTTTCGGGGATGGCTCCCAGATAAGGGTGAGGCAGAAATCTCGAGGCGCGCACCTGTCGCCAGGCCGGCCGGGTGCGTTCGGTTTCGGTTCCGGGCTCGGCCTCGAAGCGCTGGATCTCCTGTCGGTCCGCTCGCGACTCGGCGAGGCGAGAGAACGAGAAGGGCTCAGCTTCGATCACCCAGAAAGCCGCGTAGGAGAACGCCTCCAGGCAGACATAGACGACGATGACCAGCGCGCAACCAAAGAGCGCGTTCCGCATCGGATACTCCTCGCTGGCAATTTTTCGGAGCGCAGCCCGAAGTTCAGCTCTAGACGGGTCTGCGACCGGCTCGCATGGTAGAATTCTTCGGGCCGCGCCGCGCGCAGCCTCCCGCGATGCGTACGGAAAGACCCCGAAACGGTGGCGCGACTCTCACTGCCGCGCTGTTCGTGCCGTTCGTGCTGCTGGAGGCGACCCTTCTGCTCCTGGGCTGTGCGGAGACTCCTCCCCCGCCCCAGCGCATCATCTTCCTGAGCATGGACACGGTCCGAGCGGACCACGTCAACGGATACCGGCCGCTCGACACGACGCCCGAGCTGGCGAAGATCGCGGCCGAGGGCGTCCTCTTCCGGGACTTCTACGGAGCCTCGACCTACACGAGCCCCTCGCATATGTCGATCTTCACCGGGCTCGATCCCCGCGAACACGGCGTGGCCTCGATCGTGGCCCGGCTCTCTCCGAACGTTCCCACCCTGGCGGAGATCCTGTCCCAAGCGGGCTTTCGAACCGCCGCCTTTCATGAGGGCGCCTATGTGGCGGCGCGCTTCGGCTTCGACCGCGGATTCGACAGCTACGACGAATACCCGCGCGGGTCGGTGGTGGACGAGGCTTTCCCCGAGGTTCTGGATTGGATCCGCTCCGCGGGGCCCGACCCCTATTTCCTCTTCGTCCACACCTACGCGGCACATCGTCCCTACGGAGGCCTCGAGGCGTACCGCGCCGCGCATCCCGAGCGCGGGCTCCCCTCGGACGCCGAGCTCGCGCTCCTGCGCACGACCGTCTCCGGCAACGCCGCGGATCTTTCCGACAGCCAGCGCTACCTCTACTACATCGTCAATTCTCTGGTCGAACGCGACAAAGACCAGATCACAGGCGTCGCACCGGCCGAATCCTTCACCACGGAGCCGCACTTCGCGGCGGACATCGCCGTGGTCCGCGCGAGCTACGACGAGCGCATCCGCCAGATCGACCGCGCCATCGGCCAGATCCGAGATACCCTGGTCGAGGCGGGACAGTGGGAGGACACGCTCCTTGTCGTCTTCTCCGACCACGGCGAGGCCTTCTTCGAGCACGGCCTGGATCGGCACGGTTATATCCCGTTCGAAGAAGTCTTGAAGGTTCCACTCGTGATCTCGTATCCGCGCTTCCTGCGAAACCGGTCCGAGCACGTCGTCGAGGGCCTGGCCTGGCACCTGGACATCCTGCCAACGGTGCTCAGCCTGATGGGGCTCCCGATACCGCCGGACGGGCAGGGCATCGACCTGAAGCCGATTCTCGCCGGCGATGCCGAGATTCCCGAGTCGCGTGCGATTTTCCCGGCCGTCCTGAGTGGAGCCCCCTTTCGCGCCCCGCTTCCCGTGCGCCGTGTCACCTTGATGAATGGGTACAAGCGGATCGAGGGGCACGCGCACTACGGGGACACCCGAGGCTACCTCTTCGAACTCGCAAGCGACCCCGGCGAAGAGCGAAACCTCCGCGATAAGCGCCGCGATCTCTTTGGAGCGATGGCCGCACGACTGCGGGTCTATCTCGACGGCCTGACGATCCACCCACCCGTGCACCGAAGGACGGGACTTGCGATCACCGGTCGCGAGGCGCCCCCTCGACTCGACCCGGAAGAGCTCGAGAAACTTCGGATCCTCGGTTACGTGGAGTAGGGTTGGCATCCGGGCTGTCAAAACTCCTCGGGTGGGGCCCGGCGGCAACCGCGATCGGTGGCGCCGGGGTCGTGCTGACGACCACGCTCTACTTCGTCACCCAGAGCCAGTGGTCCGGCCCCTCCGCGGATCTCTGGTTCCGCATGCCCCACGTCCAGCGCTTCTTTGCGGGAGAAGACTTCCTCTGGCAGCTCTTCACCGAGGGGGGCGGCCATCGCATGTTCTTCCCGAACGCCCTGTTCATTGCCGAGTTCGCTCTCTTCCGCGGCACCAACACGTTCCTCAACTCCTGCGGCCTCGTGTTGCAGACGATTACCGCGGGCCTCCTGATCCGCTGCGTCTGGAGGGAGCCCCAACTCTCCCGGAAAGGCGCGATCTTTCTGACCGGGCTGACGGGGATGCTCCTCTTCTCCGCGACGCAGATCACGAACTTCGTGCGTCCGCTGAACGTCTGCTACTTCCTCGCCTTCGCCCCGTTGACCTGGTCGGTGCTGGCTCTGGTCCGCGCTCGCGACGCCTATGAGTTCGAGGCCAGTGGAGAAAAGCACGCGGGAAGGGCGGCGCGGGTGTGGCTCGCAGCGAGCCTCGCCGCCGTCAGCGTGGCTTCCTATTCGATGTTCAACGGAATCCTCGGCTGGCCGGCGCTGATCCTACTGAGCGCAGGTCTTCGCCTTCCGCGACGCTGGATCGGATTCATGACCCTGGCGGCGGTCGCGATCGTCGGGCCGTACTTCCTCGGCTACGCGCCATCGGCGGCGGGCGATTGGCCCCAGCTGCTGGCTTCCCCCGGCGCCTACTTCACATGGGTGGCGAGGACCCTGGGCGGACCGCTCACCTGGACTCACCCCCTGGCGGGAACCCTTCTCGGCTTCGCCGGTATTCTCGCGGGCTGCCTGGTGCTCCTGAATTTCGTCGCCCGTCGTTCACCCCGCTTGCCCGTCGGGACACTCCAGGCGGTGTATGTCGGCGTTCTCAGCTTCACCTTGGCGTCGGCATTCGTCGCCGGACTCGGTCGCATGGGGCAGTGGGAGGAGTCCTGGCGTCTGGCCCGTTACCAGACGTTCGTGCTGCTTTTCTGGTTGAGCCTGATCGGTCTGGCCACCCTGCGATTCGAGCGACGCGCCGGCACGTCCGGTGAGTCCGGTGAATGGCATCGATCGGATCGAACCCGGTGGGCGCTGGGCGCCGGGGGCATCGCGTGGCTGTTGCTGATTCTGATGCCGTCCCACTTTCGCCAGGCCGAAAAGCAGCTCGAAGTCTCGGCGCGAATCCGTGAGGCGAACGACGCGATTCGGACTGGAATCGACGACCCTCGGATCTTTCGTCCGTTGTTGCCGAGAGTGGGCGTCTATCTGCGAGGCGCAAACCCGGTCTTTCACTATTCGCCATTCCTGCGCGCCCATGAATTGGGCGCATTCGCTTCGGAAAAGAATCAGCTGCTGGACGTGTGGATCGGCGCGGACCTTTCGATCGACCCGAAGGTGCGCTGCCGCGGCGAGGTCACGCGCCACGACGTGCTCGGCGAAGGAAACGAAATCCTCGAGATTCGCCTGGCCGGCTGGGCCTGGGACGAAAAGCGA
>JAZFUU010000088.1:0-4950 GCA_036447375.1 Myxococcota bacterium
CTGGAAATTCGCTGGGTCACGCTCCTGACCGCCTTTGGGATCGCGATCGTGAAGGCGTATCTGGTGGTCAAGAACTTCATGCACATCGGAATCGCCCAGCGATACGTGACCTACATGATGGCCACCGTTCTGGTGTTCATGCTGCTCTTCTTCTCGGCCGTCGCTCCCGATGTGATGAAGGCCGAAGGCGCGAATTGGGTGAAACCGGTCTGGCTGGCGGAGGCTGAGGCGGCACCTGAGCACGCCGGCGATCACCACTAGGCGGAGAGAGTATTGACCGTGGCGCTTCCGGGCAGAGGACGGCTTCGCGTCGCTTCCGAATCCGACCGCTCGCCGCTGGTGCCGAGCGGTGTTCTGGGCATGCTCATCTTCATCGGGATGGAGGTGATGTTCTTCGCCGGACTGATCAGCGCCTTCGCCATCATCCGCGGGGGCGCGGTCGTCTGGCCCCCGCCGGGGCAGCCCCGGCTTCCCGTCGAAGAGACGGCGTTCAATACCGCCGCGCTACTGCTCTCGGGCGCGATGTTGTTCGCGGCGCGCCGCGCCTTCCGGCGCGACCGGCAGCGGGCCAAGGCGCCACTCCTGCTCTCGATACTTCTGGGCGCTTTCTTCATCCTCTTCCAGGGTGTCGAGTGGATTTCTCTGATCGGCGAGGGGCTGACGCTGACCTCGAGCAGCCTGGGAAGCTTCTTCTACCTGATCGTGGGGCTGCACGCGCTGCACGCGGTGATCGCCCTGGGCCTGCTGTGGTTTACCTGGCTGCGCCTGCAGCGGGGGTGGCTCGTGAGCAGCCAGCTCGCGGTAGCTGAGGTTTTCTGGTACTTCGTCGTCGGTGTATGGCCTGTTCTCTACCTGACGGTCTATCTGTGATGAGAAACCGACTCCGCGCGGGGGCCATCTCCGCCGTCGCAGTCCTCGTGCTGGTCTCACCGCGACTGGCGTGGGCCTGCTCCGTCTGCGCATCGGGACGCGACGAGGGCGCCCGTCAGGCCTTTCTGTGGACGACGGCTGTGCTGAGCGCGCTGCCGCCGTTGATGGTCGGCGGCATGGTCTGGTGGCTGGTGCGGCGCGCCAGGGCACCCGAAAGGTCGAATTCCGCCGGGCGGGTGCCCGACGAGTGGGCCGCCGTCAGCCGATCCTCTTCGTCGCCGTAATCAGGAAGCCGGTGCCAGCGCCGGCCACGGCGCCCGCGAGGATGCGGCGCAGGGGAGACCCGTCCCCAGCCAGCAGTGTGAAGCCCAGGATCGCCCCGACCATGCTGCAGACGACCAGCGTGCCCCGCAATGATGGGATGCCGCTTCACAACCGCCCACAGGCCCGTGGAGGCGGAATCCTCCGGCGCTTCGTTCACAGGGCGACGATAGCCTCCCGTGGGAAGCCTCTGAGACCCAACCTGGCCGGGCCTCGTTAGCCCGTCTTGCGGTGGCGTTTCTGACGCGAGCGCAGGGATGCCTTCTGGGGTGGTTTCGATACTTCCCCCGGCGCCCTGGGCATCAGCTTGAAGGGCGGATACACCGGTACGCTCACCTTGATCTTCGTTCCATCGGGCCGGGTGAGCTCGCGCTCCACCATTCGAATCGGCTCGACCGTGTTCTTCGGTTCGGGTTCTTCATCCGGGGGATTCGATCGATAGGGCATGGGGAATGGATCGGCGAAACCGTGGCCGGTTTTCAGTGGAAATGCCGGATCATTTCGGTTGAGCATTTCGATTGACGAATAAAAAGCGAAAGTAGGCACCCACAAAAAGCCCGCCGAAGCGGGTTATCAAAGTCCGGGGAATTATAGCACAGAATTTCGACTTCGCAAGTGCCTCCGACGAAATGACTCGAATTCCGAAAATACAGGGCTCGAATGCGCACTTTGCGTCTGAAATGAGCCGCAGACAGAGACGAAACGGCGTTCTAAGACTTGGCTTCGGGGGTCGGAACTCCGTCAGCCGACCAGGTTTACGAGACGGCCGGGCACCACGATGATCTTCTTGGGCTCGCGCCCCTTCAGGTGGCGTTGAACCTTGGGCGACGCCAAAGCGGCGCGGCGGATCGCATCTTCGTCTGCGTCGGTGGCCACCTCGATTTCATCCCGTCGCTTGCCGTTGACCTGCACGGCCAGCTTGATGGTGTCGCCCACCAGCAGGGCCGGATCCGCTGTGGGCCATCGCCGCTGATGGATGCTGTATTCGAGGCCCCGCCGCGACCAGAGTTCCTCGGCGATGTGCGGGACGAGCGGAGCCATCAGCAACAGCAGCGTGCGAATCGCCTCGTTCCAGGCCTCGGCGCCCACCGCCGCTTCTCGCCTGGCGCCCCGCAGGTCGTTGCGAAGCGACATCAGCGCGGCCACCGCCGTGTTGAAGCTGAAACGCTCGAGACTCTCCGAGACCCGGGCGATGCAGCGGTGCACACAGCGTGCGAGGCGGTCCTCGGCGTCTCGGTCGCCCACTTCGGACGGGCTGGGGCCGGTTGCCAACTCCCATGCTTCGTTCAACCAGCGGACGATTCCCATCATGCCCTGGCTGTCCCAGGGGCCGCCCTTCTCCCAGTCGAAGGCGAACATCAAATAGGCCCGGACCGTATCCGCTCCGTACTCGGCGACGAGCGCGTCGGGATTCACGACGTTCCCCTTGCTCTTCGACATGCGTTGGATCTCGAGGTGGTGTCGCAACTGGCCGACGTTGTTCTTGCCCTCGATTCCGGGGATCTCGATTTGCGTATGCGGACCCGTCTCGACCGCGGTGGACTGCCCCGAGCGATCTGCGACGAGCAGTACGTTCTCGGTGCGCCGCAGAATCTCGCCCACCACGTCGCCGGAACGCTCGGGCGCGAGAGCGGCGTCGATCACCTCGATGCGGTCCGCGAGCAGGTGATTGCCCTTGTGTCTTCCGGTGGCGACGACGAAGTCACCCCGCCGCTCCTCTCCCAGGATATCCCCCTGATTACGCAGGTGAAGCATCGGCTCATCGAACAGCCCCTGAGGCGAACGATCGTGCCGCTGCATGGCCCGGGCCGTTTCCTCGAAGACTCCGACGTCGCGCATGGCCTTGGTGAAAAAACGGGTGTAGAGGAGGTGGAGCGCCGCGTGCTCCGCCCCGCCGGTGTACACATCCACAGGCAGCCAGTACGCGGCCTCCTCCGGGTCGAATGGGCCGCTCGGGAAGTCCGGGCTCAGATACCGGTACTGGTACCACGAGGAGCACATGAAGGTGTCCATGGTGTCCGTCTCGCGCTCGGCGGAATTTCCGGCGGCGTCGGTCGTCTGCCGAAAGTTCTCCAGTCGCTTGAGCGGACTCTGACCGCCGGGCATGAACTCGACGCCTTCGGGGAGCAGCACGGGCAGGGCCTCCGACGGCACGACTTCGTAGCCACCGTCGCCGCGAAGCAACATGGGAATGGGAGCGCCCCAGTAGCGCTGTCGGCTGATCAGCCAGTCGCGCAGGCGGTACCGAACGGATTCCCTTCCGAGCTTGCGTTCCTCGAGCCAATCGATCACCCGGTCGATGGCGGGATTCGCACGGCCTCTGGCCTCGGTGGCCGGCGTTCCGTCGAGATCACCGCTGTTCCGCATTCTTCCCGGACCCAGATGGGCGCAAGTCATGGTTTCGCCGTCGAGAGCCTCCCCCTCGGGTTGGATCACCGGGCGGATCTCCAGGCCGAACTTCCGGGCGAAGTCGAAGTCTCGCTGGTCGTGAGCGGGGACGGCCATGATCGCGCCGGTGCCGTAGCCGAGCATCACGTAGTCGCTGATCCAGATGGGAATCCGCGCTCCATTCACCGGATTGACCGCGTGCCCTCCGGTGAAGACTCCGGTCTTCTCGCGCTGCTCGTTGCTCCGCTCGATCTCCGTGGCGCCGGCCGCTTGCTCCCGGTAGGCGTCAATCGCCGCTCGTTGTTCGTCGCGGGTGACCCTCTCGACCTGTTCGTGCTCCGGCGCCAGCACCATGAAGGTCGCGCCCCACAATGTGTCGGGTCGGGTGGTATAGATTTCGATCGGCTCGTCAGCCTCGGTCGCGAAAGTGACCAACGCTCCTTCGCTGCGTCCGATCCAGTTCGACTGCATCGTTCGCACGGGATCGGGCCACTCGAGCTTGCTGAAGTCGAGGAGCTCTTCGGCGTACCGCGTGGTCTGGAAGAACCATTGGGTCATCTGTTGCTGGACGACCGGCTGACCGGTGCGTTCGTCCTTGCCATCGATGACCTGCTCGTTTGCCAGCACCGTCTGCAGCGAGGGCGACCAGTTCACCGTCGCCTCTCCCCGATACGCCAGGCCGCCCTCGAAGAATTTCGTGAAGAGCCATTCCGTCCAGCGGTAGAAGGAGGGATCGCAGCTGATCGCCTCGCGGTCCCAGTCGAACATCGCCCCCATCGAGCGCAGCTGTTGGCGCATGCGTTCGATGTTGTCGTAGGTCCATTCTTTGGGGTGGATGTTGCGGGCGATGGCGGCGTTCTCGGCCGGCAGGCCGAAGGCATCGAAGCCCATCGGGAACAGCACGTTGAAGCCCTGCATCCGCATGTAGCGGGCCCGCGCATCCGAGGGCGTCATCGCGAACCAGTGGCCGATGTGCAGATCGCCGCTCGGGTAGGGGAGCATCGTCAGCGCGTAGTGCTTGGGTCGATCCCAATCCACCCGGGCCCGGTAGAGGCCGTCGGCCTCCCAGCGGCGCTGCCACTTCGATTCAATCTCGTTGGGGGCGTACGGGGCGCTCACTCGTCGTCACGTAGGCCGAGCTTCCTCTCGCGTTCCTTCTGCAGTCGGATCGACTCACGCTGTTCGTCGCTGAGCAGTGCCGTCGCCACCTTGGGCCGCAGGATCGAGTAGAAGGCGGGAACGATGGTGATGGCGCCGAACATGTTGACGATCATCAGGATCACCAGCAGCTGAGCCATCTCGGCCTGGAAGCGCAGGTTCGAGAAGCTCCAGAGTACGATGCCACCCACGATCGTCGTGGCGGTAAAGGTG
>JAZFUU010000089.1:0-11551 GCA_036447375.1 Myxococcota bacterium
CGGCGGTGACGGGCGACACCGTGGGCGACCCCTACAAGGACACCGCCGGGCCCGCCATCAATCCGATGCTCAAGGTGATCAATATCGTCGCGCTGCTGATCATCCCCCTGCTCGTCTGAGATCGGCGACACCGCGGGGAGCTGCCGTGGAAGCGACCGTCCCCGAAGCCCATCCCGTATAACGGGGGTCTGTTGTGTGGGAGACTGTCCCCGAAGCCCGTCCCGTGTAACGGGGGTCTGTTGTGTCGGAGACTGTTCCCGAAGCCCATCCGCGCGATCGATTGAGGCGCGACCTGGGCCTCCGGGACGCGACCCTGCTCATCGTGTCCGGGGTGATCGGATCGGGGATCTTTTTTACCCCGGGCCCGATCGCGGCCCTGCTTCCCCACCCCGGGGTCATTCTCGCCGCCTGGGTCGTGGGGGGCCTCCTCTCGCTGGCGGGTGCCCTCGCCAACGCAGAACTGGGCGCCATGTTCCCCCGGGCCGGCGGCGACTACGTGTACCTGCGCGAGGCCTTTCACCCGATCGCGGGCTTCCTGGTGGGCTGGCTCAGCTTTTTCGTGATCTACGCGGGAACCATCGCCACCCTGGCCGCGGCGTTCGCGGCGGGGCTCGGCTCGTTCTTCTCGATCAGCGCGACCGGGGAGGCCGCCGTTGCCGTCGGGTTGGTCCTGGTGGTTTCGGCTCTCAACTACGTCGGGGTGCGCTGGGGCGCACGCGTCAACAATTGGACCGCCATCGTGAAGATCATCGCCCTCGTCGCCCTCGGCCTGCTGGGACCGGTCTTTGGCGAGGGCGACTTCAGCAACCTGCGACCGATTCTGGACGGTGCCGCGGAGTTGCCCCTGGTGGCCTTCGGACTCGCCCTGTCGCCGGTGCTGTTCAGCTATCTCGGCTGGAATTCCTCGGTCTACGTGGCCAGCGAAATTCGCGATCCGGGGCGGAACCTGCCGCGTTCGCTGTTCCTGGGGCTGGCCATCTGTACCGCCGTCTATCTGCTGGTGAATGCGGTCTATCTCTACGCCCTTCCGGTTGCCTCCCTGAGCGGTGAGGCCAACGCCGGAGAGGCGGCGGCCCGAGCCCTGTTCGGCGACATCGGGGGTCGATTCGTCGGCGCTCTCGCGCTGCTCTCGGTTCTCGGCACCTTGAACGCGACGATTCTGGTGGGACCGCGTATCGCCTACGCGATGGCGCTGGACCGCCTTTTCTTCCCCGGCGTGGATCGCGCCCACGCGAGGTTTCGCACGCCCGGGGTCGCGATCGGTCTCCAGGCGCTGGCGGCGATCTTGATCCTGGTGGGGCTCGAAACCTTCGAAGCTGCGCTCACCTACACGACCTTTGCCATTGTTCTCGCCACGATGGCGGACGTATTCGCCCTGTATCGCCTGCGGCGCACCCAACCCGGGCGAGCGAGGCCGTATCGTGCCTGGGGCTATCCCTGGGTTCCGGCCCTGTATGTCCTGGCCAACGCGGGAGTCGCCGCCGCGTTGATCTGGGGTCGCCCTCTCGAGTGCGTTCTGGGAGTGGGATTGCTGGCCGCCGGGCTCCCGTTCTACTGGATCTTCTCGCGCCGCCAGGGTCGCTTGGCACCGGCCGAGAAAGTCGAATAAACTCAGTCAATCCGAGAGGTTGCATGTCTAGTTCGCTCGTCCACATCGGCACGGGAGAGCGCGGGTTCCAGCACCGGCGGCTGCCTCCGCATTGCGTCCGGACGCAGTCGCGAACCCCGCTGTTGCGCGACTTCGAGCGGCGGCTTCGCCGTTCACGTCTGCACAGCGTGTGTGAGGAGGCGCGTTGTCCCAACCGCTCGGAGTGTTGGTCGCGTCGCCACATCGCGTTCTTGTTGTTGGGCGATGTCTGCACGCGATCTTGCCGTTTCTGTGCGATCACGACCGGGCGCCCGCCGATGCCTCCGGACCCCGAAGAACCCGATCGGGTGGCCCGACTCGCGGTGGAGCTCGAGATGGCCCACGGGGTTCTGACATCGGTCAACCGCGACGACCTGGCGGACGGAGGTGCGGCCCAATTCGCGGCGACCGTGCGCGCGATCCGTGCGCGTCGGCCCCAGGCGAGTGTCGAGGTCCTGACGCCGGACTTTCGGGGAAATCTCGCCGCGGTCGCCACCGTGTGTGAGGCGGCGCCTCAGGTCTACAATCACAACGTGGAGACAATTCCCCGTTTGTACCGTCGTGTGCGCCCGGGAGCGGTTTTCGAGCGGTCACTGGCCGTTCTTGCCGAGGCGAAGCGGCTGCGACCGGAATCGGTCGTGAAGTCGGGTCTCATGGTCGGGTTCGGCGAGGGCTTTGACGAGGTCGTGGAGGTGCTGGGCGAACTGCGCAGCGCGGGGGTCGACGCGCTGACGATCGGCCAATATCTGCGGCCCACCCGGCACCATCTCCCGGTCGAGCGCTACTGGGATCCGCCGGAGTTCGATGCGCTGGCCGATTCCGCGCGTGATCTGGGCTTTCCGCACGTGGCCAGCGGGCCTCTCGTGCGCTCTTCCTATGCTGCCGAAGAGACCTACGAATCGACTCGTCTGCATCGCCCGCAGATGGGACCCGTGGGAGAGGCGGGATGAGCCCGAAGATTCGCCACGACTTCAACAAGTTGAATCGCTTGCCGCCGTACATCCTCGCCGAGGTGATCGACCTGATGAAGACGGCGCGTCGCGCCGGCCGCGACATCATCGATCTGGGCATGGGCAATCCGGATCTGCCCACGCCTCCCCACGTCGTCGAGAAGATCTGCGAGGCGGCGCAGGACCCGCGCAATCACCGCTACTCGGCCTCGCGCGGCATTCCGAACCTGCGCGCGGCCATTTGCGAGTGGTATCAGCGGCGCCATGACGTCGAACTGGACCCCGAGACCGAGGCGATCGCGACGATCGGGTCCAAGGAAGGACTCTCTCACTTCGTGCTGATGACCGTGGGCCCCGGGGATGTGGTGCTGTGTCCCGAACCCGCCTACCCGATTCATCCCTACTCGGTGATCATCGCGGGGGGCGATCTGCGGCACGTTCCGCTGCGTCCCGATGGCGACCTCGTGGCGGACCTGGAAACCGCGGTTGCGCGCACCTGGCCGAAGCCCAAGATGCTGATCCTGTCGTTTCCCCACAATCCGACCACCCAGACCGTCGATCGATCCTTCTTCGAGCGCATCGTGGACTTCGCGCGTACCCACGATCTGATGGTGCTTCACGATTTCGCCTACGCGGAGGTCTGCTTCGACGGATACAGACCGCCGAGCATTCTGGAAGTACCGGGGGCCAAGGACATCGCGATCGAGTTCACGTCGTTGACGAAGAGCCATTCCATGGCGGGATGGCGGGTGGGCTTTGCCTGCGGCAACCGGGACATGATTCACGCGTTGGCGCGCATCAAGAGCTACCTGGACTACGGAATTCCCCAGGCGATCCAGATCGGCGCGATCGTGGCGTTGCGCGGACCCCAGAACGTGGTCGGGAAAAACGTCGACGAATATCGGGCGAGGCGCGACGTGCTGATCGACGGCCTGGGACAACCCGGCGAGGGCGCCTGGAAGATCGAAAAGCCGCTCGGAACCATGTTCGTGTGGGCGCGGATTCCGCAGCCGTTTCGAGCGATGGGCTCCCTCGAGTTCTCGAAACGCCTGCTCGAGGAGGCCCAGGTGGCGGTTTCCCCCGGCACGGGCTTCGGCGAGAGCGGCGAGGGCTACGTGCGCTTTGCCCTGGTCGAGAATCGGCAGCGCATCCGCCAGGCGGTTCGGGGGATCCGGCGTTTCCTTCGGGAGATTCCAGCCGAGGACGCGGGGTCCGACACATGAGTCGATCCGGCGAGGCGGTCGGGGTGGGGCTGATCGGATTCGGAACCATCGGCACCGGCGTGGTCAAGGTTCTGCAGCGGAACGCTGCGGTGATCGAAGAGCGCCTGGGATTTTCCCTGAACCTGGTTCGAATCGCGGATCTCGACACCGACCGCGACCGGGGCGTCGACCTGTCCGGCATCCGGTTCGACGACGATGCCGACGGGCTGATCGCCGATCCGCAGGTGCACATCGTGGTCGAATTGATCGGGGGCTATGACGTCGCGCGGCGCCTGATCGAGGCGGCGATCGACGCGGGCAAACACGTCGTGACGGCGAACAAGGCGCTGCTCGCGCTCCACGGCAAAGAAATCTTCGATGCGGCAGCGCGCCGCGGTGTCGACATTGCTTTCGAGGCCAGCGTCGGCGGCGGAATCCCTATCTTGCGCTCGCTGCGAGAGGGGCTCGCGGCGAACCGCATCCTCAGTGTCCACGGTATCATGAACGGCACCACGAACTATGTGCTCACCGAAATGGAGCGCACCGGCGAAGCGTTCGAAGTGGTGATCGAGCGGGCTCGGGACCTCGGCTACGCGGAGGCCGATCCCAGCTTTGACGTGGATGGCATCGACGTCGCCCACAAGCTCACTCTGCTGGCCACGATGGCCTTCGGTGCCGAACTGACCTTCAAGGAGATTCCCACCGAGGGCATCCGCGGGTTGACCCCAGTCGATTTCGAGGCCGCCCGCGAGTTCGGATACCGCATCAAACTGCTGGGCATTGCCAAGGCCCGCGTCGAGGAAGGCGATTCTCCAGCTCGGATCGAGGCGCGGGTCCACCCGACCCTGGTCCCGATCACGAGCCTCCTGGCGAGCGTGGATGGGGCCATGAACGCCATCGCGGTGACGGGGGACGCGGTGGGGCCCACCCTCTTCTACGGTGCCGGCGCGGGAGAGCTTCCCACCGCCAGCGCCGTCGTGGCCGACCTGATGGAGATCGCCCGGGAGATCCGACGTGGAAGCGCCGGGCGGGTGGCGCCGCTCTCCTACATGCCGCACCGGATCGAAGCCAAGCCCCTGGTACCGCTTGGAGACCTGGTCGGCCGCTGCTATCTCCGCTTCACCGCGGTGGATCGCCCGGGCGTGTTGGCCCACATCTCCTCGGTATTGGGCGATCACGAGATCGGGATCGAGTCGATGATCCAGAAGGGGCGGGGGGCGGCGGCCGAGTCCGTCCCGCTGATCGTCAAGACCCATCCGGCGCGGGAGTCTGTGGTGCGCGGGGCATTGGACATCATCGATCAACTGCCGGATGTGACGGCGCCCACGTGCCTGATCCGGATCGAAGAGGGACTCTAGGCGTGACCGAGAAACCCCAATATCGCGCGCGTTTTCAGAGCATCACCGACCCGAACGAACGCTATCCGCTCGACGAGGTCGTCTACCGTTCCCGGACCGGTGACCTGCTCGAGGTGGTCCACGATCTGCGCGAGCTGCAGAAGACGTCGCCCGAGGCGTGGAAGCGTCGGTTCAAGGAACGCGACCACGTTGCCGACTGGCCCTTCGGTTCCGGCGTGTGGGGCAAAAAGGAGTGGGTGCTCCCCGGAATCAGTAGCAAGAATATTGTGTCCATGTTCGAGGGCAACACCAACCTTTTCTGGGCGGATCGCTACGGAAGAGAGCTCGGACTCAACGATCTCTGGATCAAGCAATGCGGCAACTCCCACACCGGTTCTTTCAAAGACCTCGGCATGACCGTGCTCGTCTCCCAGGTCGTGGAGATGATCTCGAGGGGACGAGAGATTCCGGCCGTCGCCTGCGCCTCCACCGGCGACACCTCCGCGGCACTCGCCGCCTATGCGGCTGCGGCGGGGATTCCAGCCGTCGTCTTTCTGCCCCGGGGCAAGGTCTCGGTCGCCCAGCTCATCCAGCCGGTGTCGAACGGGGCGATCGTGTTCTCCCTCGATACCGACTTCGACGGCTGCATGCAGATCGTCCAGCAGGTGGCCGAACGCGACGGGATCTATCTGGCCAACTCGATGAACAGTCTCCGCATCGAAGGTCAGAAGACGGTCGGCATCGAGATCGTGGAGCAATTCGATTGGACCGTGCCCGACTGGATCGTGATCCCGGGCGGGAACCTGGGGAATGTGTCGGCTCTGGCCAAGGGCCTCGACATGCTGATCGACCTGGGCCTCGTCGACCGCCGGCCCCGCATCGTCTGCGCCCAGGCCGAGGCCGCAAATCCCCTGTACCTCTCGTACCAGCGGGGGTTCGAAGTGTTCGAGCCCATTGCCGCGCGCCCAACCCTGGCCACAGCGATTCAGATCGGCAATCCCGTCTCGGTGAACAAAGCCATCGACGCGTTGCGGCGATACGATGGCATCGTCGAGCAGGCCAGCGAAGTGGAGCTCGCCGAGGCGTGTGCCCGGGCCGATCGCACGGGTTTGTTCAACTGTCCCCACACCGGAGTCGCGCTGGCAGCGATGGAAAAACTGGTTCATCGGGGCCTGATCCGCGCAAACGATCGCGTCGTCGTCATCTCCACCGCCCACGGTCTCAAATTCGTGGACTTCAAGGTCAAGTATCACGAGATCCAGCTCGAGGCGATCGAGTCCAGGCTTCCCAATCCGCCCATCGAGCTTCCCGCGCGCTATGAATCCGTCCGGGACGAGATGCTTCGGCAGATCGATCGGCGATTCTCGAAGTGATGGACGGCGGGGGCTGAAGCAGCGTCATGTTTACCGGCATCGTCGAGGTCGTGGGGACCGTCACCGGAATCGAGCCTCACGAGGAATCCACGACCCTCGAAATCGAGGCCCCGACGATCGTCCCCCAACTCGGGGTGGGCGACTCGGTTTCGGTGAATGGCGGCTGCTTGACCGTGGCCCGACTCGATGGCGATCGACTTCGCTGCGATGCCGTGCGCGAGACCCTGGACCGGACGGCCCTGGGGGATCTGGCCGTCGGCGCGCGGGTCAACCTCGAACGGGCCCTTCGCGCTGACGGACGTCTCGACGGACACTTCGTCCAGGGGCACGTCGACGGGACCGGATGCGTTCGTCACCTCGAGCGCCGGGCCGACGATGTGAGATTGTTCGTCGATTGCGGATCCGACTTCGCGGACCTCCTGGTCGAGAAGGGATCGGTTGCCATCGACGGGGTCTCCCTGACCGTGGTGGGTGTCTCCGAATCGGGCTTCGACGTCGCCCTGATACCGCACACCCTGGCCGAGACCACCCTCGGCGATCGTCGCCCCGGTGACCGCATGAACCTCGAGGCCGACGTACTCGGGAAATACGTGAAACGCTATCTGCAGCGCGTGCTCCCCGAGACGGCCCCAAGTGGCAAGAGTTAGCGTCGCCATCGCAGCAGCGGTCGCCCTCCTGGCCACGAGCTCCGTGGGTCGCGAATCTCGCGACGATTGGCGACCGACCCTGGACCGCGTGGCGCGAGCGGTCGTGGTCCTGAGGGTCAGTGTGCCTCGGGCCTTCGACACCCAGACGCCCGCCTTCGAGACGGCCACCGGCTTTGTAGTCGATGCCAAGCGGGGCCTGATTCTGACCAATCGCCACGTCGTGCATCCGGGTCCCGCTGTGGCCGAAGCGGTGTTTCTCAATCACGAAGAAGTTGTCGTCGAGCCGATCTACCGCGATCCGGTTCACGATTTCGGGTTCTACCGATACGACCCCCGCGATGTCCACTTCATGGAGCCGGAGTCGTTGACCCTGGCGCCCGAGCGCGCGCGCGTGGGTATGGAGATTCGGGTCGTCGGCAACGACGCCGGGGAGAAGCTCTCGATCCTGGCGGGCACGCTGGCCCGACTGGATCGCGCCGCGCCCCGATACTCGGCGGACGGCTACAATGACTTCAACACGTTCTACTATCAGGCGGCTTCGGCGACTTCCGGGGGCTCATCGGGTTCGCCGGTGGTCGACATCTCGGGACGTGCCGTCGCCCTGAACGCGGGGGGAAGCGTCCGTGCCTCCTCCAGCTACTACCTTCCGCTCGACGCTGCCGTTCGCGCGCTCGCCCTGCTGCAAAAAAACGAGGAGGTGCCCCGCGGCACGCTCCAGACGGTGTTTCAGTATCACCCCTACGACGAGCTGAGGCGACTGGGCCTTCGGCCCGAATCCGAAGCCGTCGCGCGGAAACGCTTCCCCGATGGAACCGGCATGCTGATCGTGCACCAGATCGTGCCCGGAGGGCCGGCCGATGCTGAGCTCGAAGTGGGCGACGTGATTCTGCGGGTCGACGGCCGGATGGTGAGTTCGTTTCTTTCGGTGGAATCGTGGCTCGATGCCCACGTCGGCGAGTCGGTTCGCATGGAGGTCGAACGCGGTGGGGAACCGGTGATCGTCGAAATGACGGTCCAGGACCTGCGCGAGATCACTCCGTCGTCTTATCTGGAGGTGGGCGGTGCGGTGCTGCATCCGCTCTCCTACCAACAGGCCCGAAATCATTCCGTGCCCGTCGCCGGTCTGTTTCTCGCGGATTCCGGCTACTCGTTCTCCCGGGCCAACGTGCCGAGAGGGGTGGTCGTCACGGCGGTGGGCGGGCGGCGCGTCAGCGACCTCGCCGACCTGGAGGCCCGGCTGACCGAAGTTCCCGCGGGCTCCCGAATTCCCATTCGATACTTCAATCTGCGGATTCCAAAGACCGAGGAGGTGGCCGTCATCAGCGTTGACCGTCGCTGGTTCAGCATGGCTCGATGCGAACGCGACGATCTCACCGGGCGTTGGTCCTGCACGCCGTCTCCGCCGTCCCCGCCGCCGGATCCGCCGCGTAAGATCTCGACGACCTTTTCCCAGAACGGAGAAAAAGCGGCGCGAAAGCTGGCCCCCTCCCTGGTCATGGTGGACTACGACATCCCCTATCGCCTGGACGGTATTCACGACGGCAACTACCGCGGTACCGGACTGGTTGTCGATGCGGAGCGCGGACTCGTCGTCGTCGATCGCGAGACTGTGCCGGTCGCCATGGGCGATGTGCGCATCACCTTCGCCGCCTCGGTGGAGGTTCCCGGCCACGTTGTCTATCTGCATCCAACTCACAACTTCGCCGTGGTTTCCTACGACCCGGCTCTTCTCGGCGATACACCGGTCCGCAGCGCCCGGTTTCATTCGGGCTCCATCGGACCGGGCGACAGCGTATGGCTGGTCGGACGGACGTCGGCGGACACGATCGTCGTTCGCAAGACCGAGGTGGCGCGTCTGGAAGCGCCGATGCTGCCGCTCACGAACCCACCTCGCTTCCGGGAGGCGAATCTGGAGCTGATCGCGTTGGCCGACAGCATGGCGACGGTGGGCGGCGTTCTGGCGGACCGTCGAGGCCGCGTGTATGCGTTGTGGGCTTCTTTTGCCAGACAGGCTGCGAGGGGTCCGACGGCTTTCTTCGCGGGAATCTCCGCCGATCACCTGCTCCAGGTGATCGGCCCCCTGCGAGAGGGCCGACCCGTGGGCTGGCGCGCCCTCGGGGTCGAGCTAGCACCCTTGACGCTGGCCAACGCGCGGAACCGAGGCCTGCCCGATGCCGCCGCTCTGCGCCTCGAACAGCGCGACGGGTCGCGTCGGAGCGTATTTTCCGTGGTGCGTCGCACAGCCGGAAGCGCGGCCGCCGATCTACTCCGAGAGGGCGATCTGCTGGTGACGATCGACGGCAAGCCAGCGATCGATCTCGCCCAGATTGAGCGCGCCGCCCAGGCCGAAACAGTCCGGGTCGGGATCGTGCGCGGCGCAGAGGAATTCGACTTCGAAATCAAAACGCTGCCCCTCGACGGCCGGGGAACCACCCGCTGTGTGATCTGGGCGGGAGCTGTGTTGCAGGCTCCCCACCTGGCCGCCTCGGCCCAGCGCAACGTCGATCCCAAGGGTGTCTATGTCGCCTGGTTTCACTACGGCTCGCCCGCGAACCGCTTCGGCCTGCGAGGCACCCGGCGCATTGTCGCCGTCGACGGCCTTCCGACCCCGGACCTCGACGCGTTCTTGGCGGCGGTGAAGGATCGGCCCGATCATGGATCCGTTCGCCTTCGGACGATCTATCTCGATGGAAAGACCGAGGTCATCACCCTCAAGCTCGACCTCCAGTTCTGGCCCACCATCGAGTTGCGCGCGGACGCTGGCGGCTGGGTCCGCATCCCGCACTGAACGTCCCCGCCTTACAGGGCGGCCAACTCGCTCTCGGCCAGAGGCTGAACCTCGGCGAACCGAGCGGCTCGGATTCCCTCGTAGCCGCGGATCCGATCCGCGAGGCCCGCGATTCGTATCGCCGCTTCGAGATTCTCGGCCGTCAAGGATTCGGCGAGGGTCGAGATCAGGTCGGTGTACCAGTGCTGGATGGCGCGATCGAGCCGGCGCGGCGACATGAACCCGAATGGGTCGAAGGCGGTTCCGCGCAGGCGGCGCAGAGCGATCAGCCCCCAGAGCAGGGGTTCGATCCAACGCCCCAGAGCCAGCTTGCGTCGCAGGCCCAGGGCTCTCAGCAGCGGTGGGCGGAGGTGATACCGGAGCCGCAGGGGACCGCGGCGTCGCTTCTCGAGCCAGCGTCGGAAGGGCCCCCGCATGAGCAGCCTCGCGACTTCATACTCGTCCTTGGGGGCCATGACACGGTAGAGTTCCCGGGCCCCGGTCTCGGTGAGCGCCGTCGAACCCTTCGTCGAATCCGGCTGGCAGCGCGCTTCGGCTTCCGCCAGCGCGCGGATCCGTTCCAGAAAACACCGAGCGTGGGCCGTGTTCTGGTAGTCGGCGAGGTCGACAGCGAACGACGCCAGTCGACAGCGCAGGGCCTGTCGCGACGCCGGATCCGACAGCCGTTCGAGCTCGGCGTCGAGTCGAGTCCAACTCTCTGCGAGGGCGGGTGGCAGGGTCGCGAGGTTGTCGCCATCGCCCACGGAGGGCGCCGTCGCGTTCGCCAACAGCCGATCGGCCAGATCGGGGTCGACGACGACCGAGCGTCCCAGCCACAGGGCGCGCAGGTTCTCTTCCGCCGCGACTCCGTTGTCCCGGATGGCCTGTTCCAGGGAGTTCTGGGACACGGGGAGCAGCCCGAGCTGAAGGGCGGCGCCCAACACGACCGTATTCGCGAGAATCGACGGCCCCAGGGCCGCCTCGGCCAGGGCCTCGGCCCGCAGGGCGAAAAGCGACCGCGTGTTGGCGCGCAGCGCTTCGAGCATTGCATCGATGGACGCGGACTCGTCTTGTCCAGCGCCCACTTCTCGGCCGGTGGGCGCGCGATCCGCGTGGGCCAGTGCTCGCGTCCGTTTCGGATCGAGAGGGAGCAGGGAGAGACGATCGGTGGCGCTCAGGGGATCGAAGGCCAGGAACAGGTCGGCCTGACCCCAGCCGATCCGGGCGCTCCCCTCGATCGGACTCCGGCTCACGAGGCAGTGGGAGACGACCTTCCCGCCGCGCTGGGCGAGCCCGGTTTGATCCATGTGAATCGCGTAGAGCCCATCGAGTTCAGCGGCGCGGACCAACAGGGCGTCGATGGTCACGACCCCGGTGCTTCCGATGCCCGCCATGAAAATCGCATAGCGATGATCCCAGTTTAGCGACGGGGGGCTGGGAAGCGCCGACGGGAGCCGGGTTTCGTGCGGGTCGGGGGGCAGGCTCGGGTTCAACACGCTCAGGAACGCGGGGCAGTCGCCGTCCAGACACGAGCGATCGTCGCTGCAGGAATCGCGGTGGATCCGCGTCTTGCGGCCCAGCGCTGTCGAGACCGGCCGCAAGGAGACACAGGTTGACTTCACGCCGCAATCGCCGCAGCCCTCGCACA
>JAZFUU010000090.1:0-2519 GCA_036447375.1 Myxococcota bacterium
TCCACGATGGCGATCAGCTTGCGGATCAACTCGAGCCGGTGCGGACCGTTCTCGAGGTTTCGCATTTCGAGAAACAGTCGGTCGTAGCGGGCGTTCTCGAAGTTGGCCGTGTTGGGACCGCGGCTCTTCGCCTCGGCCATCGGACTCCAGAGCAGGAACAGGAAGTTCTCGGGATCCGGATAGTCCGCGATCCAGCCCCATTGAAAGATCTGGTAGGAGCCCTGGCGCACCTTCTCCCGGAATTGATTGTAGTTGGTGGCGGCGATCTCGACGTCGAGGCCGATCCGGGTCCAGGCGTCGACGAAGAACTGGAAGCGAAGCCGCGAGCGCGCCTGAGTGTCGGGGGTGTCGTAGGTCAGTCGCAGGGGCTTTCCCGTGTTCGGATCTACGCCTCGCGGGTAGCCCGCATCGGCCAGCAACGCGCGCGCGCGGTCGAGGTCGAGCTGGCGATAGGGGTTCTGGTAGTCGGCATCGTAGCCGAACAATCCCGGCGGGATCGGAGACTGGGCGGGCACACCTCGGCCGTTCTGAAAGATCCGCAGGTATTCCTCGACGTCGATGGCCAGGCTCATGGCCTGACGCAGTTTCCGGCCGCGCTCGCCCGTCGCCGTGCCCACAACCGGGTCCAGCATGTTGAAACCGAGGTAGGAGACGCTGGGAGAGATCGACTTTTCGAGGCGCATACCCAGCGCTCGCATTTCCGGAGACAGATCCCCCTCCTGGACGATGTTGTCGAAACTCTCCTGGATGATGTGGGAGGAGTCGTAGTAGCCCTGGAGAAACTTGTTGAAGCTGGGAATGGTCTCCTTCTCGAGACGGAACTCCACGCGGTCGATGAAGGGCAGCGGCTTCCCCACGTATTGCGGATCGAGCCGCCCAAGCGCTGCGTCCTCCGCTTCACCTTCCGAGGGATAGATCGCCGCGGGTGCCTTCCACTCGGGGTGCCGGATGCCGTACCAGTTGGGATTGCGAACCAAGACGATGCGATTCCGCTTGTCGTAGAGCTCGACCCGATAGGGTCCGGAGCCCACGGGGTGCTCGTTGAAGTGGTCGCGGCCCTCCTCGCCGTCGTAGTAGGCGATCGCCTCCCACGGAACGGGCGTGGTGAACTCCATGGCAAACCAGTACAGGATCTGCGGGTACGGCTCGACGAGCACGAGGCGCAGATCCGTCGCGGAGAGCACCTCGAGTCCTGCCACCGGTCCCACTTCCGCGTACTGGTGATCGATGCGTCTTGCGGCGAATGCCGGATCCTGTTCCCGGCGTTGCGCGAGACGCTGCGAAAAGTCGGTAAGCCCCGCGACCTTTGCGAAGGTCGTGATCACCGGACTGTTGACGTCCGGGTCGCCGATGCGCATCAGCTCGAAGGCCAGGTCGGCGGCGGTCATCTGGCGCGTGGATCGGCCCGGGTCTCCGAAGGCGGCGAAGCAGGGGTCGTCCTGGTAGATCAGGTCGTCGCGCAGACGAAACAGGTAACCGACCCGACCGCCGGGGAGCGACTCGGGCTGCGGCACCTCCCGGGCGATGCTGGGAATCAGCGCGTAGGGACGCTGGAGAAAGTGGTACTCCAGCAGAGTTTCGTACACGGGTCCCGTGATCTTGTGGTCCACCACCGAGTAGGCCGTGGCGGGGTCGAGGGTCTTGGGTGGGGAGTTGAAGGGGGCGTAGAGGATCTTTTTGCCGGAGTCCTCATCCGGGTACGGATTGTTGGTGCACCCACCCCAGGCCAGGAGCATCGCAAGGGCCGCGGCGACTGTCCGGCCGACCGTCATCTCGTTTCAGCGCAGTCCGGCGGCGCGCAGCGGGTCGATCTCGTTGAAATTCTGGAGCGACCACACGGCGCCCTGCGGGCCGATCGGTCGCGCCTGTACCACGGAGAAGGCGGCCAGCTCAGCGTCGAACCGGATCCATTCCCAGGGCACGGGACGGACGTCGAGCAGGTGCGTGAGCAGCACCGCATTGGTACCCCCGTGGGCCACGACGACGATCGAGACGGGATCGGGGGGCAGGTGCCAGCAGGTGAAATCGCTCATCGGCGCGGCGCGAACGCCGTGCCGTTCGAGCAGGTCGGCTGTACCCCCGATGACGCGGCGGTGGAAGGCGCGAAAGGTCTCTCCCTCCGGCCAGCCCTCCCAATGTTCCTCCAGGGGTCGCCGCATCGCTTCGACGAAGTAGCTGTCGACCTGGTCGCGAGTCATGCCCTGCGCACCGGGATCGATTTCGGCCAGTGCGTCGATCGTGATCGCCGCGACGCCGGTGGCTTTGACCAGGGGCTCGGCGGTTTCCTGGGCGCGGGTCAGCGGGCTGACATAGATCGCGTCGACTCCGGTCTTGGCGATGGCGGCGGCGGAAGCGCGGGCCTGGGCCGCTCCGTAGGGCGTGAGTCGGGGATCCGAGACCGAGGTTCCCCCGGCCGGTGTCCAGTCCGGTTCACCGTGTCGAAGCAGCGTGATATTGGCGTGCAGGCGCTGGCGGCGGGCCATTTCACCGTCGGCCGCTCCTCCCGGCTGGGGCCGAAG
>JAZFUU010000091.1:0-4928 GCA_036447375.1 Myxococcota bacterium
GCCCGATGAGATGTGCCCGACGGTGCCGCCGGCGCAGTCGAGGGCGCCCAGATTTCCGAGCCAGCCGTCGGGGCCCCAGACCCAGTGGCAGAGCGGCGAATAGATGAAGGTCGTCCACAGGACCAGAAACAATAGGAAGGCCGAGAACTTCATTCGCTCGGCGATGGCGCCGACGATCAGCGCCGGCGTAATGATCGCGAACATGAGCTGAAACACCATGAAGGCCTGGGGGGGAATGTTCTCGTCGGGTCCCGCCTCCCAGCTCACGCCCATGAGTCCGAACAGCGACAGATCTCCGAACAATCCGCCGCCGGCATCTGGGCCGAAGGCGATCGAGTAGCCCCACAACACCCAGGTCACGCTCACCATGGCGGCGGTCACGAAGCAAAGCATCAGGATCGAAAGCACGTTCTTCCCGCGGACGAGTCCGCCGTAGAAGAGGGCGAGTCCGGGGATGGTCATCATGAGGACGATCGCCGCGCTGGTCAGGACCCAGGCGACGTCACCACTGTTGAGTCCGCTCACCGCCGCCTCGGCTTCCTGGGCGAACGCCCCACGGGGGATGAGGATCGCTGCGAGAGTTGCCACGAGCCGGAGCCTGGGTTGGAAGCCGATGGGCATGCCGTTGTCTCCTCGTTCGGATGCAGTTAGCGCGTGCAACCGCTCGGCTCTAAAGCAAGGGCTGTGCCAGATCGGAGATGAGGCGGGATCGGTGCGCCCCGGCCTCTGGGCGAGCGGAAACCGCTCTGGGCCCCTGGAGAAGGGGTTGGCGTCGGGAGCCGGGCCCGCGACTGCGCCGCGATGCCCAGCCACGAGGCAGCGTCTGCACAGAAAATGGACAGCGAATGGCCCCGCTGCCGAAGCGGGATTCGAATCCCGAGGCTCAGGAGTTCGAATCCCGAGGGTCAGGAAGTTGGGGCCTGCAGCAGCGGCTTGGGGTCACCGTGAAGTGTCGAGATCAGGCTGGCCCGAACGAGCGGGGGAATCTCGATATCGTGCCTGTAGTGGGGGTGGTCGATGCGAATGGCGGCGCGAACCCCGAGATCGACGAATCGCTCGGCCTGGCTGTCGCTGAGGCTGAAGCGGATGTACTGCACGGCGGAGATCCGATCGGGCTCGAACTGCGTGGCGTCGAAACGGGCGGGAATCGCTTCCGAATCGCCGCGCGCTTCGAGCGAGAGAGCGACGTGCTCGTCCAGGCCTGCCAGCCGCTCGAGCTCGGGCCGAATCTCGGCAAGGTCGGTGATCTCGATGAACAGGGTCGCCGAGAGCTCGCGGTTGCCGGGCATCAGCTCGTTGTAGACGTCGATTTCGTTTTGGATCTTCTCGGGCTCTCCGATGCGCTCGACCCAGACCATTTCCTGGACCTGGAAACGCAGGGTCTCCCGATCTTCGAATAGCAGGGTCGCGCGGTCGCCCAAGGCCATCCGCCGCCCGCGTTTGTAGGCGATGATCGCGGTACGGTAGCCAGAGCGAAGCTCCGCATAGCGGTCGCGGGCAACGATTTCGTCGAGGTTCAGAGGCCTCATTCCTCTCCCATCCCATAGGCCCGGTGGAGCAGAACCACCGGGTGGTGAGCGCGTCGTCCGAGGCCCTCCTGAATCCGCAACGCTGCCAGGGGACAGTCCGTGGCGATCGTCTCGGGCTCGGCCTCCTCGAGGCGCCGGAACAACTTGGCCGCCACCTGCATCGACGCGTCGTGAAACCGCGCCTGCATGCCCCAGGTGCCGTCGACGCCGGAACACGCGTCCACCACGGTCACTTCCGCGCCGGTCAGGCGAAGCAGATCCTTCGCGCGAAAGCCGATGTTCTGGGCCCGCATGTGGCAGGGCGCGTGATAGGCGATTTTGCCCAGGGGTTTCGTGAAATCGCGTTTCATCTTTTTCGCGCGAGCCAGATCGAATAGATACTCCATCAGGTCCCGGGTTGCCCCGGCCACGCGTCGGGCGGCCTCGCTTTCGAGCAGCCGCGGATACTCGGTTTTCAGCATGAGCGAGCACGATGGGCCGGGCACCACGATCGTGGCGCCGGTCTCGACGTGGGGCAGCAGCTCGGCCACGTTGAGTTCGGCGTAGCGACGGGCCGTGTCGAGATCGCCGACATCCGTGAAGGGCATGCCACAGCAGCGCTGGTAGACCAGGTCGACCTGCACGCCGCTGTGTTCCAGGACCTCGACCGCGGCGCGGCCCGTTTCGGGGTCGCTGTAGTCGACGGAACAGGTGGTAAAGAAGGCGACGCGCCCGTTCGTCGGCTCGGATCGCGTCTCCCGCCGGCGGAACCAGCGCCTGACGGTATTCCGATAGTACGACGGCTGAACCCAGTCACGGTGAATTCCCAGGGTCTTTTCCATTGCGATGCGGGAAAGACGGTTGCGATTGGCCAGATTCATCAGAGACGGGACCAGGCTGCCGATCTTTCCGATCAAGTCGGTACGCGTCGTGAGCTTTCGCCGAAGGGGGATTCCATCCCTTCGGGCGCGGGCCAGCTGATGGCGTCGCATCAATTTCGGGAAATCCACGTCCCAGTCGTGGGGCGCGGTGTAGGGGCAGTGGTTGTAGCAGAGCTTGCAGTGATAACAGAGCTCGTTGACGGCATCGAAGCCCGCCATGGCGACGCCTTCGATCTCGCGATCGGTGGCGTCGATCAGCTCGAAGAGCTTTGGGAACGACGGACACAGCGGCAGACACCGCCGGCACTGGTGGCAGATTTCACCGACGCGTCGTAGCTCGGACTCGAGAGCCCGGGCGTCCGAATACTCCGGATCGCCGTATTTCAGCTCCGTCGATGGACGGGACGGGGGCTGGACCTTCATTGCGATTCAACCGAACGATTCTCCGCGGGTGCCGCTGGCGGCACCCGCGGAGCGCGCCGTCGATTACAGCTCCTCCAGCCCGTCGAGTGCCTTCTGGAAGCGGCCGGCGTGAGAGCGTTCGGCTTTGGCGAGGGTTTCGAACCACTCGGCGATGTCGTCGAAGTTCTCGCTGCGGGCGGCCTTGGCCATGCCCGGATACATCTCCGTGTACTCGAAGGTTTCACCGGCCACGGCGGCAGCCAGGTTGATGTCGGTGCTACCGATGGGCTTGTCCGTCGCCGGATCTCCGGCGGGCTTCAAGAAGTCGAGGTGGCCATGAGCGTGCCCGGTTTCGGCCTCGGCGGTGTCGCGAAACAGACCGCCGACGTCGGGATATCCCTCGATGTCGGCCTGCCGCGCGAAATAGAGATAGCGGCGGTTGGCCTGGGACTCTCCGGCAAAGGCGGCTTTGAGGTTGTCGTGGGTCTTGCTCCCTTTGAGCTGGGCCATGTCGGCTCCTCCTGTCGTCAACGGGTTGTGCGGGGTCGCGTTCGCGATGCGGCCGCATTCTACCGACGACGGCGGCGCACTCCAAGCCCTTCCTATCCTTCGACCCGCCCTCGAAGCGCTAGCCCTCGACCCGCGCTCGAAGCGCTAACCCTCGACCCGCCCTCGAAGCGCTAACGTGTGGGCGGATTCTCCACAGAAAGAGGAGCCAACGATGGCCGGCAAATCCGCGAAAACCCGCATCGAACGCGACTCGATGGGTGAGATGGAGGTGCCGGCCGATGCGCTCTGGGGTGCCTCGACCCAGCGCGCCGTCCTCAATTTTCCGGTCAGTGGCGAGCGTTTTTCCCGACGTTTCATTCAGGCTCTGGGCATCATCAAGGGCGCCGCTGCGGGCACCAACGCGGAGCTCGGGGTCATCGACGGCAAGCTCGCCGAAGTGATTCAGACGGCGGCCAAGGAGGTCGCCGATGGTGCCCTCGACGATGAGTTCGTGCTCGACATCTTCCAGACGGGCTCGGGGACGTCGACCAACATGAACGCCAACGAAGTCATCGCGAATCGCGCCCAACAGCTTCTGGGCGCGGGAGCGGAGCCCATTCACCCCAATGATCACGTCAACGCGAGCCAGTCGTCCAATGACGTGATTCCCACCGCGCTGCACGTCGCCGCACGCCAGGCGATCCACGAAGACCTGCTTCCCGCGTTGCGCCGTCTGCAGGCTTGCCTGCGCCGCAAGGCGGAGGAGTTCGACCCGGTGGTGAAGATCGGCCGCACCCACTTGATGGATGCGACGCCGGTGCGCCTGGGGCAGGAATTCGCGGGCTACGCCCGCCAAATCGAGCTGGGCGTCGCTCGGGCCGAGGCGGCCTGTGAGCGCCTGGAAGAACTCGCCCTGGGCGGGACGGCGGTGGGAACGGGACTCAACCGACCGCCGGAATTTCCGGCGAAGGCCATTGCCCGCATCTCCGAGGCGGCGGGCATCGTCTACCGCGAGGCGGTGGACCATTTCGAGGCCCAGGGAGGGCGCGATGCCTCGGTGGAGGCGAGCGGCGCGTTGAAGACCATCGCGGTGTCGCTCTACAAGATCGCCAACGACATCCGGCTGCTGGGATCCGGGCCGCGCTGTGGACTGGGCGAGCTGACACTCCCCGCGCTCCAGCCGGGCTCTTCGATCATGCCCGGGAAGGTGAACCCGGTGATCTGCGAGTCCGTGACCCAGGTGGCGGCCCAGGTGATCGGGAACGATGCGGCGGTGACGGTGGGGGGACTCTCGGGTCACCTCGAGCTCAACGTCTTCATTCCGGTCATTGCGCGGAACCTGCTCGAGTCGATTCGCCTGCTGACCAACGTCTCGAATCTGTTCGTCGACAAGTGCCTGGATGGGCTGGAAGCCAATCGCGAGCGCGCCGAATCGCTGGTGGAGGGAAGTCTCGCCATGGTGACGGTGCTGGCCCCGGAGATCGGGTACGACGCGGCCGCCGCCATCGCCAAGGAATCGTTTGCCACCGGAAAGACCGTGCGCGAGCTGTGTCTCGAGAAGAAGGTGCTTCCCCCCGACCGGCTCGAGCGTCTGCTCGACCCCCGCAGCCAGACCGGGGACGATTCGGCTGCCTGAACGGGCTTCGAA
>JAZFUU010000092.1:0-17740 GCA_036447375.1 Myxococcota bacterium
GTTCGGCGACGTCCTCGATCAGGATCTCCCAATCGAAGAACTGGTCCAGGCCGACGTAGGTGAGCGCGTGCAGCGTTGCATAGGCGAAGCTGAGGAGTCCCAGGGTGCGTCGCAGCGGAGCCAGCCAGGACCAGCCGAAGATTCGCCGAGCCGGCGTCACGGCAAGGCTCAGCAGCAGGCAGCGCAGGGTCCAGGTGCCGGTGACGTGGGTGATCTCTTCGATGGGATTCGCGCCGAGGCCGTCGGTGGCAGCGCCTACGCCAAAGCCGACCAACGGCAGCAGAGCGGCGGCGATGACGACGGAGTGCAGCAGCCGGCGTCGCGAAGTGCGATCCACTCTAGAAATTCTTCTTCAGGTCCATTCCGGCGTAGAGCGGTGCCACCTCTTCGGCGTAGCCGTTGAACGGTCGGGTCGGGCGTCGCCGCAGATCGCCGATGCGACGCTCGCGACGCTGACTCCAGCGCGGATGATCCACGTCGGGATTGACGTTGGCGTAGAAGCCGTACTCTCCCGGCGCCGACAGGTTCCAGCTGGTCGGTGGCTGCGTCTCGGTCAGGCGGATCTTGACGATCGACTTGATGCTCTTGAATCCGTACTTCCAGGGCACCACCAACCGAAGCGGGGCTCCGTTCTGGTTGGGGAGTTCTCGACCGTACATGCCGATGGCCAACAAGGTCAGGGGATGCACGGCTTCGTCGATGCGGAGACCCTCGACGTAGGGCCAATCGAGGATGGCGCGTCGTTGGCCGGGCAGCATCTCCGGGTCGTGGAGCGTGGTGAAACTCACGTATTTGGCGCGGGAGGTGGGCTCGAAACGCGCGATTACGTCGCCCAGCGGAATTCCGATCCAGGGAATCACCATCGACCACGCCTCCACGCAGCGCAGGCGATACACCCGTTCTTCCAGGGAATGCGGCTTGAGCAGGTCATCGAACGAAACGATCGCGGGCTTCTTGACTTCGCCCTCGATGACCACCGACCACGGTCGGGTCCGCAGGCTGCCGGCATTCTTCTTCGGATCCCGTTTGTCAGTTCCGAATTCGTAGAAGTTGTTGTAGCTGGTCGCCGAGTCGAAGGACGTGAGGTCTTCGTCGGTCCCGAACGGCCCCTTTTTTACGTTGGGTAGTGTACGGGGCGGCGGCCCTTTTCCCCCAGCCCGTCCCGGGAGCAGGAGGGTCGCGGCCGCGCAGGTGGCGGCGCCGATGAACTCCCGGCGGCGAAGGTAGACGTCCAGCGGGGTGATCTCGCTCGACTTCACGTCGTCCGGATGCAGGATCAGCACGTGTGCTTCCCAACGTAACACCCTCTCCGGGTGCGGGCGACCGACCCCGGAAGCGCGACGCTTTGTTCATGAGCCACCCGCCCCTCGACGAGCGCATTGATCGCCTGAAGCTGAACGGCTGATTGCAGCGGAGATCAAGCCCGAGGGATCGCCTCGTCCTGGATTCCGGCGACCCCGGTGAGGACCAGTCGCACCAGTTGACCCTGGCGGTTCGTCTGCGTCTTGAGGAAGACCTGCTTGAGCTGGCTGCGGATGGTGCTGATCGTGACTCCGCGTTCCGCCGCCGCCTCTTCCAGAGAGCGTCCGGCTGCGAGCAGCGCCACCAGTTCGGCTTCAGCCGGGGTCAGCCCGTACAAAGCTTGCAGGAAGTCGGTCGTCGAGATGCCCGTGGCTTCGGGATCCGCGACGAAGAGGGCCGCCACCGCGTCGTGCGTTCGCCGGCCGTCGACGTGACTGAGCAGCGGCGCAACCACCACGGTATAGGGGCGCTTGCCCGACGGCCGCGACAGTGACATCACTGCGTTGCGGCCCGGGCTGTCGCTGATTCCCTGGGCAATCGCCTCGCCGAGGCGCTCGCGCAGGCGCTGACTCTCCCGCGCGTTGGCGCCGCGCACACCCTCGGGGCCCGCGCTGATTCCGTCGTGATTCCGTGTCATCTCCTCGGCCATCCGATTGACCAACACGGGCTGGCCGGCCGCGTCGACCATGATGATGCCCACGGGGATGCGATCGAGTACTTCAGCCATCGATCCGTGTTGGTTGCGAATGTCGCCGAAGCGACCGTGGATCTCGAAGGCACGGTCGAGATGGGGAACCAGGCGATTGCAGAAGGTCAGATCGTCTTCGGTAAAGGGTCGGCCTCCCTGCCTGCGCCAGATCCCGATTCCCGAGATGGGACGCTCGGGATCGTTGGCGATCACGTGGACGATGGGGGCGCAGGGCGCCAATCCCTGGGGCTCCATGGCCTCTTTGTAGAACGGAGTGTCCGGGACGTCCGCGTCGGGAAAATTCTCGCTGGCCAGGGCGAAGCGGCCCTTGAACTGATCGTCCAGGAACGATCCCCAGGGCAAGCGGCCCTCGAGCAGATACTTCTGGGGGAGTTCGGAAAGCGCTTCTTCGTAGCGCGCCAGGTGATAGGCGAGGGGCGGGCCGTTGGGCAGCTGCACCGAAAAAATCACCGCCGCGCCGCCGCACAGGTCGGACAACTGCTCGACGAAATAGTCCCACGCCGAAGAATCGATCGTGCCGGCGTAGATCAGCTCTACGAGTTGAAGCGCGCGGGCGTCTTGCTCCATGGCTTCTCGAAACCACCTCTCAAAGAGGCTCGCGAAACACTATAGAGGAAATCAAAAAAACGGGGCCCGCTCGGCTGAGCGGGCCCCTCACGGAGCAATCGAGTTTGCGGGCGTTCGCTCCTTGCTTCTACATGAGCCCGGATCCAGAGGCTTGGTGACCCGGATCGGAGGCCCCCTGGCGAAAGTCAGCCCATGAGGTACCCCAGCGACAGGGTCGTGTCGTCTCCCATATGGGGCCTCCCATATGGGTGATGGGTGATGTCAGCGGCGGCGGCCCGACATCAGGAGCTCGAATTTCCCCTGGGGGCCGATGGTCCACGACGCCACCCAGCTCGTCAGGCTCACGATGAGTGCCCCCAACAGAGCGGCCACGAAGCCCTCGACGGAGAAGCCGTCGAGCAGCCAGGCGACTCCGGCGAGCATTCCGGCGTTCACCGCGAGCAGGAACAGGCCCAGGGTGACGACCGTGATCGGGAATGTGAGGAACACGACGATCGGTCGCACCACGGCATTGGCCACACCCAGGAGCAGCGCCGCCGCGAGCAGGGTCTGGTTGCCGTCGATCTTCAATCCCGTCACGTAGCGGGATGCTAGCCACAGCCCCAGGGCCCCTACCGCCATGCGGATGATGAAGCCGCGCATGCTGCTCCAGATAGCGCTCGGGGACCCGCCGTGCACGCGCCGCTGGAAGGGGTCGCATCCGTCCCCTCGGGGGTTCACCTCGGGGATCCATGAGCTGGAGTGGGTGCATCGGGACCGTGAACCGAGGCGGACCGCGCGGCGTCAATATCGCTTGAACGGGATGCTGCGGCGACTCGGTCCGTGGGATCCGACCCGGCCGCAGACGCAGGAGGGATGTTTCATGAGCGAATTGGACCGCGAGTCGCGAGCGTACGATTTCGACCCGATCGAGGCTCCGGATCCGCCGCCGACTCCGGTGCAACCCACCCCTCCCAAGACCGTTCGCCGGTCTCGTCCGAGGGGCGAATCGAGCGACGGACCCGACACCCTTCACCAATACATCCGGTCCATTGCCGAGATTCCGGTCCTGAGCCGGGAGGAGACCTACGCGCTGGCCAGGACCATGGAGGCCCAGGAGCTGACGTTCCGGGGTGCCATGGTCGCCATCCCCGCCACCGCCCGGGAGGTTCTCGAGCGCTGGAACCGGCGTCGAGCCTCGGGACACGTGACCGCAGCGTTGCACCGGGGATACCGCGACGGTAGCAACCGCGATTACGGTCGTCTGATCGACGCCCGCTTGAGCCGGGTCCAGGACCTCGTCGCGAAGCACGCTGCGTTGGCCGGTCAACGCAGCGTGCGCGCGCAGAGCCGCCTTGCCGCCCTCGACGGACGCATCGCGGAGACCATGGGTGGCGCGGATCTCGCCCTCGGGGTGCTGCTCGAGATTCACCAGCAGCTCCAAAAGCTTTCGACGGCGCCGCGAACCCGCGCGGTGACCGCGCATCGGAGCCGGCTCGCCCTGGGAGTTCCCTCGGCGCGAGCGAATTTGAAGCGGGCCCGGCGCGCGTTGCGGGCAATGGAAGAAACCAAGCAGACGTTCACGACCCACAATCTCAAGCTGGTCGTGAAGAACGCCAAGCGCTACCGAAATATGGGTGTCCCCTTCCTCGATCTGATTCAGGAGGGAAATCTCGGCCTGATCCGCGCCGTCGAGAAGTTCGACCATCGTCGGGGCTTCAAGTTTTCCACTTACGCCGTCTGGTGGATCGAGCAGGCGTTGATCCGCGCCATCCAGAACCACTCGCGAACGGTACGGGTCCCGTCGCATATCTACGAGCTTCAGCTCCGCTTCAAGCGAGTACAGCGCGAGCTGCGGCTGCGCCTGGGCCGCGCGCCGCGGCGCCAGGAGATCGCGTCGGCTCTGCGACTCGACCTGCCCAGTGTGGACCGGATCGCCACCAGCATGAAGCCCATCGTCTCGTCCCAGGCGGCTCTCCCCGGAACCGAGGAGTTCAGCCTCGAAGACACGCTCGCCGACGAGGACACGCCGGATCCGCTGGACGGGATCGATCGCTTCCAGGTCGGTCGTGAGCTCGATCGGGCTCTCGCGGGGCTCGACGAGCGGGCGCGAAAGATCATCTACTGGCGTTTTGGGCTCGACGGCGAGACGCCGCTCACGCTGGCCGAAATCGGCAAGCGCGTCGAGCTCTCCCGGGAGCGGGTGCGACAGATCGAGGCGCGCGCCCTCGAGCATCTGCGCCATGAGGAGCTGGTGCAGCGGCTCCTCGCCTCACTCGATCGGCCTTCGGGACGGCTCCACTAGTTTCTAGCGGGTGTTCGGCGGGCAGAGCCCGCCTGGTGAGTTATCTGTACCCACCCCCGCGCCTCATGATAGGCTGCGCCCGGTCGCCGGATGGCCGGAGCGCCGATGCTGGAATTTGTACTCCTGGTGTTCCTGATCGCGGTGGGCGGTGTGGGTGCAAATTTCTTGCGCCGCCCCGATGCGAGACCCATCGCCTACTGGACCTGGGGCGGCTTTTCTCTACTGGCCTCCGGAATCTGCCTGATCCTGATCCGGGACATGGCAGCCTGGAGTGTTCCGGTCGGCCTCGCCCTGGCCACCAGCTACCCGATCCTGCTGCTGGTGGGCGCCATGGTTTTCGCGGGGCACCGGCGTCCGCGCGGCTGGGTCGGCGCCGCCCTTCTCGTCGGGCTTTTTCGAGGCCTGATGGAGCAACAGGGCTATCACGTCTCCCAGACGCTGCTCGGTGACGCGATCGGAACGACGGCGGCGGTTGCGGCCGCGGTCCTGACCCACCGGGCGACTCGCGATCGACCGCGATCCTGGCAGGTTGCGCTGGCTCCGGCCTTCCTCGGAATGGCCGCGTTGATTGTCACCTCGGGGGCCTGGGCGATCTTCGGATCCGGGAACGTTCCGATGCCGTTGATCGGTGCCTGGATCGTCGGTGCGTCGCTGGTGCTGGCGCTGCAGATCGCCGCGGTCGTCGACCGCCACAGCGAAGACATGGAGCGGATGCGCCACGTTCTGGAAACGGAAGTTCGGGAGCGCACGCTCGAACTCGCCCGGTCCGTGACGAAGCTCGAGGAAGAGATCTCCGAGCGTCGCGTCGCAGAAAAGGCGTCGCGCGAGAGCGAAGAGCGGTATCGCATGTTGTCGGAGTTGAGTTCCGATTACAGCTTTTCGGTTCGGATCGGTCCCAGTCGACGAATCGAATTCGAGTGGGCCAGCGGTGCACTGAGCCGCATCACCGGCTACGAGATTTCGGAGCTCGATGGACGCGGTTGGCTCGTGCTCTTCGACGAGCCGGATCGCGACGAAGTCGCGGGCCAGCTCGCCGCCGTTCTCGGGGGCGAATCGAGAGAGATAAAAGCACGGATTCTTTCCAAGCAACACGAGTACCGCTGGATCCACGTGCTCTTTCATACCGTGCTCGATGAAGAGGGGGGACTGGTTCGCATGATCGGATCCGTTCGCGATGTCACCGCGAACCATCGGGCCGAGGAAGAGCGGCATCGGCTAGACGTTCACATGCGCGAGGTGCAGCGCCTGGAGAGCCTGGGTGTCATGGCCGGCGGGATCGCCCACGATTTCAACAACATGCTGGCCGCGATCCGTGGCAATAGCCGGCTGGCACTCGCGGACCTCGATGTCGGCAAGGAGCCGCGAGATCGACTCGAAAGGATTCGATCGGCGGCGGAGCATGCGACCGCGCTTACCGATCAGATGCTCACCTATGCGGGACGTACCCCGGTCGAGCTGCGTTGCCTCGACCTTTCGAAGATCGTGCGCGACGCCGAGCACCTGTTGAGGGCATCGGTTGCCGGAAGGGGCGATCTCGAATTCGATCTCGCGTCGGATCTTCCCGATGTCGAAGGCGACGTCACCCGGATCCAGCAGATCCTCGTCAACCTGGTGAGTAACGCCGGCGAAGCCCTGGGCGAGGCCGGCGGAACCATCTGCGTGAGAACGGGCCGCCGCGAAGCGGACGCCGATTGCTTGTCCGACGGCTTCGGAGCGTCCGACGCTCGGCCCGGTCCCTACGTCACCATCGAAGTTTCCGATACCGGGCGGGGCATGGATCCCGACGTTCGGGAGCGTGTATTCGAGCCCTTCTTCACCACCCGAGCTTCGGGTCGCGGCCTTGGCCTGGCCGCCGTGTTGGGAATCGTCTCCTCGCACCACGGTGTGATCCGCATCCAGAGCGAGCTCGGCGAAGGGACCGAGTTCCAGGTGTTGTTCCCGCACGCGCCGCACCCGGTCATGTCGGAACCGCGGATCACTGATGTCGCGAAGCCGGTGAAAGGCGGGATCCTCGTCGTCGATGATGATGAGGCCGTTCTCGAACTCGCGCGCGAGTTCCTGGAGCGCGCCGGTTTCGACGTGCTGGCCGCGGACAGCGGCCGGGCGGGCGTCGCGCTCCTCCGCGATCGCAAAGACGAGATCGCCGCGGTCGTGCTCGATCTGGTCATGCCCGGCATGAGCGGTGGGGAGGCCATGCTCGAGATGCTGCGGATTCGCCCCGAGCTTCCCGTGATCATCACCAGCGGCTACGACAAGGAGAATGTGGCGGAGCGCCTGAAGTCTCGGGAAATTTCGGGCTTCCTGTACAAGCCTTACGAGGCCGAAGATCTGGTCGAAAGTGTCCGCAAGGCGGTCACCGACTCTTCCTGAGCCGGCGGATCCAGCGATCGATGTGCCCGCGATCGTCGAAGGGCCCACGCAGGCTCACTTTCGCGAGTGCCTGGAGGGCGAGTTCCGTTTCTCCCATGCTCTCGTAGGCGCGAGCCTCAGCCTGCCGCAAAAAGTCCTTCCGACGGGGCTGCACACGAAGTCCGTGTTCGATGCTCCGAGCCACGCCGCGGGCGTCGCCCACGCGTGCGCGGACTCGGGCGAGTCTGGCGTAGACGCGCATCAGCAAGGGGTCTTGATCGCGGGCCTGCCTCAGCAGGCCCGCGGCCCCGCCGTAGTTTCCTCGCTCCTCCTCCAGCCCGGCGTAACGGATGAGCACGTCGGGGTGTGCCTGGGGAGATTTCGCCTTCCCGCGAAACGGCGAGTCGGGTGGCAACAGGATCGTGGCCAACGAATCCGAGTAGACGGCGGTCCAGGCACCGGGTCCCCGAGCCAGGCCTTCGGCGACGGGTGAGCCCGTTCGAACGAGTGCCGCATCCGCGCCGTAGCCGGACAGCCGGTCGCGTAATCCGGGCTTCCCCGAGATCAGGAAGCGGTAGTCGTGCAGGATCGACTCGTCGTAGACGGTGTTCGCGCGCTGATCGATGAAGACCCGAGCCTCGGGGGCCCGAAGCAGGATGTAACCGCCCCAGACATAATCGTTGAACACCCGCCGCGGAGGCCCCAGTTCGTTCAGCACCTGAATCGCCGCTTCTGGGTAGGTGTCCGCACGGGTCCAGCGGTCGAGGAAGCGCGGGACCAGACGCACTCCGCTCACGAGCAGCGTGGCGATCGCAAGAGCCGCCACGGCGGGCATGAGCCGCAGGCTGCCGGCGGGTCGGGCGGGCCAACGGGCACCGAGGTCGCGGAAGAGGAGTCCGATGAGGGGCGCCGCTGTGACGGCGAACAGCGGAATGAAGCGCCGCGAGACCACGGCCATCGCAAAGGTCACCAGGCTCAGGGCAACGAGCTCGCGCTCTCGTCGCCACCCGGCCCGGAAGCCGGCAGCGGCGAGCAGCGCAACCCACCAGAAGCGACCCTCGAAGCTCCGCGGGTCCCATCCCCAGGGCGGGGCTTGCCACTCGCTGATGGTCCGGAAGGGCGATCGGGGCTGGAGGTATTCCAGCGGGTAGGCGAGCAGCTCCGCACCCCAGGGATTCGCCAACATCGCGAGCAGGGAGAAGGCGAGACCCAGCCACAGACGCCGCGGCCCGGACCACCGCAATTTCCAACGCCAGCGCCCGGCCCCCGGATCGATCTTCAGGGTTCTCACCAGCACGATGAGCCCGATCACCCCCACGCCGAAGACGTAACCGGCGTGAAGATTGGCCCAGAGCGCGATCAGGGGCGGCCACAGCCACGGCGCCCAGCGCTTCCTGTGCGTGAGGATCAGGACTCCCGTAAACAGCAGGGTGATCAGGTGAGGGCGGACATCGAGAAAGCCCTCGCAGACGAAGGCGGCGATCAGACAGGCGAATCCGGCGCTCCACTTCGAGCCCGGGCCGCAGGTGCGCCGCGTCGTCGCGAACACGAGGAAAAAGATTGCGCACACGATCGCATAGTTCAGCCACGCCGCGGCATCGGGGTGCATGCGGTAGGCGCCCCAGAAGACCACGTCCCACAGCCATTCGTGGTTCAACCATTCCTGACCTTGAAACGTGTAGGAAAGGCTATCGACAGTGGGAATCTCGCCGCCGGTCCAGATCAGGCGGCCGACGGCCAGGTGCCACCAGAGATCCGATCCGTCGGCAGGGGGCTGGGTGATGGCGATGAGAGCCAGGACGAGCGCGAGACCCGCCGCGAGCCGCCCGGCGGAGTCCTTCAGGCCGCGACCGCCTCCGGCCGGAAGCGCACGCGCATCTCCTTCACGCCGTTGATGAAGTTCGACCTCAGACGTCGGGGAGGTGCGACCATTTCCATGTCTCGGAATCGCGTCACGATACCTCGGAAGATCCCGCGCAGCTCCAGGCGCGCCAGGCTCGCACCCAGACAGTAGTGTTCGCCGATTCCGAAGGCCAGATGGTCGTTGGGGCTCCGGCGGACGTCGAACCGATCCGGATCCTCGAAGAACTCCTCGTCGCGGTTCACTGAGGGGTACCAGAGCATCAGCTTGTCGTTGGCGCGGATCCTCTGGCCGCGAATCTCGGTGTCCGCCATCGCCTGGCGTCGGAAGGAATGGACCGCGGGCGCGTAGCGCAGAATCTCTTCGACCGCGCTGTTCACCAGTGACGGATCTTCTTGTAGCAGAGCCAGTTGATCGGGATTCTCGATCAGGGCGATCATGCCGTTGGTCGTCACGGTGCGCGTTGTCTCGTTGCCCGCGACGAGAAGCAGCAGGAAGAAGAAGTGGAATTCGCTGTCCGTGAGCTTGTGGCCCTCGACCTCGGCGTTCACCAGTGCCGTGGCCAGGTCGTCACTGGGGTGGTCCTTCGCCTTCTTCAGCAAGTGGTCGGCGTACGTGAACATCTCGGCGAAGGCGTCCGCCGCCTCCATATTGTCGGAAATCGTGCCGTCTTTTCGAAGCTCCGGGTCGTCGTGGCCCACCATGCTGTTGCCGATTTCGTAGACGCGGCGGCGGTCCGCTTTGGGCACCCCCATCATTTCGCAGATCACCTCCATCGGGAGGATGGCGGCGACCTCCTCCACGAAGTCGCACTCCCCCTTTTCGATCACGCCGTCGATGATGCCGTTCACGAGTTCTCGAATGCGCGGCTCCATTTGGGCGATCAGCCGGGGACGAAAGGCCTGATTCACCAGGGCCCGGTAGTGGCGGTGTCGGGGCGGATCCATGTTGATCAGGATGTTCTGAATCAACGGGAGCGATTCCGGTGTCGGGTCACGGCGCAGGATTCCCATCTCGGCAGATGAGAAGAGCTGGGGGTTCTTCGAGATCCATTTTACGTCCTGGTCCTTGGTGATGGCCCAGTAACCCGGCCCGTCGGTCTCCGGGTGCCAGTAGACGGGGGCCTCCCGGCGGAGCAGAGCGAACATTTCGTGGGGGGTATGCCGCTCGAACAGATCGAGGTCATTGAGGTCGACATCACAGAGCTTCATCGCGGAGGATCCTCCAGGGTTTCTTCAGCGGGTGTTCGCGCCCGCATCAGGATGCGAACGAACTTGCGCAGGAACCGGGTCTGGCGTTCCAGTCCCGCTCCAGAGAGCGGATCATCGGGGGCGACGTCCTTCAGCAGCAGCGGCGACAGTGTGAAATGACCGAAGATCAGCTGGACCCAGGCCGCAATCACCAGGGGGAATTCGTCGCGGTCCCAGGGTGAGTTGGGCTCGCGTTCGATTTCCGCAACACCCACGCGCATCAGCGGTCGGATCCATTCCTCGGCCAGGCGGGTCAGATGAGCCGCCCCCGTCAGCGCCTCATGCTGGATCAGACGCGGGAGCCTCGGGTGTTGGCCCAGATGCCGCATGACGGCGCCGATGATTTCGTCGGCGGCGTCCGCCGTCTGCTCGCGCCGGGCCAGCTGCTCCATCAATCCGAAGAGCGGCTGGAGGCCCCGTTCGAGGACGGCGGCATAGATCGCCTGTTTTCCGGCGAAGTGGTTGTAGAGGCTGCCCGGCGTGACGCCTACCCGGAGCGAGATGTCGCGTATCGATGTGCCGGCAAGCCCGTTGCCCGCGAAAAGCACTTCGGCCGCGTCGAGGATCTGCTCTCGTGTGGATCGGCCTCGATCTCGAGACGGTCGATTCGTGGAGGCGGCGCTCAACGGCATGATGAATGAACGTTTGTTTACTACAAAATGCGTCGGTTCGTCAAGGGGTTGAATGACCTAGGCTCCTTCGCGTGGGAAACACCGGGCACAGGCGACTCGAGCCCGGCACGCTCTGGAACGCGGCGTCCGATCGCTCCGTGCGGGCCTTGAAGACGGGCGCCCTCCAGCCTCTGGCCACCGAGAGCGAGTGCCTGGAGGACGGGGGCATTCCCTTCGTGGTCCGAGCCCGGACGAAGCTCCCCCAAGAGCACGAGCGCGGGGGCCCTCGACGGGATGGCAGCAACCCCTTCCTGCCCTATGACGAAGACCTGTTCGTTGCGGAGATCTCCCCCACCCACGTCTGTTTGCTCAACAAATTCAACGTCCTTTCCCATCACTTGTTACTCGTGACCCGCGCTGCCGAACCCCAGGAATGCGAGCTCACCGATGCCGACTTCGCGGCCCTCGCCACCTGCATGGCCGAATTCGATTCCTGCGGCTTCTACAACGGGGGAGCCATCGCAGGCGCCAGCCAGTCCCACAAGCACCTTCAGCTGGTGCCGGTACCCCTCGCGGCCGGGTCCGGGCGCACACCGATGGATTCGCGGCTGTTGGCAGACCCCGCGGCGCCGCGACTGCCCTTTCGACACGCCTTCGCACGACTGGATCTCAGCGAGGGACCGGGCGATCTGCTCGCCGTGTATCGGGGCCTCGCGCGTTCGTTGGGCCTCGACTCCGCGCCCCGGCCCTACAACCTCGTCGTCACCCGCGACTGGATGCTCCTGGTTCCGAGGGCGCGGGAGTGCTTCGAGGGGGTCTCGATCAACGCGCTCGGATTCGCCGGCAGCCTGCTCGTGCACAGCCGGGAACAGTTGGCGCGGGTTCGCGAACTGGGGCCCTTGAGATTTCTCGCCGAGGTAGGCGAACCGGCATCATGAATCGCCGCGTCTTTGGCGCCTTGGTCGCCTTCTGGGGCTGCACGTTCGGGGTGGCGGGCTGCACAGCCGGCAACGCGCCACCGCCTCGGGTGATTCTCGTCTCGATCGATACGCTCCGCGCCGATCATCTGGGCCTCTACGGGTACGAGCGCGACACGTCACCGTTTCTCGACGCCTTCGCGCGAGAGGCCGTGGTGTTTCGGGGCGCCCTATCCCAGTCGGCGTTTACGCTGGTTTCACACCACTCGCTCTTCACCGCGCGTTACCCGCTTCGGTTGATTCGGGAGACGAATGGTGCGGATCTCGCGGCGCTCGCGTCGCTGGAAGATCCGCGGGGCAGCTTGATTTCGACCTTCGCCGCGCTCCGGCCGGCACCGCTATTCGAGGCGCTGCGTCGGAAGGGATACACCACGGCCGCGTTCACCGACGGAGTCTGGATGAGCGCGGAGATGGGATTCGACCGGGGATTCGATTTCTTCAACGCCGAGGGCGGTCACCTCGCGTGGATCCTGCCCCGGGTGTTTGGCTGGCTCGACGCCCATCGATCGGAACGATTCTTTCTGTTCATCCACACCTACGATACTCATAGCCCCTACCACGGATCCGAGCCCTACAACAGCCGGTTCTGTCGCGATCATTCCCGACATATCTCGCTTCGCATGCGCTGCAATCAGGCGCAGTGCGGGGCGACACCACTGATGAAGCTCCAGCTCACCGACGCCGATCTGCGCGCCGTGACGGACCACTACGACGGAGCCATCGCCCGAGTCGATGCCGCTCTCGAAACGCTCTGGCGCCGTCTCGAACGCCTCCAGCTGTTGGCGGAGTCCCTGATCATCGTGATCTCGGATCACGGAGAGAGCCTCGGAGAGCACGATCAGGTCGGCCATGGCGGCCTGCACCTCGAGCAGCTCCGAGTTCCCCTGATCGTGAAGTTCCCCGACTCCTGGAGGATTCCAGCCACCACGATCGAGGACCCGGTGGAACTGGTCGATGTGATGCCCACCGTCTACGACGCGCTCGGAATGGAGCTACCCGAGGGTGTCGACGGCCGCTCGCTGATCCCCGGGCACGCGGAGGGGAAGGGCATCCGCCGCTATGCAGTGGCTCAGACCGCTTTCGAAGAGGGTCGCGACACGATTACGAACCCGGCGAAGCGCGCGATCCTCGATCCCGGTCATTGGTTCTTGATCCACGATTCGCGAGGGGCGTCGGTCACCGCCTTCGATCTTCAGCACGACGAGCGGGCACTACAGGGTGAGGCCTCACCGCCGTCGGGTGTGGTGACCGAGCTTCTCGCGGGACTCGAGAGCCGCAATTCGACCGGGAGCGCGGGAGCGGGTGAAGTTCCCCGACTCGAGATGAGCGAGAAGCTCAAGGCCGAGCTACGCGCACTCGGATACGGAACGGAATGAGCGCCCACAGCGTCCGCCTGGTGGTGTACGTGCTGTTCGCCGTCGTGGTGCGGATCGCGCTCTACCGGGACTTCCCGGTTTTCCTGACCCTCGACTCTCCGGACTACGTTCTCGCCGCCGACGACATCGCGAAGTCCTTCGACTTTCGCGGCGACGCCCTGGGCGACTGGCGGCTTCCGGGTTATCCGGTGTTTCTGGCCCTGATGCGACCCCTCACCGGCATGGACCTCCAGCACGTCGTCTGGGTGCAGGGCCTGTTGGGGATGGGAACGATCGGGCTGGGTCTCGTCATCGGCCGCTTGCTTCGTTCGCGGGCGCTGGCCGAGGTGTTGGTGCTTTTCCTGGGATTTAGCCCCGTCGCGCTTCTCAATGAACACCTGTTGATGGCCGAGACCTTGTTCTCGTTCACGGTGCTGGGTTTCACCGCCCTGACACTCCTGTATCTGAGACTCGCGGGTCTGAGCGGGCGCCGGAACGCGACGCTGGGTCTGGCTCTCGGCGCGGTTTTCGGCATCTGCCTGCTGACCCGCTCCAACGGACTCTTCTTCTGTGCACCGCTGCTGGCGGGAGCACTATTCGTGCGGCGCGCGGATCCGCGAGCGAATCTGGGGAAGCTCGCGCTGGGCTTCGTTCTCGCGACAGCACTGATCGGCGGGCCGTGGGTCTGGCGGAACTACTCCCTGCTCGGTTCGGCGACACCCTTCACGCGGAACTTCAACCGGAATCTATTGATCTATCAGTCGCAGCACGGTCTTCTGGACCGAACCCTGCCGGCCATGGCGCGCTGGGGTGGATCCTATGATCCGGAACACCCGGGCACGATCTACCGGATGATCATCGATCTGGGGTGGGACACCGACGCAGCCGAACGGCGGGCCGCGGCGATTCGAAGCGAACAGATGGCAGACCACCCGGGTCGCTACCTCGCAGAGACTTTTGTCTCCGCGGCCAACCTCGGCGGTTACCTCGGTCCCTATCCCGGACGCAACGACGTCCAGGTGTGGTTCGATCGGGTCGTCGGCAACGTCCATGTCTTGAATTCGGCGAACGCTTCGCTGATGGGTGATCTGACGCCCCGGGGTTTCGAGATCGCTCGCGCGTCGAGAAACACGGCCCTCACACGCGCCTGGAGCCGGTTGGGCCGCGGCTATCTGGGACATGTCCGTCTCCTGCTCTTCTCGGGGTTCGTCGTCTGCTTTTTCGTCTGCGTGGCTCGGCCCCGGAATCCCGTCGGTGAGAGCGAGGTCGTTGCCCGTCTGGTCGGAATCGCCTATCTGGTGACGATCGGGCTGCACTCCGTGACCTTGTCGGACTACGATCGTTTTGTCGCGCCCTTCGACTGGGCCCCGATTCTGGTGATCGGCCTGATTGCCCCGCGCTGGTGGTCGCTGCGCACCCGATCGACGTGAACTAGAGTGACGCGATGAAATTCATCGAAACCGCCGAGGCCAAGGGGAAACGGGGCCTGCGGCTCGTGTCCGTGGCGGGTGTGCCGAGCCCATGGAGCGAATCGGCCAAGGCGATTTTGCACGTGAAGAAGATTCCCGTCGTGGGGGTGCGCATGACTCCCGGGGATGCCGAGCTGGTGGAGTGGACGGGTTCGACCAGCGCGCCGGTGGCCATGTACGAAGACGAGGCGCCGCGAAGCGGATGGGCCGAGATCGTACTGTTGGCCGAGCGCCTGGCGCCGGAACCGGCTCTGTTGCCGCCGGATCCCGAGCGGCGCGCGCTCGCCTTCGGTCTTTCTCACGAAATCTGCGGCGAGATGGGTCTGGGCTGGTGTCGCCGCCTGGCCGGGATTCACGGCTCCATCGAAAGCGAAGGCAAGGTGGGCTTCCCCAAGCCCGTCGCCGAATATCTGGCCCCGAAGTACGGGTACCGACCGGACAACGGCGCCGAGTCGCGACGCCGCGTGGTCGACATCCTGGGTCTTCTCTCGGGACGCCTTCACGCCCAGCGCGACGCCGATAGCCGCTTCTACCTGGGGCGCGACCTCACGGTCGTCGACATCTACTCGGCGGCCTTCATGGCCCTGTTCGCTCCGTTGCCTCCCGATCAGTGCCCGATGCCCGAAGCGCTTCGCAAGGGATTCGAAGCCGTCGACGCCGACACCGCCAAAGCCTTGGACCCAATCCTTCTGGAGCACCGGGACTTCATCTACGGGGAGTACCTGGAGCTTCCGCTCACGCTCTGATCTTGGCCGAGCTGCATCCCAAAGACCGGACGGCCCTCGAAGCTTTCGTCGAGGACCTTCGCCGCTTCCACGGCGATGCGCTCGTCTCGGTGCTGCTGACCGGGGAAGCGGCGAGTTCGGGCTACCGGCCCCGAAAGTCTCCCCTGGCCACTGTCGTCGTATTGCGCGAAGTGACGCCTGACGCCCTGCGCAGGACCCGCGCGCGGATCGGCCTCTGGCGCCGGCGGCACATTCCCACGCCGCTGCTGATGGATCCGGCTTACATCCAAAGCTCCCTCGACGTCTTTCCCATCGAATTTCTGGAGATTGTCGATCACCATCGGCTCCTCACCGGTGACGATCCCTTTGCCGATCTGGACGTTCACCTTCCGCATCTGCGCCTCGAAGTCGAGGAACAGATCCGCGGCAAGATGCTCCATCTGTGGGCCGCCTACCTCGAGGCGGGGAATTCGAGGCGCACTCTGCGATCGCTGTTGCTGGAGACGCCGCCGGGCTTTGCGATGATCCTGCGGGGAATGCTGCGCCTGCGCCAGGGCGAGGGCGGCGGGGCTCGACCCGACGGGCCCGACGATCTGCTCGCCCGTGTCGAACGCGACTTCGGGGTGTCGCTCCCCGTGTTCCGTCGCCTCGAAGGCGCGCGCCGCGGGACCCAGGCCCTGGCGCGCGGCGAGCTCGAGGACGTGTTCGACGCCTACCTGGGTGAGGTCCGACGGCTGGTCCGGATCGCCGACGCGCTATGAGTCGCGGGTGGTGGCTGCTGGCCTGGATGCTGGCGGTTCCCGGTCACGCCCAGGATTTCGCGCCGATTCCGACCTTGTCGGGTCCGGTGGTCGACGGGGCCGGAGTCATCGGCGGAAACGAACGACAGATCCTCACCGCCTTGGCGCAGGAGCTGGAACAGAAGACCGGCGCCGAGATGGCGGTGTTGACCGTGGCCAGCACCGCGCCGGAGGAGATCTTCGGATACGGCATGCGGGTGGTCGAGGCCTGGAAGCTCGGCAAGAAGGGCCGGGACAACGGGCTCCTCTTCGTAGTCGCGGTCGAGGACCGCAAGCTCCACATCTTCACCGGCTACGGGCTCGAAGGGATTCTCCCCGACGGAAGGGTGGGAGCGATCCGTGACCGCATGACGCCCGCCTTTCGCCAGGGTGACTACGCGGGCGGGATCTTTCTGGGCATGCGCGCGGCGGCGGAGATCATCGCCGCCGACGCGGGGGTCCAGCTCTCGGGTCGACCCCTGCCGCGTTCGGCTCGAGCCGAGGGGCGAGGGCGCATCAACCCGCTCTCGCTGCTCTACCTGATGTTCTTTCTTCCCGGGCTGCTATTCCGCCGCCGCCGCGGTTTGCACTACGCTCCCGTCTTCTTCGGGGGCGGCCTCGGGCGGAGCGGTGGCTTTGGCGGGGGTGGCTTCGGCGGAGGTTTCGGGGGCGGCGGAGGTTTCGGCGGCGGTGGCGCCGGCGGGGGCTGGTAATCGGCACGCGGTCCGCTAGAGCAGGGAGGGGTGGCATGAAAGGGTTCGTGGTCGTCGTGCTGGTGGGTCTCGCATTCGCCGCCAACGGATGTGGTTACAACACACTGGTCACCGAACAGGAACAGGTCGAATCCGCCTGGAGCGAGGTCGAGAACCAGCTCCAACGTCGGAACGATCTGATTCCCAATCTGGTGAGCACCGTCAAGGGCTTTGCCGCCCAGGAGAAGGATGTCCTGCTGGGCGTGACGGAAGCCCGCAGTCGCGTGGCCGGCGCGGGAACACCCAGCGAAAGCATGGCCGCGTCGAACCAGCTCTCCGGAGCGCTCTCGCGACTGCTCGTGGTGGTCGAGCGTTACCCCAATCTCAAGTCCGACCAGAACTTCATCCGGCTCCAGGATGAATTGGCGGGCACCGAGAACCGTCTCGCCGTGGCGCGCAAGCGCTACAACGATTCGGTGCGGTCCTACAATACGACGACCCGGAAGTTCCCCACGAACCTGGTCGCCGGCTTCTTCGACTTCGATTCGCGCGACTACTTCGAGGCCCCGGAAAGCGCCCAGGCGGTGCCCGCCGTGGAGTTCTAACGCCGCCGCATCCGGATCTGCCTTGAAATTTTGAATCGGGGTCAACTCTTCTGCGCATTCTCCCAGTCCACGAAGATCGGCGACGACCAGGCGCGCTCCTCGATTTCCGTCAGGCAGTCGTCGCCGCGAGGCGTGCGGTAGTCGCCGTAGCAGAGGTTGACCTTCACGCATCGGCCCTCTTCGTCGTACTCGCAGCGCAGGGGGT
>JAZFUU010000093.1:0-5388 GCA_036447375.1 Myxococcota bacterium
CCTGGCAGGCGAGCTGCGCTCGATTCTCACCGGGGCACCCCACGGTGACGGTCTGGACGGACTCGAGCCCGAGGTCCTCACCGAGCACCCGCGACCCCTGATTCCCGATCGCTACCGGATCCGCGAGACCGACGAGGGTCGCTTTCTCCACTGCGAAGAGGCCCCCCGGGTGCGGGCCAGTGTCGATCGCTCCCACGCCTTTTCCGAGGCCGAGTCCCGCGAGCTGGGAAAACGTGTGATCCTGCTCGACGGCGCCGGAAGTTTCCCGCTTCTGCTCGACGCCAAGAACCACCTCTACAACCTGGACCACCACGAGGGCTGCGAACGTACTTTCACCCTCGCAACCTGCGAGCAGGCCCTTCTGGCGGTTCACAGCGGTCTGCCGCTCGCCGAGGGAGACTGGACGATCTACGCCAACGAACCGGATCTGGACACCGTTCTCGCCCTCTGGTGCCTGCTGAATTACGAGCGACTGCCCCAGCTCGGCGCCCGCTCTCGCGACATCTTGTTGCCCCTGATTCGGCTCGAGGGCGCGATCGACGCCAACGGCATCGAGCTGGCGCGGCTCTGTGGCCTGCCGACCTACGTTCTCGATCGCGCCCAGCGGCAGGTCGACGCGCTCCGTTCTCGCGAGCTGGAGGTCAAGGCCCGGGAGCTGTGGTTCGCCACGGACCCGCTGCAGTTTGCCGTCGAGGTTCTGGGCGAGATCGATCGCCTGATCTACACCGGCGAGGATTTCATCGAGTACGCGGAGATCGAAGAGGTCTACGGTCATGTGGAGATCGGGCGCGGCCGCGTCGCCGTCGCGTGTCGCGACGGAGCGGGAATCTACGAGGTGGAGAAGTACCTGAAGAAGCGCTGGGGCGACCTGCTCGCGATCATCGCCCTCGAGAAGGAGCCGGGCCATTTCACGCTGCGGCGACCGGCCGCAATCTCGTCGATCGATCTGCGCCCGGCGTACGCGAAGCTCAACCTGCTGGACCCGGCCGTCGACGGGCGGCCGCCGGGGAAGTCATGGGGCGGCTCGGACAACATCGGTGGGTCTCCGCGACCCACCGGTTCGCTGCTGGGACCTCGCGACCTGCTGAAGGTCATTGGCCTGGCCTATCGCAAGCCGAAGGCCTGGGCGCAGCTGGGACGAATCGTCCGCGCCTCGCTGATCGGCATCGGTCTGCTGTTCGGAGCGGGCGTCACCGCCCTCGTGCTACGCAACAGTCCCGTAGCGTTTATTCCCGAGGCCTTCGAAGAGGCGGCGACCATTGCCGTGTTTGCCAGCCTGGTCGTGCTGGCGACCTGGGTCCTCTCGCGAAGCCTGTCCGGGGGCCGGATCTGGCTGTTCGGCTGGAGGAGACCCGTACCCGGGCGCTGGCTGCTGTTGGCGCCCGTCGCCCTGATCGCCGCGTTCCCGGCCCGCGCCTGGATTCCCCGGGAGATTACGACGGCGCCCGAGGCTCTCGCCGCCGTGGCGGCAAGCGCCGCGTTGACCATATTCGCCGTCGAGTACTTGTTTCGCGGTCTGGTGCACGGCGTGCTGATTCTCGACGGACCCGTGCAGAGACCGGGGGGCCCCTGGTTCCTGTCGCGGGCCGCGTCGATGTCGAGTGTGATCTACGGTCTCGCGGCCGTCGTCGTGACGCTACCGTGGGTGCTTTTCGCGCCGACGACGTGGATCGATCCGGTCGGGGAGATCGCGACGATCGCAGCGACTGCCACCGTCAGCGGACTCGTCCTCGGTATCATCCGCGAGCGGTCCCTCAGTATCTGGCCTGGGGTTGCGCTGCAGGGGCTCGCCGGTCTTTTCGCGGCAGGGGTCTGGCTCTGGATGGGAACGTAGGCGTTTCGGGTCGACCAAGAATGCAGGAGACTTCGGAGAACTCGGGTCGCATGTCTCTCGATGCTTTCTTTACGCGACTGAACCCATTGATCGCCGCGATCCTGCGTTCGCCGGCACATTACCTGCTGAGTCTCGGGCTGATGCTGATCACAGTGACGGGTCGGCGCAGCGGCCGAAGCTATACGATCCCCGTGGGCTATCAGCGCGTCGATGGCGCGCTCGTCGTGATGGTCTCTCGAGCTCGGCACAAGCAGTGGTGGCGCAATTACCGGGAACCGAGCCACGTTGCATTGCGCCTGCGCGGGCGCGAAGTCCTGGGCCGTGCCGAGCTGGTATCGCCGAAGTCCGACGAGTTCCGGCGATACGCCGAGGGCACCTTCCGGCGTCTGCCTTGGCTGGGCGGCCAGTTCGGCATCGAGTATCGACGAAGCGCCGGGCTTACGGATGCCCAGGTGGAGCACCTGCGCGTCGAGGCCGCGATCGTCCACGTTGCACTCGACGACGGATGAACACCGCGCAGCCGCGGCTTCCGGTGAGGCTCTACAACTCCGTCGCCAGGCTCGGTGGCTGGCTGGGGCGTCGGACGCCAGGATTCGCGGCCGCCGAGGATCGGTTTCTCGAGAGCGCGCGCCACGCAACCGCGGCAGAGAATTTCGGCGATGAGTCTTTTCTCGTCCACCTGCGGGTTTTGCTGCGGGCGTACGATGAGGAGGCTCGGCTCACGCCTTTCGGTCGAATGCTGGTGACCCAGGAGATATCCGGCATCCTGAAGAACCGGCTTCGAGTGGAACGCGCCCTTGCCGAAGATCCCGGGTGTCTGGGCACGCCGATTCGACGCCCCCTCTTCATCCTGGGCCTGCCTCGCACGGGGACCACCGCGCTGCACCACTTGCTCGCGTGCGATCCGGACAGCCAGGTCCTCGAGTATTGGCTTGCGGCCACCCCGGGGCCGCGGCCTCCCAGAAGCGAGTGGGAGAGTGCTCCCAGTTTCAAGGCCGCCGCCCGCGGTCTGCGAATGCTGTACACCCTGGACCCGGGCTTGAAGGCCGTTCATTGGATGACCGCCGACGGGCCCGATGAGTGTCGGCACCTGTTTCTGCAATCCTTCCTCGACGACACCTTTGATTCCAACGCCAATATTCCCAGCTACACGAAATGGCTTGCGGAACAGGACATGCGTCCGGCCTACGCGCGACATCGAGACATCTTGAAACTGATCGGTTCACCCGCGCCGGAACGCCGCTGGGTGCTCAAGTATCCGGCGCACCTGCGCAATCTGCGCGCGTTGTTCGAGATCTACCCCGACGCGTGTATCGTTCAGACTCACCGCGATCCGGCGCGGGTACTGCCGTCGATCTGCAGTCTGGTGGCGGGTTTTCGCGGTCTCTACGAAGATGCGGTGGACGCCGCTGCGATCGGGCGTTGGCAACTCGAGATGTGGTCCGAAATGATGCAGGGGGCGCTGGACGTGCGCGATTCCCTCGATCCCGCCCGTTTCTTCGATCTCCCCTTCGCCGAAATCGTCGCGGATCCGGTCGCGGCCGTGAAGCGCATCTACGACCACTTCGGCTTTGTGCTCTCGTCTCAGGCGGAAAAGCGAATGCGTGACTGGTACGGGAGTCATCCCCAGGGCGAGCACGGCGAACACCACTACACGGCGGGGGCGTTTGGCTTGTCTGAGGGCGAGATCGCCGAGCGCTTCCGCCGTTACACCGAGCGCTTCGACGTATCCGTGGAGTGCGGATGAAGTTCTGGCAGTCGCTTTCGTTTACCGAAACGGATCAGCTGGTGGAGCTGTCGAAGATCTGCGAAGAAGTGGGCTTCCACGGGGTCTTCCTGTCCGATCACGTGGTCGTTCCGGAAAAGATCGATTCCCGATATCCCTACTCCGAGGACGGAACCCCGCCCTTCACCGCCGAGACCGAGTGGCCCGAACCCTGGGTGGCGATCGCCGCGATGTCGGCGGTGACCACCCGACTTCGCTTCAGCACGGCGGTCTACCTGGCGCCGCTTCGCCATCCGCTGCTGGTGGCGAAGGCCGTGGGGACCGTCGCGGTCCTGTCGGGCGGCCGAGTTGCCCTGGGGGTCGGCGCGGGCTGGATCGAAGAAGAGTTCAGCCTGCTCGGCCAGGACTTCCACACCCGCGGGCGGCGCCTCGACGAGATGATCGAGGTGTTGAAAAAGGTGTGGGCCGGCGGAATGGTGGAGCACCGCGGGGAATTCACCGAGTTCGATCGGCTTCAGATGAGCCCGGCGCCTCGGCATCCGATTCCCATCTACGTGGGTGGCGTCAGCCGCGGAGCCCTGCGCCGGGCTGCGCGCCACGACGGTTGGGTCGGCGCCGGAAACGACCCCGTCGAGGTTCCCGCCCTGATCGAACGCCTGCGGGCACTGCGCAGAGAGAACGGTCTCGAAGCCGATCCCTTCGAGATCATCGTGGCCGTGACGGCAGCGCCCGACATCGATCTCTTCCGGCGGCTCTCCGATGCCGGTGCGACGGCGCTGATCAGCTATCCGCTGGTCTACAGCGTTGGGCCGGGAGCCAGCCTCGATGCCAAGCGACAGGCTCTCGAGAGGTACGGAAACGAGTTCATCGCCAGGATCTGACGACAGTTTCCTTCTGATCGGCCCCGTGGGATACTGGCGAGACATGCTGACGGATCGGCGGCGGTGACTGCGCTGCTGGCTGAGAGGTGCTCCGATGCGGTCCCTGAGTCTCCTCCTGTGCGCTGCTGCTGGTTTGTTGCTGGCCGGGCCCGCCGCCGCGAAGAGCTTCATCACCTTCGAGAGCGGCCCGGTCCGCCCGCTGGCCCTCTCGCCCGATGGAAGCAGGCTCTTTGCCCTCAACGTTCCGGACAACCAGCTCGAGGTCTTCGACGTGGGGGAGGGAGGGCTCCTCATCCACTCGGTCGAGGTGCAGGTTGGCATGGAGCCCGTCGCCGTGGCCGCCCGCACCAACACCGAGGTGTGGGTCGTGAACCACCTCTCGGACAGCGTCAGCATCGTCGACCTCAGCGTCTCGCCGCCCCGGGTGATCCGTACGCTGCTCGTGGGCGACGAGCCGCGCGATATCGTTTTTGCCGGCACTGGCGGCAACCGCGCCTTCATCACCACCGCCCACCGGGGCCAGCACCGCACCCACGCCTCGATTTCCGGTGTTACGGGCGCGGGAGACCCCCAGCTCACCACCGAGGGCATCGGCCGCGCGGATGTCTGGGTATTCGACGCCACGAGCCTGGGGGCCACGATCGGCGGCACCCCGGTCGAGATCCTCAGCTTTTTTGCCGACACACCCCGTGCCCTGGCGGTGAGCGGCGACGGCAATACGGTCTACGTGGCCGGCTTCAACTCGGGCAATCAGACGACGGTCATCAACGAGGTGGCTGTGCCCGACGGCTTCGACAGCGCGGGACCCAGCGGCGGGGCTCCGGGTGGTATCCCCGGTCCCGATGACAACGTCGGCGGCGACCCGGCGCCGGAGACCGGCATCATCGTCAAGTTCGACGGTGCGAGCTGGCGGGACGTGCTGGGCCGCGATTGGAGCGCCCTGGTGA
>JAZFUU010000094.1:0-4645 GCA_036447375.1 Myxococcota bacterium
CGGCGCCGGCGCACCAGCAGCAGCAACCCGAGTACGAAGAGCAGGTGATCGAGCCCGGTGAGGATGTGGCGAACGCCGAGAGCCGCGTAGTCCGCGAGCATCGCGAGATGCCCATGGCTCTCCGGAATCCGATAGGTCCCCGTGTCTCCACTCAGCACGGCCTGAAGGCGGCGGCCGTCGGCCAGCTCGATCCGGAGAACGACGTCGGTCCCGCTCCCGGGGAGCCCCTCGACCCCAAGGGTCTGACCCACGAGACCGCGAGGCCCGCATGCCGCCGACCAGCGCGCTGTTGCACTCGACGAATCCCGGGCGACGACGGGAGCCTCGAGAGACTCGCATGGCTCGGGCAGCGTCGGTCGAAGCGCCGAGCCCGTGGGCTGAACCAGCGTCGTCTTCCAGCGCATCTCGACCCGACCTTCGGGGCCCTCGCGAAGCTCCCAGAGCACCGGCGCCAGCCGGTGCGCCGCGACCGGTTCCGCCACCCACAGCATGGCGAGGGATCCGGCGACCAGGAACGGGCAGGTGGCGCGTGAGATCACGACTCAAAGTCCTCCACCTGGATCGAATACCGCGCGCGCCACCAGTGCAGGCGCTTCGCGAGCTCCTCGTCGGCTCTCTCCGCGAGGAGCGCCTGGCGAACCTCGCTCCGAACCGACGCCAGCGCCGCCGGCCGTGCCGGCGACCGCTCGTGAATCCAGACGAGATGGTGCCCGTAGCTCGAGGCGATGGGGCCGACCCAGCGCACGGGCTCGACGCGTGCGACCTCTCGCGCAAACGAAGGGCCGAACAGACGGCCCAGCTCTCCGCGGGAACGAACGGGGAGGTCGTGTTCGAAAAGGAACGGATCGCCAAGACGCCGATGCCGAGCCTGCGCGGGATCGATCGATGCCTGTCGCAAGCGCGTCAGCAGGCGGCGCGCGTCCGACGCTGCCTCCTCACCGCGGCGGTCGCGGCTCAAGTACACGTGCGAGAGTCGGATCCCCTCGGGCTCGGTGAATCGATCGACGTTCGCGGCGAGAAATGCCTCGAGCTCGGTACGGGTCGGCTCACCGAGAGCCCCACGGGCCTCGAGCTGCATGCGCTGAATCAGACGGCGTCGGACGACCAAATCGCTGCGATCCATTCCCAGAACGAGGGCCTCCGCCCAGAGGTCGGAATCCGAGCGCGCCGGGTCGTCGCCGAGGAAGCGCAGGTTTCGCACCAGCCGGCGCCCCACCAGGAAATCGGTTCGATGCAGGCCGCGTCGGCGCGCCTCGAGCAGAAGAATCTCCTCGTCGACTCGGATCTCGATCAGAGACGCGAGTTCGGCCGCGGTGGGAAAGCGCCCGAAGCGCGCCAGCCATTCCCGTCGCAGGGCTGTGGCTTGTTCGGACGAGATCGCGATCGATTCGATTCGCCGCCACGAGCTGTCGTCCGGTCCTTTGAACCAGGATGCGAGCGCGTAGAGCAGTGCGCCGATCACCACGAAGTGGACCGCCGGCCTCCGCCAGAACCCCGCCATCAGTCCGTCGCCCGTTTCACCGGCCCCACGAAGATGGGCGAGGTCCAGGCACGCTCCTGAATCGTCCAGCGGTGACCGGGATCGCAGCAGGGCGCGAGCTCCGCGGGAACCGAGTCGGGCCGATCGCAGTCCACGCCGTTGGCGTTGCAGACGTAGGCGCTCCAGCGACAGCTGGGATTCTCGACGACCCGCGCGTAATAGAACGCCGGCTGTTCGGGATCGAAATCCGGATCGCGCCAGACGCTGCACAAGCTCGCGGCGCCGGGACCGTGCGGCGTACATGTGTCGATGTCTACGCCTGCACCGTTCTCGGCCCCGGCGACGTCGTAGACAGCCTCGCGCGGCTCTCCGGCCTCGACCCAGCCCTTGATGATCTGGATCCGCTGCAGAAAGTGGCCGGGGTGTTTCGGTGTACCGGGATCCATCAGCGCCGACGTGGCGAACACCGGAACCGCTTCGGGATCGGCGGCGACCAACGTCCCGCCCATCGGCACGCCCCGTTTGTAGCCCGTTTCGACCAGCCCCTTTTGATCGCAGAGGTCCGCAGGAAGATCCCAACCTCCGAAGAAGCGCACCGCGATGCGCGGTCCACTGGTGCCATACACCTCGCGCCGCCGCAGTGCGGAAAACAGCGAATCGCGCGCGTTCTCTTCGGCCCAGATGGCCGCGAGGCCGCCGGGATTGAATTCGAGGTCGTCGGGAAGACCCTTCGGAACCTCCGCCGACGCCGAAGCCCCCGCTCCGCCGTGGCCCGGGTGCTGGTATTCCTCGACCGCCCCCGGTGTTCCCAGGTGCGTATCGGAGCTTCCGATCAGGCCCAGGGGGAATGGGTTCACCCCCAGCTTTTCCTCCAGGAGCAGGCCCTCGAGCAGAGCCCTGCGGGTAAAGCTTCTCGGATCCGGCTCGTCACTCAGAAACGGGACGAACTTCTGTATGAAGTTCGCGTAGCTGAGTTTTTCGAATCCGCACAGCTCGTCGGTCGTGCCACCACCCAGGCGGCACTCGGAATCTCCCTTGTGCTGCATGACCTCGACCAGGCCCTCGAACCTCGCCCGCGTGCGGGCATCCTCCGCCGTCATCGGAGTCCCGTCCGAGCGCTCGGGGCGAAACATGAGTCCGTTGCTCAGATTCGAGTTGTGGGGAATCACGAGAGCGTCGCAGCCGTCGTCGCGATCCAGGCACTCGACCTGGATGGCCTGCCACAGATCTTCGACGACGGGAGCCTCGTACACACTGGTGGGAAGCTCGGGAACCCGTTCATTGCGGAAGATCACGTTGCGGTGAAGATTGTTGGTGGCCTCCGATGCCGTCCACTCGTAGCCCACGAAACTCGTGAACGCGCAGGAGGAGCTGCGATCGTAGGCACCCTCGGCGGTCGCCTGTATCTCCTGCCACGGTGTCCGGGCCGCTTGCAGACAGAGCTCGCCGTCGGGACCGCAGAACCCGAACCGGGAACCGTGGGCCATCGACGTTTTCGTATTCATCACGAAGAAGGCGACCCGTGGAAAGCGACGATACATGCGACAGACCCAGGAATCGTGACCGGGAAGATCCGGCGACTGGCAGATCTCCACTTCGCCCAGCATCTCCGCGTGGTCGGTCACGGCGGCGAAATCCAGGGGTCGGCCGATCCGAAGCCTTCGCCCCGCGCGCCCGTCTTCGTCGTAGGGCTGGATCCCGATCTCATGACCCCGGGCGAAGCGATAGGCATCTCGGGGTCGATTGCGGGTTCCCTGGGTGCTCGCGTCCTGCGAGAAGGCGGTGTGGACGTGAAGGTCGCCGAAGTAGAGGTTCCGTTCGGGATTGAACTCGGCGCAGGCTTCGCGCACCTCGGTCACGGCATAGGGACGACCGTCGGAGCCCGCAGCCAGAAGCACCGGGCACACCACGGCCAGCGCCAGGACCCCTCGCCATCGCTGCCTCATGAGGGTGCGTATCCATAGCGTGAGAGCCGCCAGGTTGCCCGCCCGCCCACCTGACCGCCCGCCCGCCCGCCCGAATCGAATTCTTTCTGCATTGAACAGAGTGCGGTTGCTTCCAGTGATCGTCCTATGGGAGGATCGCGTCGATTCAACCGAACACGAGGCCCGCCATGACCCGACTCGGCTTTCAGATTCCCAACTTCAATTTCCCGGGTGTCGCCGACGCCGAAATCTTCGAACGCGTCGCCACCATGGCTCGAACCGCCGAGCAATCGGGCTTCGACACCGTCTTCGTGATGGATCATTTTTATCAGCTACCGATGCTGGGTCCCGCGGAGAATCACATGCTCGAAGCCTACGCCCTTCTCGGTGGCATCGCGGCCCGCACCGACAGCGCCCGGCTCTCTACTCTGGTCACCGGTGTCACGTACCGCAACCCCGCGCATCTGGCCAAGCTGGTGACGACTCTCGACCTGATCTCGGGCGGACGCGCGATGCTCGGAATTGGCGCCGCGTGGTTCGAGCCGGAGCACGTCGGTTTCGGGTTCGATTTTCCGCCCCTCGGCGAGCGCTTGGACCGTCTCGAGGAAGCACTGGCCATCATCACACCGATGCTCCGGGGTGAACGCCCCAGCTTCGAGGGGCGCCACTATCGGGTCCAGGACGCGATCAATTCGCCCCCTCCGCTCCAGAAGGGAGGACCGCCGATCTTGATCGGTGGGAACGGCGAGAAGCGGACGCTGCGCCTGGTCGCCCGGTACGCGAACGAGAGCAACCTGACCTGCGCCCCGGCGGAGATTCCCCGGAAGCTGGAAGCGCTGGAGAAGCACTGCGCCGAGTTCGGACGAAGCCGCTCGCAGATCAAGGTCTCGAAGCTCGGCTCCCTGGTGCTGGCGCCCAGCGTCGAGGAGGCAGAGCAGGCGCGCAACGCCTTCCTCGCCGAACGCGGGATGAACTGGGACACCCTGCCGGAGAAGGTCCGGGAGACGATCTCAGCGACCCTCCTGACCGGCGACCCGGACCTCGTGGGCGAATACGTACAGAGGGAACTGCTCGGCGCCGGACTCGATGGAGTTGTCTTCAACATGCCCGCCAACGGCCACGACCCGGAAATCGTGGCCCTCGCCGGCGCGACTCTTAAGAAGGCCCTCGGCTAGCTCAGCTGGGTCTTCGCTCGCCTTCGGCTCGCTGCGCGGAGGCCTCCAAGGCCGAAGGCCGCGGA
>JAZFUU010000095.1:0-9235 GCA_036447375.1 Myxococcota bacterium
CCCGGAAACCGCGGTACCGGCCAGACAGCGCAGTCTTTCCGCATCGAGCTCCGCGGGCTTCCCGATGCCGATCAGCAGAACACGCGGCGTTCGCACGCCGTCCTCGGGGTACAGAAGCAGGGTCTCGCCCGTCTTGCCCCGAAAGTCGCCGCTCGCGAACACCGAGGCAATGCGACCGCCCATGGCGCGATCGAGTGCCGCTACGCGGGAGGGCAACTGGATCTTCTTCGAGTCATTCTGTGCCAGGGGCACGGCCAACAGGTCGACCGCCGTGGTCAGCGGACTCTGGGTATCGAGGATGACGCGCATCGCTTCTCCTATCGCTTCTGCTGGTTTAACGCTGAGATCAGTTGAACTCGTACATGCTGTTACCTAGACTCGGCGCCTCGAAATGAGAGATCCATGGGGTGCTTCATCGTCGGGGCGGCGATGGGGGGACGTCTCGCGAGCCTCGACGTACTGAGTCTGATCTGGCAGGCGAGTTGGATTGTCCAGCTCGTCATTCTCCTGCTCGCTCTGCTCTCGGTGGCTTCCTGGGCCATCATCGCCGTTCGCTGGCGTGAGATTTCGCGCGCTGAGCAGGATAGCGAGGCTTTTCTCGAGATCTATCACGACGGCCCCCTCGAGACCGCGTATTCCGCCGCCCGAGATCTCGACCACAGTCCGTTGGCGGCGATCTTCCTGGCCGCCCACGTCGAAATGAGCCGGCTGGCTCGCCTGGAAGGCAAGGCGGCGCCCACCGAGCTCGAGGAGGCCCAGCTGGACATGCTGTCTCGAAAGATCGGCTGGGCGGCCTCGAGGGAGGCGCTTCGACTGGAGCGAGGGCTGCCGTTCCTGGCAACGACGGGCAGTGCGGCCCCGTTCATCGGCCTGTTCGGAACCGTTGTGGGTATTATCAATGCGTTTCAGGGAATCGGCCGGGCGGGCTCGGCGAGTCTGGCCGTGGTGGCGCCGGGGATCGCCGAGGCGCTGATCGCCACCGCCATCGGGCTCTTCGCCGCGATTCCCGCCACGGTTTTCTACAACTTCTTCGTGGGCAAGCTCCGCGGAATTCTGTCGGCTGTCGATCTGTTCACCGAGGAATTCGAGGGCGATCTGCGCCGGCTCGCCGGCGCCGAGTCTACGGCGCGCCGTTCCGGACACGGGGGAGGGGCGTGAAGACTTCACACCTCGGCTCGGCTCATCGCCCGCTCTCGGAGATCAACGTCACGCCCTTCGTGGACGTGACTCTGGTTCTCCTGGTCATTTTCATGGTGACGGCTCCCATGATGCACGAGGGAATCGACGTCGATTTGCCGGAGACCACGACCCAGCCGCTCCGCGTTCGGTCCGAGCCGTTGATTCTGACGGTCAAGAAAGACGGCCGCTATTTCCTGGCGCGGACGCAGATTCCCGAAGACGAGCTCCGCCAGAAGCTCGAGGCGATCTTTGCGGGACGCGATCGAAAGGAGATCTTTCTGCGGGCAGACCAGGATGCGCCCTACAAGTGGGTGGTGCGTGCGCTCGCCGCCGCTCGTGAGGCAGGGGCGACCCAGCTCGGCATGGTGACCGAGCCCGAGTCCTAGCTTTTCGCGGGGTTGTGGAGTGACTTCGGCGCGGGAAGTCGGATTTCTGCTCGGGGGAACGTCGCGACGGGAGGCTCGCCGCGCGCTGGCGTTGTCGGCCGGGGGGCATCTGGTGCTATTGGGCCTGCTGATCGCGATTCCGGAGACTCGATTCGTGGCGCCCCTGGACACGATTGCGGTAGAGCTGGTGGCGTCCATTTCTCTGCCGGTCCGGGCGGCGAAGCGGCCGGAAACGCGATTGCCATCGCCGGTGCCCAAGCCACCGGTGCCCCAGAAGGTCGTGTTGCCGGAAGAGCCCGTGCTTCCGGAGCCCGTCGTGGACCTGGAGCAGGAGTACGAAGAACTGATGGCGCAGCTCCGCGAGGAAATGGGCGAGGAGGCCCCGGAACGCGCCGTGGCCGTGTCGCCCGCGGTCCCGGGAGTTCGGGTGGTCTCGCCTGAGGTGGCGGCCTGGGTTCGGAAGGCAAAGATCCATGTGCGAAGCGTGTGGGTGCTTTCGCCGGGGTTCCGGACCCAGGCGCTCCAGACCCACGTCGCGGTCGACCTCGATGCCGGGGGGGGCGTGATCGGAGAGCCGCGTGTGGTGCGGCGCTCCGGAAACCCCTGGTATGACGAAAATGTGGTTCGGGCGATCCAGAAGGCCAGCCCGCTGCCGGCTCCGCCGGAGGCCGGTGAGTGGGCCTTCGTGTTCGTCCCCCAGGACAGCTACTGAATGGACAGGGCACGGTCTCTGCTGGCGATCCTGTCCCTTCTCGCCGGGGGACCCGTGGCGGCCCAGGAGCGGCCGACGGTGGTGGTGACGCCCGGGACGCAGCACCAGTACCGCGTTGCCGTACAGCGCTTCGCGGATTTCTCGACTCAGCCGGATTCGAGCCGGGCCTCTACGTTTCGCCGCGACCTGATTCGGGCCCTCGACTTCGCGAGTGTTTTCGTCAGCATCGACCTCGGGGCCTTCCTCGGTCCCGAGGTCACAGAAGCCGCGGAAGCGCCTCCGGTCTGCTCCGATTGGGCTCAGATCGGCGCCGATGTTCTCGTGAAGGGGGAGATCCGGAACACGGCGGAGCGCAGCGAGGCGGAGTTCAGTGTCTGGGATACGGTCCGCTGCCGCATGCTGCTCCACCGCGTCCACCACGCCCCCGCTGGCGATTCTCGGATCGCTGCCCGGCGCATCGCCGACGATCTGGCGGAGGAGTTCACGGGGGTGCGCGGTGTCGCCGCTACCGAGCTCGCGTATGTTTCGGATCGCTCCGGGACTCCCGAGATCTACGTCATGGAGACCGACGGCGGTAACCGGCGCCCGGTGACGTCGAACGGGTCCATCAACAATTTCCCGTCCTGGTCTCCGGACGGGAAGTCGATTCTCTACACGTCGTACCAGTTGGGGAATCGACCCAGACTCTATTTGAGTTCCCGTGGCCGCGGCCGACCCGGACCGCTTCTTCCCCGGGTCGCTTCCGACCTGCCGCAATACCGGGCGGTGTTCGACCCCACGGGAAGGAACCTGGCGCTGGTGCTCAGTGCCGAGGGAGCCGCCGATATCTTTACGGCTCGCGCCAGCGGCCGCCGTCTGCGGCGGCTGACGAAGAACCGAGCCATCGACATCGCCCCGACCTGGTCGCCGGACGGCAAGCGGATCGCCTTCGTATCGGACCGGTCGGGATCGCCACAGATCTACATCATGCGGGCCGACGGGAAGAACATTCGCCGACTGACCTACCAGGGGACGTACAACACGCATCCGGACTGGTCACCGGATGGGCGCTGGATCGTGTATGAAACGCGGCTGGAGGGGCAGTTCGACATCTGGTTGATCGATCCCGAGGGAAGTGTCAACGTCCCCCTGGTATCGCACCCCCGCAGCGACGAGTCGCCGACCTGGGCGCCCAGCGGACGGAAGCTCGCGTTCAGTTCGACGAGGCGAGGCGCGGCGGACATCTACATCATCGATGTGAGCGGAGAGAACCTGCGAAGGCTCACCTCGATGGCTGGAAGCAACACCAGTCCGGCTTGGGGACCCCAGCCCCGATAGCGCCGGGTGGAGAGGCGAAGGAGGGAGAGGACAATGAGGAGCCGTGGTGCCGCGAGAGGGATCGCGCTCGCCCTCGGGCTTGCGCTGGGGGCGCTGGCGACGGGTTGTGTGACCGTGGCCGAGTTTCGAAAACTCGAACGGACAGTCATCGATCTGAGGCGCAGTGGCGGTGGTGACGGGGTCGGCAGCGAGCGTCTGGCGGACCTCGCTTCCCAGCTGGAGAGCCTCGAGACCGAGCTCGCGCGGCTCGAGGGTCGATTGGAGGTGACCGAGCACGACGTGGAGACGGCGGTGACTGAGGCCCACGCGGCTCGCGCCGACGCCGCAGCCGCCGCAATCGGGCTCGAGCGCCGCCCGGAGGACCCCCCGAAACGGACGTCCGCCGAGCCCAGGGAAAATGACGTCTCCCATCCCGCTTCGGACGATGTGCGCGCCTACCGCGCCGCCTACGGGGCCTGGAGGAACCGAGATCTGCCCCTCTGTATTGACCAGTTTCGCCAGTTTCTACAGAATTACCCGGATTCCGCCTACGCGGATGACGCGACGTACTGGATGGCGGACTGCTATTTCAGGGATGGGGACTTCAAGACCGCGATCTTGCGGTTCGATGCCGTGGTCGTCCGATATCCAACGGGCAATAAAGCCGCGGACGCGCTCTACCGAGAGGGAGAAGCCCTGCTTCGGTTGGGGCGCGGCAGGGTAGCCGGAAGGGCATTCGAGCGGGTGTTACGGGAGTATCCCGATTCGGCCCGCGCACCGGAAGCGCAGCGACAACTGGATCTTCTCGGATCCGGATGAGCAGGGGGAAACGTTGAAGAAGCGGGACATAACGAAGTTGGAGAAAATTTTGTTGGCCCAGCGTGAGCAATTGGTGGGGCACTCCCAGCGCGCGCTCTCCGACGAGATCCATGTCGATCCGGATGACTTTCCCGATGAGATGGATACCGCGTCATCGGAGGTGAATCTCCAGTTCGCCGGTCGCTTGCGCGAGCGCGAGCAGGGGTTGCTGACAAAGATCGATGCCGCTCTGCTCAAAATCGAAGAAGGTGAGTACGGGGCCTGCGTCACCTGCGGAGAGGAGATCGGCGTCAAGCGCCTCGAAGCGCGACCTGTCGCCGAACTCTGCATCGACTGCAAGTCGGAGCAAGAAAAAATCGAACGCCGTACGGCCTAGGAGCTGATTCGAGCTCCGGCCGGCTCGGCGCGACCCCGCTCGAGAACCCCCATGACCCAACCCGAGGTCATTCTCGGCATCGAGAGTTCCTGCGACGAAATGGCCGCGGCGGTGGTTCGCCACGGCCATGAGATCTTGGCCAGCGTGGTTCGCGGCCAGGACGCGGTGCACCGGCCCTACGGAGGCGTGGTGCCGGAGCTGGCCTCTCGCGACCACGTGCGGACGGTTTCCGCCGTGGTGGAGGCGGCTCTCGCCGATGCCAAGATCACACTGGGGGATCTCGACGCCGTGGCGGTGACGCCGGGGCCGGGCCTGGTGGGTTCGCTGCTCGTGGGTCTGTCGTTTGGAAAGGCTCTGGCCTATCGGCTGGGAATTCCGTTGGTGGGGGTGCACCACATCGTCGGGCATCTGGCCGCGGCCGAGCTGGCCGACGCGCGACTGCGTCCTCCCTATCTGGGTCTCGCCGTTTCGGGGGCCCACACCGCGCTCTACCGGATCCGGGCCGATGGGCCGCCGCTCCTGCTCGGTCAGACCCGCGACGACGCGGTGGGCGAGTGCTTCGACAAGGTCGCCAAGCTCCTGGGCCTGCCCTTTCCGGGCGGCCCCGCGGTATCGGCGGCCGCGGTCGCAGGCGATCCGGGGACGGTGGAATTTCCGCGTCCGATGCTGCGCGCCGAGGGTCTCGACTTTTCGTTCAGCGGTCTGAAGACGGCGGTGGCTCTCGAGGTGGAGCGTCGGCGTCGCGATTCACCGCTTTCGCCTCGCGCCGTGTCGGATCTGGCGGCTTCCTTCGAGGCTGCGGCGGTCGACGTGTTGGTGGCGCGGGCTCGCGCCGCCATGGCGCAGGAGCAGCCGACGCGACTCGCGGTCGTCGGTGGCGTGGCCGCCAACGCACGGCTCCGCGAGCGCATGGCGGCTGCGGCGGAGCGGGACGGCTTCGAGGTGGTGTTTCCGCCGCCGGCTCTGTGCACCGACAACGCGGTGATGATCGCCGCGGCCGGGTACGCGATGCTGACCCGGGGGGAGCGGCACGGCCTCGGACTCAATTCCTTCTCACGCGTTCCCATCGACGCGCCGCCCTGGATGTCGTCGGCGTCCTCGTGAGCGCGGCGGAAGTCCGTTCGTTCCTGGAGAGGCACTCGCTGCGGGCCCAGCGCGACCTGGGTCAGAACTTTCTCTTCGATGAAAATCTGGCCCGCCGGCTCGCCGAGCTGGCGGGCGTCGAGGCGACGGACACCGTCGTCGAGATCGGAACCGGGCTCGGCACCCTGACCCGCGCCCTGGCTGCGCGGGCGTCGCGGGTGGTGACCCTCGAGGTGGATTCGGGTCTGGTGGCGGCCCTGCGCGGGGACTCCCTGCTCCCCGACAATGTCGAGCTGATCCACGCCGATGCGCTGAAGTTCGACCTGGCGGGTCTGGTCCGAACCGCTCGCCCCCCGATTCGCATCGTCGCCAATCTTCCCTACTCGATCGCGGCGCCGATCCTGCGGCGGCTGCTCGATTTGCGCGGGTCGCTGACGGACTGGTCGGTCATGCTTCAGCGCGAAGTGGCCGAGCGACTCTGCGCGGCTCCCGGCCGGCGGACCTATGGCTCGTTGACGGTGCTGCATGCCGTGTGCGTCGACGTGTCGCCGTCGATGCAACTCGAGCCCCGTTGCTTCTATCCGGTGCCCCGGGTTCGCTCGACGTTTCTCACGCTCCGGCCTCTCGATCAGCCCCTCGTCGGCGAGGCCGAGCTGGCGTGGGTGGAGCGCGTGTCGCGCGCTGCCTTCTCACAACGGCGCAAGACCCTGGTGAACGCACTTCGCGGCTCGCTCGAGCCACGTCCCGATCCCGGTTCCGTCGAGCGTATCCTGGCTCGCCTCGGTGTGTCTCCGCGCATCCGTGCCGAGCGCCTGGATCCCGGCCAGATGGTCGATCTCGCCCGGGCGCTGGCTTCCCCGAGCCCCCTGCCGCCGGGGTCCGGCTCGTGAATCCCGAGGAGATCGAGCAGCAACTCGTCGAGCTGGCCCAGGCCGCGGGCCTGGAGGTGCGCGGCCTGCCGGGCGCTGGCTTCCGTGAAGGCGAACCGGCCGCCTCCAGCGGCATCTGCCGTGTCCGGGGGTCCGTCTGGGTGCTGCTGGCCCCATCGGATTCGGTTGAGGAACATATTTCGGTGCTGGTCTCGGCGCTGGAAACCCACGCGGCCGGCTTCCTGGAGGATCGCTACCTGCCGCCGGCCGTGCGCCAGCGGCTCCGGGGGCTCGCTTGACACCCCCGACGCCATCCCCATATCCTATCGGGTGCCAGAGGGGTCTCGCACGGTGCGATCTCTATCTGGCAGAACGAGACAGAACCCCAGCGCGTAGCGCCGGGAACGCAGGGACGACGCCTCGCATCGCCCAGGATAAACGCTCGGATCCGGAAACGGACCGAGACGGGGGCGGATTCGGGCAGACTCGCGGGCCGATCCCGCGAGATGTGCCGCGCCTCCGAGTTCTTCGGAAGGCGCGTTTTTGTTTCTCGGACTCCGCGCAGGTCGTGGAGGTCTCATGTCGACGGTAACCGCCGAGTCCACCCGCGAACACCGGATCACCCTTCCCATTCTTTCGCGCCGCAAGCGTCGGGGCGAGAAGATCTCGATGCTCACCGCCTACGACTACACCTTCGCCTGCATCTTCGACGCCGCGGGAATCGACATCCTGCTCGTGGGCGACTCCCTCGGGAACGTGGTTCAGGGGCAGGACACGACGCTGCCCGTCACCCTCGACGAAGTCATCTATCACACCCGGCTGGTCTCGCGGGGGGTCCGCCGCTCGCTTCTGATCGCCGATTTGCCCTTTGGCAGCTACCAGATCTCGAACTCGATGGCGGTGGAGAGCGCCGTGCGTTGCATCAAGGAGGGCGGCGCCCACGGCGTCAAGCTCGAGGGAGGCACGGCGGTGGCGGACGCGATCCGGCGCATCGTGGTCGCCGAAATTCCCGTCCTGGCCCACGTCGGCCTCACTCCCCAGGCGATTCATCGAATGGGAGGACACCGCGTGCAGGGCCGCACTCCGAAGAGCCGCGAGCGGCTCCTGGCGGATGCGCGGGCCGTGGAAGAGGCGGGCGCCTTCGCGGTAGTGCTCGAGGGGATGCCGGCGGATCTCGCCGCCGAGATCACCGCGTCGCTCTCGATTCCGACCATTGGCATCGGGGCCGGAGTGCACTGCGACGGCCAGGTGCTGGTCATGCACGACCTGCTGGGACTTACCGACTGGACCCCGAGCTTCGTCAAGCAATACGCGAATCTCGGTGCGCTGGCATCGCAAGCGGCACGGCGCTTTGCCGAGGAAGTCTCCAACGCGAAGTTCCCGGACGAGGAGCACTCCTACCGGTAAGCGGGTAGGCGGATAAGCCGATGCGCGTGGTCCGAACCGTTCACGAGCTGCAGGCGATGGCCGATGTCGAGCGCCGCGAGGGCGCGCGCATCGGGCTGGTTCCCACCATGGGTGCTCTTCATCGCGGCCACCTGTCGCTCATCGACGTCGCCCGGCGGCACGCCGACCGCGTCTGGGTGTCGATCTTCGTCAACCCGAGCCAATTCGACGTCGCCGGGGAACTCGACGCGTATCCGCGCAGCCTGGCGGCGGACCTCGCCGCCTGCAGGGGCGCGGGGGTCGACGCCGTATTCGTTCCCGAAGCGCGCGAGATCTACCCCGCGGCCAGCCAGACCTGGGTGGAAGTGACCGAGCTGAGTCGGCCGCTCTGTGGCGCTTCCCGGACGGGTCACTTTCGGGGGGTGGCGACGGTCGTTGCCAAGCTGCTGATCGCGGCGAAACCCCACGTCGCTGTGTTCGGCGAGAAAGACTTTCAGCAGCTCGCCGTGATTCGGCGAATGGTTCGCGACCTGGGTCTCGACGTCGAGATCGTCGGCGGGGAGATCGTGCGCGAGGCCGATGGCCTGGCGCTGTCGAGCCGCAATCAACGCCTGGATGCCGAGGCTCGACGTCAGGCCCGGGTGCTCTCGCAGGCCCTCGATGCCGCGGAGCGGGCGGTGGCGGCGGATGAGTGCAACAGCGCGGGTCTCCTCCATCTCGTGAGGTCCGAGATCGAGAAGGCGCCGCGCGCCGAAATCGACTATGTCGAACTCAGGGATCCGGAAAATCTGGAGCCGTCGCCTCCGCGACTCACCGGCTCCGCGCTCCTGGCCCTCGCTGTCGGGTTTCGACCCGCTGCGGACGGCGGGGGAGCGTCGGTGCGGCTGATCGACAATCGCATCTTGCGCCCCCCGGGCCGGGAACTCCCCGTGACCCGCACCTCAGCCTGAACTGCGCCGCCGTGTCCGGCGGCCGTCTTTGCGGCGCGCGGGGAATCGGTACCTTGTCTCCCGATGGCCGATGACGCGTCGGATCGAAAAGTCATCGCCACGAATCGCAGGGCGAGGTACGAGTACGAGATCCTCGACACGTTCGAGGCGGGCGTGGTGCTCCAGGGGCCCGAGGTCAA
>JAZFUU010000096.1:0-5623 GCA_036447375.1 Myxococcota bacterium
GGGCCGATCATTCTCCAGGAAGCGGTCCCGGTCCGCGACGACGACACGCCGGACACACTCGCCGAACGCGTTCGGGCCGCCGAGCGCCGCCTGGTTCCCGAAGCGATCCGGCTCTTCGCCGAAGGGTGCCTCCGCGTCGACGGCGGCCGGGTTCGGATTCAGCCCTAGAGCCCGACGCGCCCGAAGCCGTAAGACCGTTCTCGAGCCGTAAACTCCGGTTGACAGAGGGGCGAAAATAAGACGAAAATAAGCTGTGCCCCGCCGCCCCTCGAACACGGCTAGCCCGCTGGACCGACTGGATCGATCGGACCGACTGGACGCATTGATTCGCGACCTCGGCCCTCAGCTCCGACGCGGGGGCATCCCCGTCGAGCCCCCGCCCCGTTGCCCGACAGGAATTCGCGAACTGGATCGGCTTCTGAGCGGTGGCTTTCCGCGCGGGCGCCTGAGCGAGATGGCCGGCCCGGCCTCCTGCGGCCGCACCTCCCTGGCCCTTCATTTGCTGGCCCAAACCACCCGGGCCGGCGAGATGGCGGCCGTGGTCGACGCCGCCGACGCCTTCGACCCCGCCTCGGCCGAAGCCGCTGGAGTCCGACTCGAACGCGTGCTGTGGGTGCGCCCGCCCCTGCCCCGAGAAGCCCTGCGCAGCACCGAGCGACTCCTCGAAGCTCACGGCTTCGCCCTGATCCTCCTGGACCAGACTTCGCTCCCCCCTTTTCCGCACCCGAGTTCTGTATGGCTGAGGTTGACTCGAGCGGCGGCGAGCACCGGAACAGCGCTGGTCGTCCTGTCGACGCTGCGGACCCTGGGAGCCTCAGCCGAGCTTGCCCTCCAGTTGAAACCGACCCACGCGCACTTCACGGGCACTCCCACCCTGCTCGAAGGGCTCGATATCGAAGTCGTGCTGGTGCGCCACCCCAGTGCCCCCACCGATCGCAGTGCCCACCTGCGCCTGACCATCCCGGGGGGGTGATTTTCGGTGCGCACCGCCTGTCTTCGCGTCCCCGAGCTTTCTCTGGCAGCGGAACTACGAGCTCACCCCGAGCTCGCAGGCCAACCCTTCGCCATCGCATCGGGCCCCGGTCCCCGAGCCGAAGTCATCGCCGTCTCCTCCGAAGCCGCAGACCGGGGCGTGGCGCGCTTGAGCTCCGTCGCCCATGCCCGCACCGTCTGCGGAGAAATTCGGGTTCGAATCGCCTCCCCGGCCCTGGAGCGCGCGGCCCGCGCCGCCCTTCTCGACACCGCCCTTTCCTTTTCGCCTCGCGCGGCCCTCGCTCCCCGCGCCGCGGGCGCCTACGCCGCTGAAGCCGCCGTGACACTCGATGCTTCGGGTGTGGCCTCGCTGTTTCGATCGGAGTCCGGCTTTGCCACTGCCCTGCTCGCCCGAGCCCAACGACTGGGGCTTCCCGCCGCCGTCGCCATCGCCTCTTCATCCAGCGTGGCCCACATCGCCGCCCGGCAACTCCCCGTGGGCGAGTCATTGGTTCTATCCCCCGGCTCCGAGACGGCTTTTCTGGCGCCTCTTTCCATCGACTTGCTCGACCCCGAAGACCCCGTGGCGGAAATGCTGACGCGCTTCGGTGTGCATCGAGTGCGTGATCTTCTGGCACTGCCCCGCCGCGCCCTGGCGGTTCGCCTGGGACCGGCCGTGCTGCAACTGATCGCGAGGGCCCGAGGTCAGGAGACGGAGATTCCCCTTTCCGCCCCTGACGGCGGCACCCTGACCGAGGCGATCGACCTCGAGTTCCCCATCGACCAGCTCGAGCCTCTGTCCTTCGTGCTCCGGGGCCTGCTCTCACGACTGCGCGAGCGCCTCGAGGCGCGTCATCTCGCCTTCGCCGACCTGTGGGTTCGACTCGATCTGGAAGGAGGCGGACGCGACGCGCGGCGGATCGGCATGGCGGCCCCGACCCTCGAGCTCCGGGTGCTGGTGCGCCAGACCCGTCAAGCCCTGGAAACCCAGCCCCCCGAAGCCCCGGTGGTGGGTGTGACCCTCGAAACCGAGGGCTGCCCGGTACGCACCGATCAGCTCGACCTGTTTCGCCCCGCTGGGCCCAGTCCGGCGGAGCTCGGACGCACTCTGGCCGAGCTCGAGAGTCTCTGCGGCAACGGCCGCGTTGGCGCCCCGGAAGTCGCCGACGACCACCGCCCGGACCGTTTCGGCCTGCGCCCTTTTCGGCCCCAAAGCGCAAGCCCGGATGACGCAAGCGACGAACCGCGCGCCCCGGCGTTGGGTCTACGAGCCTTGCGCCCCCCGGTTCCCGCCGCGGTGCGCCTCTTTCGCGGCCGCCCCGAACGCATCCGAAGCGGTGTCGCCAACGGCGAAGTGCTTCGCCTGGCCGGGCCCTGGCGCACGACGGGGGGATGGTGGTCCCCCGAAGAGCGCTTTGCTTATGACAGCTTCGACATCCAGACCGAAGACGGCACCGTCGCACGACTTCGCTTCGATCACATCCGCCGAGCCTGGCACATCGACGCCGTCTACGACTAGGGCAGCCTCTACTCGCCACGCTTGATCTGCATCGACAGACCGGCGCGATCCGGCGAAGCCACACCTCCGCGCACGACGGCTCTCGATCCGAAGCGATCCGCGATCTCGTCGAGGGCATGATTGAGACGTGTGCGCCGCGCCCTCGGACCCCGCGTTTCGAACAGGGAAAGCTGGGCATCCGCCGCGGGACCCAGGTTCGTCACTCCCACCCCGAGCAGGCGAATCGATTCGCGCAGTTTCGCGCGGACCAACAGCTCACGTGCCGTGCGCGCGATCTCGTCGCCGTCATCGGTGGGAACCGCGAGCGTCGTGCGACGGGTGAGCAGGGGGTAGCCGCGCGGACCCCGCGAACGGCGTCGCCCCAGCTTGAGCTTGAGCACCACGGTACGGGCTTTCACTCTGTCGGTTCGCAGGCGACGCGCGACGGACTCGGCGTGGGCGAGAATCGTCGCTTCCAGCTGACGCCGATCGCTCACGTTCGCGCCAAAGGTGTTCTCCTCGCTGTAGGACACCGGCTCCCGATACGGCTCGACCTCGGCCAGATCCTCTCCTCGGGCCAGGCGAGCCACATCGGCCCCCCAGGATCCCAGAAGAGACACGACCCGGTCCGGATCGCACGCCACCAGGTCTTCCATCCAGCGGAAGCCCACGGCTTCGAGACGGGCCTGTCCGACAGCCCCCACGCCCCAGATACGAGAGACCGGCAGCGGCGCCATGAACTCCGCCACCGCGTCGGCCTTCACTTCGAGTAAGCCGTCGGGCTTGGCGAGGTCGCTCGCGATCTTGGCCACCAACTTGACCGGCGCGATGCCGACGGAAACGGCGAGGCCGGTGCATCGGCGCACTTCCTCGCGAAGATTTTTTCCGACCTCGGCAGCCGGGCCCAACAGACGCTCCGTTCCGCTCAGATCGAGGAAGGCCTCGTCCAGGGACAGCCCCTGGAGGCGCGGCGTGTAGCGGCGGAAGATCTCGAAGATTCGCCTCGATTCGCGGACGTAGCGGCGCATCTCGCCGCGCAGGAAGATGCCTTCGGGGCACAGACGACGGGCCTCTACGCTGGGCATGGCCGAATGGACTCCGAAACGCCGCGCCTCGTAGCTGGCCGTCGACACGACCCCCCGATCGCCGGTCCCGCCGACGATCACCGGCTTGCCCCGCAGCTCGGGACGGTCGCGCTGCTCGATCGCCGCGTAGAACGCGTCCATATCGGCGTGCAAAACGACGCGCGGCCTCGTCGGCATCGTACCCCCGAGTCTACCGCGGTATCGTGGGACCCGGATGGGTGCGACAGCGGCAGAGGACGGCGGGCTCGCATCGGGAGTCCGCTGGGATCTCTCCGACCTCTACACGGGCCCCGACGATCCGCAGATCGACGCCGATCTGGATCGAGCCCGGGTCGATGCGCGCGCCTTCGAGGGCAAATACCGCGAACGCATCGTCGTGCTCAACGCCGGCGAACTGGCTGACGCCGTCAGCGAATACGAGGCGCTCCTCGAACCGGTCTCCCGGGCCTCGGCGTATTCCGATCTGCTGTTCGCCGCCGATACCAGCGTCGAGCGAAACGGTGCGCTGCTCCAGCACGTTCAGGAGCGGACCACCGAGATCCGGACCGCACTGCTCTTCTTCGAACTCGAGTGGATCGCCCTCGACTCGGACGCCGTCGACGCGCTGCTTGGGGATCCCGTTCTGGCCCGGCGGAGACACCATCTCTCGGCGCTGCGTCGCTACCGACCCCACGTCCTCTCGGAAGCCGAGGAACGCATCCTCGAGGAGACCGCCAACACGGGACCTCGCGCCTTTAGCCGATTCTTCGACGAGTTCATGAGCGCGATGCGATTTCGGGTGACGCGCGGCGGCGAAACCACGGACCAGAGCGAGGAAGAGGTGCTGGCTCAGCTCTACGATCCGGAGCGATCGATCCGAAAGGAAGCCGCCCGAGCCTTGACCGAGGGATTGAAGACCCACGCGCGCCCGCTCGCCTTCATCTTCAATACGCTGGTCCAACACAAGGCGGTGGAGGATCGCCTGCGCGTCTTCGACTCGCCGATGGCGGCCCGGCATCTGGCCAACGAGATCGACGAGCCCAGCGCCGCGTCGCTGCTCTCGTCCTGTGTCGCGCGCTATCCGCTGGTAGCCCGCTACTACCGCCTCAAAGCCCGGCTGTTGGGTCTGTCCCGCCTGGAGGATTACGACCGCTACGCCCCGATCGCACCCGAGGTGACTCGGATCTCCTTCGATCGGGCCCGAAACATCGTGCTCGACGCCTACGGCGACTTCGCCCCGGAGATGGCCGACGTGGCGCGCCGTTTTTTCGATTCACATTGGATCGACGCCGAGCTTCGACCCGGCAAGCGCGCAGGTGCCTTCTGCGCCTCGACGGTTCCGAGCGTCCACCCCTATGTCCTTCTCAGCTACACGGGAAACCTGCGCGACGTAATGACCCTCGCCCACGAGCTGGGACACGGAATCCACCAGTACCTGGCGCGTGAACAGGGCTTGTTCGAACAGGACACCCCGCTCACCACCGCCGAGACGGCCAGCGTATTCGGCGAGATGCTCGTCTTCCGAAGACTCATGCGCGAAGAACCCGACCCCCGGGCCCGACTCGAGCTGCTGTGCGGAAAAATCGAGGACGCCTTCGCGACGGTCTTCCGCCAGGTTGCCATGACCCGATTCGAGGAATCGCTCCACGCGGCGCGGCGCGACGAGGGCGAGCTGTCGATCGAGCGAACGAACGAACTGTGGATGGACGCGAACCGGCCCATGTTCGGCGACTCGGTTCAGCTTTCCAGCGACTACGCCTGGTGGTGGCTCTACATCCCCCACTTCGTTCACTCGCCGTTCTACTGCTACGCCTACGCCTTCGGCGAGCTGTTGGTGCTGGCGCTACTGCGCCGCTACGACGAGCAGGGAGACGCATTCGTACCGCGCTACGTCGAGCTGCTGCGGGCGGGCGGATCCGACACACCCCCGGCGCTTCTCTCTCGCCTGGATCTCGACATCGCCGATCCGGGATTCTGGGATGGCGGCCTGGTGCTTCTGGAGGACATGGTCGCGGAGGCGGAAACCCTCGCCGGCTAGTGGTTTTGACTTCGCTCGGCTGCGCCTCGCTGCGCGGCCTTCGGCCTTGCG
>JAZFUU010000097.1:0-21846 GCA_036447375.1 Myxococcota bacterium
TGCAGCACCAGCCGGCTACCGGCGAGCTCGGGGGTGTGGATGACGTCGTTCACCATGGTGGGTCCGAACGACAGGCCTCCCGCGCCGATGAGGGTGATCTTCGGCTGGTTCATGGCCACTCACGCGGCGGGCGGACGGGCTCGGGGTTCCTGTTCCCCAATGGAGTACTCCCTCCCGGCGCGGCGCCAGTCTTGCGAATTGATCAGCGTCGGCACGCGCGCGTCGATAAACAGGTTCCATAATGAATCGGGGCAAGACCGATCGCAAGTCTCCTGACGCCGTTCGGTACCCCCTGGCGACGGACGATCATTCCGGCCCAGATCTGCACGCGGCGAAGGGCCTACTTTCCAATGTCGGGTCGGGGTTATACCCTGAAGCAAGGAGGCCCCCTCTTGCCCGACTACGACGTCATCGTCATCGGTGCCGGCCACAACGGACTCGCGACTGCGACCCTCCTGCGCCGGGCCGGCCATTCCGTGCTCTGCCTGGAGAAGAACCACTACGTGGGTGGCATGTGCTCCACCGTCGAGCTCTTCGACGGCTACAAGTTCGAGATCGCCGGATCGACAATGTTTCCCCTCGCCAAACAGGTCGTCGACGACCTGCAGCTCCACGCACACGGATTCGAGCCCATCGAGCACGAGGTCATGTCGTGCAACATCGGGGACCCGGGAGATCCGCCGGTCATCCTCTATTCCGACCCGATCCGGGCGGCACAGCACATGATCGAGGTGCATGGCGCCGACGCTGCCGAAGGCATGCTGCGACTCCTGGCCTACGTGAAGGCGCCCGCCGATGCGATGGATCGGTTCACGCCGCTGGCGAAACCGAAGCGCTTGTCGGATGTGATCGCGAACGCAGCGACCTCCGCCGAACAAGAAGCCATCAAAACGGCGTTCTTCGGAAGTGCCATGGACGTGATCGGGAAGTTCTTCCCAGATCCCGGAAAGCACCGGGTGATTCGCGCTTTTCTGGCATTCCTGGCGGTGCAATCTGCTTACAAGGGACCCTACTCCCCGGGCAGCGCCGCCTGTCTGGCCTACAGCCTGGCGACCCCACCCGACGGTCAGCTGATGCACAAGCTCAAGGGCGGCCTCGGCGCGGTGTCCATCGGCCTGGGCAAATATTTTGAGGAACTGGGCGGCGAGCTGCGGATTCACGCGAGCGTCGAGCGGATTCTCACCGACGGAGGTCGAGCGGCGGGCGTCGAGCTACGAGGGGGCGAGCGGATCACGGCCGACACGGTCGTCTCGAATCTCGACCCCACGTCGACTTTCTTGAGGCTGATGGATCCCTCAAGTCTCCCTGGCGATTTCGTCGATGCCATCAAAGCCATCGATCATCGGGGCGCCTACATCCAGATTCAGTTGGCGCTCTCCGAGCTGCCGGAATTCACGGAAGAATGGGCCTTTCTCAACGAGGGCGAGATGCGCGGACAGATGGGCATCTTCAATAGTGCGGAGCTCCTCGAGCACAACTGGGACCAGTGCCGGCGGGGTCAGGTGCCGGACGACGTATGCGTCGGCTTCCAGATCCCCAGCGTGCTGGACTCCGATCTGGCGCCTGCAGGCCGCCACGCGGCCACCCTCTACGCCTATTACTTTCCGGTGACGGCGCCGCGCAGCGAGCATGGGCGCCTCAAGGACCTGATGGCTGAACGCGTGATCGAAAAGGTCACCCGCTACGCGCCCAACTTCCGCGAAGCGATCCTCCACCAGGCGACCTTCGCCCCCTACCACTACGAAAGCATGTTCGGCTGTACGAACGGTGACTTTACGCACGGCCTCATTCACCCGGATCAACTGCTCGAGTTTCGCCCGGTTTTGGGCTCAGAAGGCGGCTACCGCACTCCCATTCCGGGTCTGTACATGTGCGGATCCTCTTGCTATCCGGGACCCGGCGTCACCTTCCTACCGGGCTACAACTGCGCTCACATCGTGCTCGAGGACGTCGGCTGAGGGCTTCGAGAGCCTTTTGCGCGCGCCGGATCATCCAGCGGCCCGGAGTGCGGCTCAACCTCGTTCGCAACGCTAGGCTCTTGCCACGAATCAGAAGAGAGGAACTCAGCCATGCCCGAGATCTCCGTTCAGAAGCAATGCCTCGGACTGACCAGCCTGACGGACACGGAGTCTTTCGGCACCCCCATCGGTGATCTGCCGAAGCAGACCGACGCCGGATTCTTTGAGGAAGGCAATCTGATCGCGGGCACCTGGGAGTGCGGACCGGGCAAACTCGAGCTCGAGCTGGATGTCACGGAGTTTTGTCACCTCTTGAAGGGCCACTGGGTCCTGACCTCCGAGTCCGGGCAGATCACCGAGCTGCGGGCCGGTGACAGCTGGGTCTTCCCGCGAGGCTGGAAGGGAACGAGCGAAGTCGTGGAAACCGTTCGGAAAGCCTACTTGATCGTCAGCTACGACCAGTAGCGTGCGCTAGACGCCTGCGGCGGTGACGGTTCTCAATTCGCCTAGGCGCCAGCCACCACCCGATCGTCGTGCAGCTTTCCGATTTCGCGTTCCCCGAGCCCGAGAACCTCCGAGAGAATCTCGTCGGTGTGCTCGCCAATGGTCGGCGCGCGGCGCGCGGGCTGCCGTTGGTCGTTGAACACAAGGGGTGAGCTCGGGGTCAGCAGGGCACCGATTTCCGGATGATCGACCATCTCGAACATGGGATTCTGGGTCGAGCAATCGGGATCCTTCTCCACCACCTCGCGGATCGTACGATATTCGGCCCAGCACGCGCGGTGTGTGTCGAAGATCTCGCGCACCTCGCTCATCAATCGCGTGTGGAACCACGGTTCCAGAATACTGGCGAGCTCACGCCGCAGCCGAAAGCGGTTGCCGGCCTCGGAGAGGTCCAGCCCCATGCGCGTGCCGAGCTTGTTGAAGGCGGGGCCGAGGCCCGTGGCATCGCACAGATTTTTCCACTGTACGGCCGTCAACGCGACCACCATCAGCCGCCTGCCCTCCAGCGTCTCGAAGTCGCGACCGAATGCGCCGTACAGGTAGTTTCCATCCTTCGGGCGATCGGAATCGTTGATCATGACCTCGGCGATTTTCCCGAGGTTGCCGAGCATGGCCATGGCGACGTCTGCGAGTGCCAGCTTGACCAGTTGGCCTTCGCCCGTGCGAGTGCGGTACCGCTCCGCTGCCAGGAGCCCCACCGCTGCCAGCTTTCCTGTGATGCAGTCCCATGCGGGCAGCAAGTGGTTGACCGGCCGCGGGTCGTCCTTCGGGCCGGTCACCGCCGGAAAGCCCACGGACGGATTGATGGTGTAGTCAACCGCGCTACTTCCGTCGCGACGTCCGCAGATGTTGACCATGACGAGGTCCGAGCGTATTTCCTTCAACCGCTCGTAGCCCAGCCAGCCGCGTGCCGGAAAATTGGTGAGGAACAGGCCGTTGTCGTCGCCCGGCGCACACACCAGGTCTGTGAGAATCTCCTGCCCACGCGAAGACCGCATATCGACCGCGATCGAGCGTTTGCCCTTGTTGAGACCGGCCCAGAACAAGCTCTTCCCGCTCGCCGTCACCGGCCAGCGGTCGACGTCGAGTCCGCCCCCGATCGGGTCGAAGCGGATCACGTCCGCGCCGAGCTGCGCGAGTGTCATGCCGCCGAGCGGAGCCGCGACGAATGCCGAGCCCTCGACCACGCGCATACCACTGAGTATTCCGTTCATGACGTCCCCTCCCCCTTTCGCTGCTGCCCCGAATCGGACTTCACGCCATCTGGGCCAGCAGATGCCAATCGAGAACACACTCTCGCTTTCCCGGCTCCGGTGCTTCCGGGCCCCGTTCCGCAGACACGAGGACGTGCAGGTCCACGAGCCCGCCGCCGGATTTCAGTTCGTGTGTGGCGATCACTTCCAGCTCGGTCTGCAGCCGATCCCCTTCGAACACGGGAGCGCGATGATCACACCCGCGCCAGGCGATCAGGGTCACCAGATTCGGGAGTGCACGGCTGAGCTGGGCCGATGCCATCGAGATCGTGTGGCCGCCGTAGACCAGGCGTCGGCCGTAGGGGCTGGCAGCGGCGTCGGTGTGCGCCTGGGCCAGGTTCAGCGTCTGACGGGCCAACTCCGGGGCAGAGGTCACCGTGTCGGCGGCTTCGATGACGTATCGGGTACCGGCCTCGATGTCGTCGAAGTGTGGGCCCGCGGCAGCCTCACGGAAGATATCGAGCCGCCAGTCGCTGACGACAGCCGCGCGGACGGCGTCCATGTCGAGCTCGGCGGGAATCGTCTCGAATGTGTCACCGGCACCCCGGTCGACGCTGCTGTCGGCGGCGGGGTCGCGGCACGGAAGCATCGGGCAGCGCCAGAAGTCCAGGACCGTCTCGCCGTGCTGGTTCTCGACGTGAACCCGCAACACCGCGATTCCCGTCGCATCCCGACCCGGCTTCGTGCGGTTCTGCCGACGCGCCACGACCTCGGTCGAGGTCGTCAGGGTGTCACCGATAAAGACCGGACGTTGCAGCACCAGACCGCGATAGAAGAGATTGCCACGCACCCGTTGAGAAGGCGTCGTAGTCTGGCCGATCGCCACGTTACACACGAGGTTCGGGTGGGCGAGAGGACGACGGCTGCCGGTGACCGCATGGCAGAGGGGCTCGGAGAGCGGGAGGCGCAGTCGGTCGCCAAAGAGCGCGGCGTGAAAGGCTGCATGGCCCGACGTAAGGGTGACGGCGGGGGCATCATCGAAAACCTGGCCGACCGCGAGGTCCTCGAAATACGGGCTGTCGACGGCGATGGGTGGCCGCGTGTGGGTCGGCCCGAACATGGAATTTCTCATGTTGGCGTCTCCTTTTACGACCCCGACTCTGTCGCCCACTGCGGCCCATCGGCACCCGGATCCAGCACGCCGGCACGTCGGGCGCGTTCGAGGAGCCGTTGTTGGAGCTCCAGCACCGGCGCATCCACCATCTTCCCGTCCAGAGCAAATACGCCCTTCCCCTTTCGCTCCATCGCCGAAGAGGCGTCCACCACGCGTCGAGCCAGAGCGATCTGCTCGGGTGTCGGTGTGAACACGTCGTTGGCGATGGCGACCTGTGTGGGGTGAATGCAGAGCTTTCCCATGAAGCCCAGACTCAGAGCGGCTCGCGCCTCGGATTCGAACGCGTCGTCGTCTCGGACGACCAGGCACACGCCGTCGATCGCAAGGACGCCCGCCGCCGCAGCTGTGATCGCGAGCGAGCAACGTGCGTGGTAGACAACGCCCGCGGAGAGGTCGCTGTCGGCCAAGCCCATATCGAGCGAGAAGTCTGCGTTACCGAGACATAGGGCATCTAGCCGCGTCGTCGCGTCGAGCAGGCACGGGAGACGGGCGATTCCATTCGCCGTCTCCACCAGCCCGAGAAGCCGGATGCAACCGGATTCGAGCGAGAGCTGTTGCTCCACAGAGTCCAGGTGCAGGCGCGCGCGTGCGAGGGTCGCCGGACAACTCTTCGGTAGCATGAGAGACCGCGCACCGGCCGCGACCACTTCGAAGACATCGCGCTCGAAGTGCGGCGTGTGGCAGCCGTTGATACGGACCACGCATTCCGAGTCACCCGTGCCCGCTGCCAGTCTCTCTCCGACGAGAGCTCGCGCCCGCTCCTTCGAGCCGAGCTCGACCGAATCCTCTAGATCGAAGACGAGCGTGTCGGCGCCCACCGAATCCGCCCGCTCGAGCTTGCGCGGCTCGTCTCCCGGCACGAAGAGCAGGGAGCGGCGCAGTTCAGCGCAGTGGCCCGGGGGCGGCGCGTTTCCGCTGGTTGCGATTTTGGAACGCCGTTCTTCCATCTCCCGGATGGCTCCCTTCGCTTCGACACGTCGACCCACGTTAGCCGATGTCCGTTAAGTATCGTTAAAGCGTGGCTCGGCAGGCAAGCCGGAAAGCCGGTTATGGGGCTCTGGGGTGACCCGGGTGTTAACTTTCCGATCCACGGAAAGGCCGCATTAGGGCGCCCCGCTCGGCCGTATCGCGCGACAAGCGTTCTCCCTCCGCGGCGACTCAACACCTTCGCCCTCGCAGGCGTCCTTGGTGGATGCCTACGCGGCGGGCATGGCGGATTCGTCGCTGCCCCGATCGAGGATCCTGCGCAGCTCACCGCAGCGTTCCCGGGTCAAAGACCGTGAACCCTTCGTTCTTCAGGCCCTCGGCGGCCTGCCCGACCCGGTACCCGATCCGCGTCGAGCGAGAGAGCTTGGATCGCATCGCCTTGTCTACGCGGAGGTTGGGCCGTACAGGACGACCGGGTCGTAGCGAGGCAGGGTCACGAAGCGGAGTCGGGGGTCCGCTGCCTCCTTCGCTTTCAGGAAGTCGAGGGTCCGGTGTGCCCCCTTCGACAGGAATCCAGCGGCTCGCACCGGGCCCGTGAAAGGACCTTCGACGGGTCCGGTGAGGCTGTCCCAGTGAATCGGAATGATCCGCCGCGCGCCGACGCGCCCGACTGTCTCTCGCCAGTACGTCTCCCGGTAGTCGTCGGTCTGTGAGCCGAGCCCGCCGCTGCCGAGAAATACCGTATCCGCCGAATAACCTTCGAGGCCGCCCTCGATGAACCCGGCGCTGCCGACGATCAGCCAGCTGCCTCGGGGATGGGCGACGTGCAGCACGTAGGCCTTGCCGACTTTGTAATCGAAGGCGCTGACGGGGGGGACCAGCGGCTCTTCGATCGTGGGGTCGTCGAGCGCGTGAGCGCGCATGGCCGGATCCGGGAATTCGAAGTGGCGCGATTCGATGGGTGTCACGGTGAACGCGCCCAACTCGATCGGCTCACGGTCGCGAACCACACGAATCTGGCTTTCGGGAAGCCCCCAACCGCGGCCGATGTTCGCCGTCGATTCGGAACCGAACAGCAACGCGCCGGTGCGTTTCGCAACCTCCGGCGCATCCATGGCGTGGTCATAATGCGAGTGCAGGGGAAACACGGCGACAGCGCTTTCGATCGCGTTGCGCTCGATCCCGCGCGCGATCGCATCGAGGTCGGGCCCGATCTTCCCGGTCAGCAGCGCCACCGGACCCACACGCGTGAACCAGCCGTCCGTCAGCCAGGTGGTCTCGCCATCCGAGAAAACGAGTGTCGCGGTTCCGGTGTAGCGAACGCTGACCGAGCCATCGGGGATCGCTGCGTCCCCGGCCACGGCCCAGGCGGGATCGACGGGAGCCGGTGCGTAGGTCCCGAGTGCGTACATGGCCACGCCGCCGAGAAGAAGCACGGCTCCTGCCAGCAGGTACGCAACTCGTCGCATGCAGCACACGATACACCCGCGGCTCGATCCCCAGGGTGCCAAGAACAACGGGCCGCCGTGGGGGAATGGGCCGCTCCGGCCCAAGGGGAGTCTTTCCTAGACACGACCGGCGCGTTCGGCCAGAATCCCAGACGAAGAACCGACGACGTCCTCGCCGATGGGGCAGCTGGGCCCTCGCGAGGCGCATGAAACCACGAGCACAGCACACAACCGCCTCGGCGACCGAGCAGAGAGCAGGGGGACCGAATGAGCTGGGATTTCTCTACGGAACCGGACTTCCAGAAGAAACTCGATTGGGTCGAGGAATTCTGCCGAGAGGAGATTGAGCCCCTCGACCTCGTCTTCCCGTATGCCGTGCGCTCGAAAGACCCGAAGATCCGGGCCCTCGTGAAGCCGCTGCAGGACCAGGTCAAGGCACACGGCCTATGGGCGATTTTTCTCGACAAGGACCTGGGCGGACCCGGATATGGGCAGCTCAAGCTTGGCCTGCTCAACGAAATCCTCGGGCGTTACGGTTCGGCGCCACAGATTTTCGGAGCGGGTGCACCCGATACCGGGAACATGGAGATGCTCGCGGCCTACGGCACTGAGGTGCAGAAGAAGCGTTGGCTGGAGCCGCTGATGAATCAGGAAATCTGGTCGGCGTATTCGATGACCGAGCCACAGGGGGGATCCGACCCCAGGCTGTTCGAAACGCACGCCCTTCGTGTTGGCGACGAGTGGGTCATCAACGGTGAGAAGTGGTTCACCAGCGCAGGCCGTGCGGCGGACATCCTCTTCGTGATGTGCACCAATGGCATGTTTGTGGTGCCGCGCGACACGCCCGGGGTGGAGATCATGCCCGAGCCGCGATTGCACAATCACATCAAGTACACCGACGTGGTGGTGCCCGCCGATCATCTTCTCGGCCCCGAGGATGGCGCCCGGGTCCTCGCACAACGGCGGCTCGGAGGCGGGCGAATCCACCACGCGATGCGGACGATCGCGCAGTGCAAGCTGGCCTTCGACATGATGTGCGAACGGGCTCTCAGCCGGAAGTCACACGGCAAGATCATCAGCGAACACCAGATGGTGCAAGAGAAGATCGCCGACTCGTACGCATCGATCCGGATGCTCCGCCTCTTCGTACTCGAGACGGCCTGGAAGATCGACAACTCCAGCACTCAGGAGGCCCGCACCGATATCGCCGCGGTCAAGTACACGATGGCCAAGATACTGCGCGAAGTGTCGTTCAACGCCCTGCATATTCTGGGCTCCCTCGGCACTACGAATCTCACACCGATCCAGGCCATGTACGCGGCGGCTCCTACGATGGGAATCGCCGATGGGGTGGATGAGGTCCACAAGGCCACGGTCGCGCGAAATGTGCTGCAGTCGTATCAGCCGCACGAAGGCTTCTGGCCAACCGAGTACCTCCCGGCCAAACGCGAGAAGGCACGCGAGAAATTCGAACCGCTCTTCGACAAGGATCCCGACCTGCGCGAGATCGCAGATCGCTACGCCAAGTACATCGCAAGGCGCGCCTAGGCGGCGCGGAGACGGCCGCGTCGGCCCCACCTCGGGCCCACACGCGCTCGCGAGGCGAGGGAGAACCCCGATGGGTAGCGCACAGCTCGACCTCGCACGCGAACTGGCCGGTCAGATCCGCTCGCGGGGCGACGAGATCGAACGCGCCCGTCAGGTGCCGGCCGACATTATCGACCGTCTGCGCGAGGGGGGTGTCTTTCGGCTGTGTACGCCGAAGGCACTCGGGGGCAGCGAGGCCCCCGCCCTGGAGACGCTCCGGGTCATCGAGGAGCTCGCCCGCTCGGATGGCTCCACGGCGTGGGTCGTGATGGTCGGTTCCACGACTGCCTTGCTATCGGGCTACTTGGCCGAAAGCTGGGCGCGGCGCATCTACGGAGACGACCCGGGTGTCCTCACGGCGGGCGTCACCGCGCCGACCGGACGGGCGCGCCGCGTCGACGGGGGCATCGAGGTCACGGGCCAATGGCAGTGGGGCAGTGGTTGTCATCACGCCAACTGGTTGGTCGGCGGGTCCTGGTTGGTCGACGACGCGGGCGAGATCGTGCGCGACGAGAACGGAGCTCCCCAGCATCTGCTGCCCTTTTTTTCGGCCGAGCAGGTCGAGATTCTCGACACCTGGTATGTGCATGGCATGGTGGGTTCGGGCAGTACCGACTTCAAGGTCGAAGCGGCCTTCGTGCCAGAGGGTCGCTGGATTCGCTTCGGCGTCAGCCAACCTCGTTTGAAGGGTCTCTATCAGTTTCCGCTGCTGGGATTCCTCGGACTCGGTGTCTGCTCCGTTTCGCTCGGTTTGGCGCGTCGCGCGATCGACGAGCTGATCTCGCTGGCCGGTCAGAAGATTCCGGTCGCCAGCACCCGTACGCTCGCAAAACGCAGCTTCGTCCAGTCTTCGGTAGCCGAAGCCGAGGCCGCGGTTCGATCGGCACGGGCTCTGTTGCGCGAGGCGGTCGAATCGGCGTGGGCCGCCGCTGAGGCTGGAGACACGCTCACTGTCGATCACCGGCTCCTGCTGCGTCTGGCCACGACCAACGCTTCGCGCCAATCCGCCAAGGCGGTGGATCTCATGTACAACGCCGCTGGAGGAAGCTCGGTCTACAGCACCAGCCCGTTGGCCCGCATCTTTCGCGACATGCATGTGGCCACGCAGCACATCATGGTGGCACCGCCGACCTACGAGCTGGCGGGCCGCGTTTTCCTCGGCCTCGAGACCGACACCAGCTCGCTCTAGCCCGCATTTCTCAGGCTTCGAGCAGTTCCAGCGGCTCCATCCCCAGCGCTTCGCGATAGGTATTGTGGTAGTGATGGAGCGCCGGCTCGTTGCGGCCCAACACGTTGTACTCCGGCACTCCCGCCTCGGCGCCGATCTGAGCCCGAGCCGCAACCGCGTAGTCTTCATCTCGAATGATGTTGGAAAAGGTTTGGGCGATTCCGCGAATCTGCTCGCCGAATTCCTCCAGCGGATCGGGGCGCGAATAGAACCCGATCCGCGAGATCGAGTGCGCGGGATCCCCGGGCTTCGGGTAGGTCCGAACCAGAATGAATCCAAACGGCGCAACGTTGACCTGGATGTTGGGAAAGAGATAGTAGACCGGGAACGTCCCCTGGGAGATCTCCCAGGTCTCCTCCGGACGCTTGCGCATCTCGTCGATCTCGCGTCGCACCAGCGTCATTCGATGATTTCTACCAAAGGTGTCGTAGGCCTGAACATTCCCATGAAAGTCCAGCGAGAGCGAATCGCGGTGCAACGTCGTGAAGTGATACGTCTCGCCGAAGGTGTCGATCGCCAGCTTCCAGTTCAGCCGCATCTCGTAGGTGTCGTAGCCCAGGTTGACGAGGTCCTCCCATCCCCAGGCCTCGAACTCCGGAACCAATCCCCCCAGCAGGCTGTCGAGATCGATGGAACCTTCGGGCCTGGGATGAACCCAGAGCAGACCGAAGCGCTCGATGGCCGGCAGGGGAATCAAGCCATGGCAGTCGCGATCGATTTTTCCGAAGTGGTCCGGCTTGGGAATGCCCGCGAGCTGGCCCTCGTTGGTATACGTCCAGCCATGAAACGGGCAACTGAACCGGGAGCGCTTGCCCGACGTCTCTGCTTCCAACAGGACACCACGATGCCGACAGACGTTGACGAAGGCGTGGAAAGCGCCCTTGGCGTTCCGGGTAGCGAGCACCGGCGTTCCGAAGTCATGGGTCGTCATGAAGGTGCCCGGTCCGGGCAGATCCGATGAAGCGCCGATCACCTGGGGATGGTCGCGATAGAAGGTCTGCCATTCTTTCTCGGCGAGATCTGGACAGGTATAGACCCAGGTGGGATTGTGCCGGATCCCGCCGGCATCGACGTTGGTGCCCTCGTCGAGCCGATGGATGATCTCCTTCAGAACTCGAATCTGTTCCTTTCGTTCCATGGCTCGTCGTCCCTCTTCGAAAGAGTAGGCTGGAAATAGGAGACACGCTGGGCGTGGCTGCGGCCGGCCCTCACGACCCTTCTGCGCCGGGCTCTGTCGGGATTGTTGAGACGGACTCTAGGCCGCCGCCGGCGGATCCGCAGCGAGGATGCCGGACTCGACCAGCTCCGCCAGGGCTCGGAAGATGGAGGCATCGCTCAAGGTGAGGATGTCGAGAATCACGCCCAGGGGAAAGCCCACCGCGGCCTGATCGAGCAATTCCAATTGGACGTCGGTCAGGTCGGATCGGAGCTGTTCGAGTCGATCTGCGTTGGCTTTGAACGTCGATGCCAGGTCGACATCCTGCAGATTGAGTTGCGCGATCTCGTCGCGCTCGACGGCCGCCGCGATAACCGCCGACGTCAGATGCATGGGCTTCTGGTCTCTATCGAACGTCGCCACCTCGGGACGAAATTCGAACCGGGCGTCGGCCCAGGCGAACATCCGGCCGAGAGCCTTCGTTCCCGACACGAGGCCCGTGAGCGCGTGGAGGATCTGACCGTCCTCGTAGGCAATCTGACCTTCGTTCCAGCCCTGCTGGATCGTGAGCGTTCCCGCCCGTGAGATTCCCGCGAAGGTCTCGATGACCGCGTCGAGGCTCGTCTCTTCCAGCGAGCCGCTGATCAGCGCGAGCTTCTCTGCGCGTTGCAACCCGCGAATGTCATCGATGAAGGCGGTGACCTCGTCCACCCGGTCGAGCGCATACTGAAAGTGGAGCCCGACCGCCATCACTCCGTGGTCGCAGCGCGCCTGGTGCGCCACCTGGCCTTCGACCTCGATCGACGTTCCCGACCTCGGATGGATGAGTCGCAGTCGCACCGAGCTGTTTTCTCCCAGGTCGATTCCGTTCAGCAACACGAGCATTCCGTCGTGGTTCAGGTCGACGGTCTCAGCGGGAAAGGAGCGTCCCTGACACTCGACGATCATGTCGCCCTCTCCCGGGAGCCGCGTTGCGGTGCGGGCGACAGCGACTTTTTCGGGTTCGACCGCGCGCAGGTCGAGACCGCTTGCCTCCTCGAGGCGCCTGCGAAGAGTCGCGCCTCGTTCATCCAGCAGCACCGAGGCACCGGGAACGGCACCTGTCCTGGCCATGGCCGCGGGTATCACGCCGACAACTTCACCCGGGATGGACAGACATGTCCCGCCGAAGGTCATATCGAGCTTGCACTCGACCACCATCCCCGGTTCCAGGGCTTCTCGCGTGGGCATGAAAATCGCCCCGTGCCCCAGGTCTCCGCCGTAAGCGTCTCGAAGTTCGCGTTCCGATTCGAACGCGAGACTCAGTTCAACCATCGGCGTGCTCACCTCGGCCGTCCCCATGGCCCCAAAACAGATTCGTCCTCGCGTGTATCGGCTGGACGGCCCCCGCCGGCAAGCCGAAACCGTCGCCAACGCGCAAGTGGGGCATCGAAGCCCGCGATATCCGGTCGAATCCGGTGGGAGGCCGGCACGCCGAGCGCAATCGGGGCCCCAGAGCCCTTCTGCCGCTCATTCGACCGTCCTCAGAAGCGCCCGCAGCTGCCGAATCTCCGCCGGCGAAGCCATCACCAGCAGCGCGTCGCCATCCCGGATCACCAGATCCGATGGCGGATTCGGCGTCGCCACGCCCCCACTCCGCACGGCGAGAATATTGGCGCCGGTCCGCGCGCGGATATGCAGATCGACAATGGAGCGCCCTACCGCCGGGCCCGCGGGAACGTCGACCCACTCGGTCGATACCGCCTGCAACACCTCTGCCAGCCAGGGATCGATGGGAAGCTCGATCGATTCACGCATGAACTCGTAGCCTTCCATGCGCATCGCCTCGGAAAAATCGGTGATGGTCTGCTGCGGTATTCCGAAGCTGCGAAGAACCTTGTTGAAGAGGTCGATCGTGGCTTCGAACTCCTCAGCCACCACATCTGTGGCTCCGGCCGCGAACAGTTGATCGAGCTCTCTCACATAGCGTGCGCGCACCACAACTCGGACGCCCGGTGCGAGAGCGCGAACGGTAGACAGACAGCGCCGCGTGGCCTCCGGATCGCTGATCGCGATGCAGACCAGCTCCGCCCGCTTGACTCCGACCCGTTCGAGAATCGAGGCACGCGTCGCGTCACCGAAGAATGCCGGCTCGCCGCGATCTTTCGCCGCGGCCACCAGCCTGGGATTCTGGTCCACCACGCGATACGGGATATTCGAGGCGCGGAGAACGCGCGCGAGGGTCCGGCCCGCGAGGCCGTAGCCCGCGATGATCACGTGGTGGCCGACGTCGTCGGCCCCCACCTCGGATCGCGGTTGCAGACTCTCGACGCCGCGAGTGAGCCACGAAGCCAGCCGTGGCGCGCCACGAACCAGAAACGGTGTGATGATGAGGGTCAGCACAGAACCTGCAATGAAAACCTGCTCCAGTGACTCGTCGAGCAGCCCGGCCGGAGCGGCCGCTTCCGCTAGCACGAAGGAGAACTCGCCGGTCTGCGCCAGACCGACGCCGGTCAGAACCCCGATCCGAAGACCCTGGCGAAGCACCAGCACCAGAACGGCCACGATGATTCCGGTCTTCAGGATGACCACACTTCCGACGAACAGAAGGACCTCGCTCCACCTGGCGATCGCCACACCCGGATCCAGCAACATTCCCACGGCCGTAAAAAAAATCCCGAGCAGGACACCGCGCAGGGGAACCACCTCTGCGAACAACTGGTGTGCGTAGGGCGAGGCGTTCAGCACAAGGCCCGCAATGAAAGCTCCCACAGCCAGCGTGAGGCCCATCTCGTCCGCGGCCACCGCGGAGCCCACGGCCATCAGAAACGCAAACAGGCTGAAGAGATCCGGGGAGCGCAAGAACGCGATCCGCTCCAGCACCCACGGCAGAAGAAAGCGAGCGGCGCCGAAAAAGATGGCCAGCGCCAGAACGTCCTGTCCGATCCACAGGGCCAGCGCCCTGGGCTCGTGGGCGACGTCGCCCGACAAGATGGGCACCGCCAGCAGAAATGGCACCAGACATAGATCCTGGAAGAGCAGAATTCCAACCGAGAGCTGCCCATGAGGCGCATCGAGCTCACCGCGTTGGGCGAGGACGCGCATCACGACGGCGGTACTCGACAGCGAGGCGAGCATGCCGATCACGATCGCCATTTCGATGCGCACGCCGAGGGCCGAGGCCAGCGCGGCCACCGCCACAATCGTGAGGCTCACCTGCAGCGCCCCGGAAAGCAGCGCCCTCCGCCAGATGTGGCGCAGGGCTTCGATCGGGAGTTCGAGTCCAATCTCGAAGAGCAGCAGGGCAACACCGAATTGCGCCAAGGCGCGCACGCGTTCGGCGTCTTCGACCCAGCCCAGGCCCCCTGGGCCGACAATGGCGCCCGCCACCAACAGGCCCGCCACTCCCGGCAAGCGCAACCGCTCGAATGCGGCAGCACCGATGACTGCCGCAGAGATCACGATCAGGATCTCGAGCACGAAAGGCCGCTAGCGAGCCGCCGGCTTCGAGCGCAGATCGGCGAAGTAGAACTTCGCGACCTCGTTCAACACGTCGGCGCGCTCCCACTGGAGGAAATGACCGCACTCGGGAATCACCAGAGGGCCCACCCGGTTGGGGAACGCGACCTCGCAGCGCTTGGGGAAATCCCTCGGCACCACTTGATCGTCGGGCCCGTAGAGAATGAGCGTCGGCACTTCGACCGGCTGCAGGATCAGGGGCAGCTCGGTCATCGGGCGGCCGTATTCGAGCTGGTAGGGGGCCCAGCTCGCCGCGAGCCGACGCGCATCCTCGAAAGGCTCGACCATGAAGTCGAAATCGGACTCCTCGAAAGATCCCTGGGAGGCCAGCAGTCGGTGCTCGTAGAAGTCGCGAACATAGCGGCGCCTTCGTCCCGGCGAATCGAGTTCCTCGAGCAGATCCTTCCAATCCCGGCCCTGGCGGACGCGGTAATCGCCGGTGGGACCGGGCTCGAGCGGATTCATCGAAAGGCCGCGCTCCGCGTACCACTCCGCCTGTTCCGCGACCGTCGGGGCGACGGTGTTGAAGAGGATCATCCGTTCTACGAACCCCGGGTAGCGATTGGCCATGTCGCAGATCACGACACCACCGATGTCCCCTCCCATGAGCCCGCACCGTTCGTGGCCGAGCACGTCGTGCACGAGGGAGTACAGGTCACGCGAATAGAGAACCAGATCGTACTCGTCGCTCGGCGAAAGGTCGGAGTCGCCGTAGCCGCGAAGGTCGGGCACGATCACTTCGTACCCCGCCTCGGCGAGGGGCTTCACATTTCGCCACCAGATGCGCTTGGTTTCCGGATAGCCGTGAACGAGCAGAAGCGGAAAGCCGCCGACGCCTTCGCGCAAGTAGGCCAGGTTCAACCCCTCGGCCACCTCCGCGCGTCGAACCTCGAACGCGTCGGGGGGAGGTGTCTCGGGCTGGACTGGGCGCTTGTGCGGCACGACTCGTCTTCCTCTGGCGGCGCGGCCATTCTAATCGAGCGTTCGATCCCGATCGATGGCCCGGATCAGCGCGCGGCGAGCGGACTCCACCTCGATGAGGGGGGAAACTCGAATCCGCGCCACCTCATCGGCGCGAAACGGCTCGAAATCAGCGGCGATCGCCGGGGGTCCGAAGGCTCGAATCATCCAGTTCAGCACTCGCGCCAGGTCGTCGTCGCCCAGTGGAGACTGGGCGCTGCCCGGGACGCGCACCAGATACTCTCGCCCCCCGGGAACCGTCAGAAATCTTCCGATCGAGTCCGACAGAGAAGGAACGGCGCCGGGCGACCCCGAGCCATCGGCCCGATGACAGCCCTGACACTGAAGCATGTAGTGCAGCTGCGGACTCCCCGCGGACACGGGCACGGCTGCGACCAGGGCCAGAACGCCCACGAAAATCGCCAACGCCGTGCGGGCGCGGGTCACCCGACTCAATCCTCGGTGGCCACCCCGACGACGATCGCCACGGTGGAGTTGTAGATGACGCCGGCCTTTCCCATGCACCAGTTGATGTCGTTGCTCCGGGGCGGAAAGTAGACCGGCCGATCGCCTTCGTGCCGCTGGCAGACGCACTGACCGCACAAATCCTTGCCGCAGCAGTCGTTGTAGGAAATGACATAGTCCTTCCCGTCCTCGGGATTTCGACAGGTACCCAGCCACGTGACCAGTGACATTTCGGTCCCGGGCGGACAGGAACGGTGGGTTCCGCCGCAACAACTGCTCAAGAAGCCGTCGATGGCGCAGTAGCGCCAGTAGTCGCAGTTCGACGGATCTCCGACCGGGGTTCCGGGATCGGGCTCACCGGGGGCGGCCGCGCGAACCGGCGAGGAGGCCCGGGCCACGGGGAGCAACGGCAGCGCAGCCCCTCCGACCAGCAGCGTTCCAAAACGCGTGAGAAAGCTTCGGCGCGAAGTCCGGCGCGCGAGGCCTCGCGAGGAGCGAGCAAACCAGCGATCGACACGGTTCAAGGACTCCCCTCCCCTTCTCCACCACCGGCCCCACATGTCCCCGAGTCAGGCGACACGACGACCCGCTCTTTCGGTCTCGAGGAACTCCTGCACAGAGCTCGTCCGGCGTTCCATCGCCTCGAACAGACTCTCCAGGTGTTCACGCGTGTTGACGAGACCGGCGGCACGAACGGTACCCTCCCCATCGATGAGAACCGCATAGGGCAGCTGCCGCACCTGGTAGGCGAGTCCGAGCTCCGTCGAAAGCAGATACGGATACCGCTCCAGGCGCTGTTCGCGCACAAATTTCTCGTGTTCGTCGCGTGGGCCGTCGCTGGCGAGCAGGACCCGTAGCCGACGCCCTTCGTCTGCTCGCACCGAATCGAGTACGGGAAGCAGCGACTTGCAGACGGGGCAGGTTGGAGAGGTAAAGAAGAGCAGCGTGCTGCGCCCGGCTTCGTCCGGCCCTCCGACGCGCTGCGATCGTCCCGACCAATCCGTCAGTTCGAGAATGGGCGCCGGCTCGCCCGGCTTGGGCCCCGCGGCCTGCATCAATGCCCCGGCCGGCGCCACCCGCTCGTGCAGCACGCCGATCTGGCGAACCAGCGCCAGGACCACGGCGGCCAGAACGATCACCAGGACCCACAGCAGAAGATTGGAAACGATCAGCGCATCGATCATGCTCGACCCTTCAGGTCTCCGACTTCTCCGAGACGAAGCGAAGTTCCGGACGCATTGGCGAGGCTGCCATCGATGGCCAGGTAGAGAAGTCCCAGGACCGCGACACCCGCTACGACGGATACGGCGTCCATCCAGACCAGGGCGCGCCCCGAACCGGGAAGTGCGCAGAACAGGGCGGCCCCGATCAGAACCCCGTTTCGCAGCACCAGTTCTCCGCTCAGGGGTCGACGACTCCCGGGACCGCCACACCCACAGTCGATCTCGCGACGACCGCGAGCCAGATTGACGGCAATCGCGGCGGTATACAAGCAGAGCAGTGCCGCAGCGGCCCAGGCCGAGGTCCCCCCGAAGCCCGGCAGCACCAACAACACGCCGATCGTCAGCTCGATTCCGGCGATGGAGGGCACGGCCCAGGCCAACGAATTCTCGGGAAGCAATCGGTAGTTCGCCAGCGAGGCCCGGAAGGCGTCCGGGGCCCGCAGCTTGTGCCTCGACGCCCCCAGGAAGAGAAGCGCGAGCGAGCCCCGCAGCGCCCACTGCAATACGGGGTCGACGCTCACCGCGGTGCCCGTCCCCACGGCGCCTGAATCAGATGGGCTGTGAAGTTTCCCGACGAGAGCCGCCGCAGAAATTCCCCGGTCCTCGCATCGTAGACCGCCAGGGAACCGGAGAAGAGCGAGGCGGTAATCAACAGGGGCTCGTCGTCCTGGGTGACCTGTATCTGGCTCAGGCCGGGGTTGGGAGCCACGTGATCCAGAAGCCAGCCCGAGAGCCGATTGAACGGCCAAATCCACGACTGGCCGAAATCGAGGGTCTCCCCCAGGTAGGAGAATCCGGGATGGCGCAGCTGGATTCGCTGCACGCGGGTCTGCGTCTCGAGATCGTAGACCCAGAGTTCGGTCCCCGGCTCTTTGTGGGTGTCGGCGCCGCCGCGATGCATCAACGAGAAAAGGCGATGGCTGGCCTCGTGGACGGCGAGGTGCTGGCTGCCGCCAATCCTCCAGGAAGCGCGCCGGTCTTCGTCGTCGAGCAGCGACCAGACCTCTTCGGTACGCGGCGCGTCTCCGGAGACGTCCACGGGATGGACGAAACCCTCGAAGGAGACGAAAAGCCAAGTGTCGCCGTGCCGCACGGCCTTCTCGGTCACCGGGTCGGTCTGGGGATCGAAGAAGGCCTCGTGACGCAGCGTGTTCGCATGTCGTCCATCCTCGTCGAGGTTCACGGTCAGGTAGGAGCCATCGCCGCAGAGCATCAGGAAGCGGCGCCGCCCGGCGGCGTAGACCAGGCTGCAGCCGGGGGTTGCGATTTCCTGGACGAACCGGCGGCGCTCGACGTCGACGATGCTGAGCGATGTGGCGGGGGTCATATTGAAGACCGCGAGGAAGCGGTCGTCGTCGGAGAGCGCCGAGTTCGCGGACGGAAGCACGTTTATCGCCCGCTTCGGCGGGATCACCACCTCGCCGCTGGGAGCCAGGGAGGTCGCATCGTAAACGGTCACCGTGTCGGTTCGCGTTCCCCGACTTCCACGGGAGTAGTAGGTCTCGGGCACGTAGAATTCGTTGCGCTCGCGCGGGAACACCGCCGCGGGGGACAGGTATCCGGTACTGACCATGCCGAGGAAGGTTCCGCGATCCAGGTCCAGCAGCGCACTTCGTCGCAGCAACAAGTCGGCGACCCAGACCCAGTGCGAACGAGGCTCGCCGGACAGCGTCTCTACGCGACCGAGCGTCTCGACCGCGACATCCGCCCGGGCCGAGAGGCCCGTCGCCAGCAGGACGGCCAGCGATGCCAGCACGACCGTCGCCCGGAGAAGCGATCTCCCGCCCCCGCCCCTCGGATGGCGCATCCAAATCCTCCTCTGCCGCCGGACCGGATTATAGAGGAGGCGGGCTGGATCTCTCGCTGAATCTCGAACTCTTGCTGAATCTCGAAGGCCGGGCGGCGCTATTTCTCCACTCTCACTTCCAGATTTTTTTGAGCCTGATTCATCTCCGACGCCAGGCGGTCCTTGATCCGATTGACCAATGCTTCGTTCTCGCGCCGAATCCGCTCGAGCTGCGCCAACAGCTCGCTCACCGGCGGTGCGTCCCGGTACTCGATCGTGAAGGTCTGGGAAATCTCACGTCGGTCGTGCAACTTCGCGACCATCTTGATCTTGTTCATGCCCGGCTCGAGCGGAATTTCACCGTAGAACGACCCGTCGATCCCGGCGGTCGCGAAGGGCGTGGCGCGATCCGTCGTCTGGTTGATCAGCCTGACCTGGTCGACGAAACCAAATGAAGATGCGTTCAGGATCGACACGATGTCGCCCGGGTTTTCCAGCTCCACGAAATTTCCGTCCGTCCGCTGGGCAATTTTCTTGACGGATCCGTTCACTTTCCGAGTCACCGCATTCCTTCCCAAGGCGAAGCTGTTGATGCGGATTCCCCGGGCCTTCGCCAATTTCGCGGCCCGCAACGCCACCCGCGCCGCCTTGTGGCGGTCGTAGGGCAGCCGAGGCTTTCCGTCGGTCAGAAACTGGATCACCTTCCGAGTCGGGTCCGCCGTTTCAGGGGCAAACCAGACCCCGGGTTCCGGGGCGAGTTCGAGGATTGCCCGGCCGATGCCGGCCGCGAAGTTCGTGGTCCCCACGGGTCGGACTTGCGACAGCTTCGCGAGTTCCCGGTCCACGGCCTCGTAGTCGCTCGTGAGAGGGCTCACGACCTCGGCATCGCGCAGGGCCAGCGCAAAGATGGTCGTAGGCGTGGCGTCGAGGTTGCGATCGTCGGGACTCAGGTAGAAGTCCTCATCACCGGCGAAGGCGACGACCCCCACCCGGATTCGCTTGCCAGCGCGGTTGTTGGGCAGCCTCTTGAGAACCTCGACGAAACCGCGGGCGGCCTTCGCCTGGGCTTTCAGGATCGAGTCGCTTCCCCGCCAGGTATCGTCGAGTTTTCCGTCGCCGCTGACGTCGGTCTGGGCGAATTCACTGGTCGAGGCGGAAACGTCGATGACCAAAATGATGTCGTAGCGGCCGTTGGCACCCAGCGTCGTGGCGATCCCCGAGACCGAAAGGATCGGGTTGTAGTGTTGATAGACTTTCAATCGGGGGTCCGGATCGAGCCGGATGAAATCGACCGCGGGCCCGAACCGGAAGATCGAGCCGACCGCGCTCCGGACGTATCGCGTCAGGGCGCGTCCCCAACCGAGGCCGACGTCGATCCACCGGGTGCGGGCTTCTCGACGCTCGTTCCCGCGGTCGGAGGATTCCTCGACAAGTTCGTGCCCGGTGTTCAGGGAGTCCGCCGGATTGGGGCGAGTCGCTCCCGAAGCGCCAAAGGCAGCGGCCGGAAGCCAACACAGCAGCAGCAACAACAGCAACGGGCCGAAATTTCTCACGACGGGCCTCACCCCATCCCGCTCGATCGGATAGCAGGAGTTCAACGGGGCAACCAGCCGACCGGCCGAAACGGCTTCTGGGGTCTACTTGACTGACTGACTAGGTCAGTTATCATTATTTCGTGGCCCGACACATCCCCGAGCATCGCATGAAAGACCTGCTCGAGTGCGCTACGCGCGTCTTCATCGCCCAGGGCTACCGTCAGACCCAGATGGCGGACATCGCCGAGGCGATGGGGGTGGCCAAGGGCACCCTGTATCTCTACGTCGAGAGCAAGCAGGCGCTTTTCGCGGCGGCCCTGCACTACTCCGACGGACAGGCGCCGACGGCATCCGATCTCGACCTGCCCATTGCGACCCCGAAGCGCGGAGCCCTGCGACAAGAAATCCGCGACCGGCTCGACCACGAGGCGGTGCCCCCGGCCCTGGAGCGAGCGATTCGCAGCGACCGCATCGAAGACGTCCGCGCCGAGTTCGAATCGATCCTACGCGAACTCTTCGCCGCATCGAGCCAGCACCGCACCGGTATCAAACTGATCGACCGCTGTGGCACCGACCATCCAGACCTCGGAAATCTATTCTTCGAGGCCGGGCGCGGCAGTCAGCTCGATCTGCTGAGGCGCTATCTCGACTCCCGCATCCGCGGCGGCTGGCTGAAGCCGGTCCCCGATCTGGCGCTGGCTGCGCGCTTCGTGATCGAGACCATCGCCACCTGGGCCGTCCACATCCACTGGGATCCGGCTCCCCAGGCCATGGAGCCGGGAGATGCCGAGGATACGGCGGTTCACTTCCTGCTCTCGGCCCTTCTCGAGGACGAACGCGTTGACCGGCGGTAGACGCAACCACCGTCGAACCCTGGGAAACAGAGGTAGATACATGTCGATAGCGAACAAGGTTGGGACGCGGACCGTTTCGGTACTGGCGCTGCTGCTGGTGCTCGGCTGCAAGGCGGACACCTCGGGCCTTTCCACACTGAGCGTCGAGGAGCTTCTGGGTTTCCTGACCCAGGATCCCGAGTTGGTCTTGTGCGACGCCAATAGCGCCAAGACGCGAAGTCGCCTCGGCATCATTCCCGGGGCCCGGCTCCTCTCGGACTACCGAAAATACGCGGTCGCCGAGCTGCCCTCCGAGCTGAACCGGAGAATCGTCTTCTACTGCCACAGCGAATATTGCGGAGCCGCGGCCG
>JAZFUU010000098.1:0-4371 GCA_036447375.1 Myxococcota bacterium
GTCTGGCAGCAACTCACCAGCACCTCTCTGCTGCTGGTGGGAACGCTGGAGCCCCTCCAGATCGACGTCGACGCACTGGCCCGCCGGCTCGAGTCGGAGGCGCTGGCGCGCGACGTGGCCAAGATGGGCCTCAATCGGAGCCACGGCACGGGCTCGTTCTGGCACAAGACACCTGAAGAGAAAGCCGCCCGCTCCGGGGGCACAGCCAGCGGCATCGCCATGGCGCTTCGCTTCCTTTCGTTCTTTCTGTTGGGAGACGAAGCGACCCGGGCCCTCGTCGCGGAATACGAGCCGGTCCGAGACGATCGCACGATGGTCGACTACTCCATCCCCCGCTTCGTCGGCTCGGGATTTGGCTTCTCGCTCTACACCTATCGGGTCGGTTCCCCGGACGACAATCCCACTCAGGTGATGCAGAAGCGATTTCAGGAGTACGCCAGCTGGGGCGACTCGGCCGAGCAAATCATTCCCGATCCGGCTCAGGCGGAGCTGGTGAATCGCGCCATCGCGCTGCGTCAGGAAGGGGGCCGCGCGATGGGTCGTCTGCGCAAGAAACCCCGTGCAAGCGCGAACCCCTGAGTACTGCTGACGTGCCGGGCTTGGAGATTCGAACCACTGCCAGCGCCGCCGACCTGCGTTGGTTCGGTGTCGTCATCGCGGCGTTCTTCGGCCTGGTCGGCGGACTCTTCTGGTGGAACGAGATCGTCGTGGTGGCCCGCGTACTCTGGGGTTTCGGACTCGGTCTGGCGGCGCTCTACTACGCGCTGCCCCCGCTGAGGCTGCCTCTCTACCTGGGCTGGATGCGAGCGGTTGCGCCCATCGCCTGGGTCGTCAGCCACCTCGTGCTCGCCCTGATTTTCTACGGATTGATCACACCCCTGGCGGCGATCATGAAGCTCTTCGGCCGCGATCGGTTGGATCGGAGCTTTGACCCGGCGGCGGAGTCGTATTGGAGCGCCCACGACCCCGGCGGCGATACGTCCCGATACTTCCGCCAGACCTAGCGAGCCCGACCCCATGACCGCCATTCTCGGCATCTCCGCCTTCTACCACGACTCCGCGGCGGCACTTCTCGTCGATGGCGAGATCGTCGCGGCGGTGCAGGAAGAACGGCACAGCCGCAAGAAGCACGACGAAGGGTTTCCCGTGCAGGCGATCCGGACCTGCCTCGAGCGGGCGGGCCTGGCTCCGGAGCAGCTCGACTACGTGGGCTTCTACGACAAGCCCTATCTCAAGTTCGAGCGGCTCCTCGAGAGCTACCTGGCGTATGCGCCCCGTGGATTCCGGTCGTTCACCCGGGCGATGCCCGTGTGGCTGAACCAGAAGCTGTGGCTTCCGCGGGAAATGAGGAAGGGGCTCGACGGCCGCTACGAAGGCGCCTTCGTGTTTACGGAGCATCACGAGTCCCACGCCGCCGGCGCCTTCTTCCCCTCTCCCTTCGAAGAAGCCGCGATTCTCACCATGGACGGTGTAGGGGAATGGGCCACCGCCAGCTGGGGCGTGGGTCGCGGCAATCGCGTCCAGCTCAGCCACGAGTTGCGCTTCCCGCACTCGCTGGGTCTGCTCTACACGGCTTTCACCTACCACACCGGGTTCAAGGTGAACGCGGACGAGTACAAGCTGATGGGTCTGGCCCCGTACGGGGAACCGGTGTACAGCGAACGGATTCTGGAAAAACTGGTCGACCTGAAACCCGACGGCTCGTTTCGCCTCGATATGTCCTACTTCAACTACGCCGCCGGCCTGACCATGACCAACAAGAAATTCGACGAACTCTTCGGCGCTGTTCCCCGGGAGCCCGAATCCGAGATCACCCAGCACGAGATGGACATGGCGGCCTCGATCCAGCAGGTGACCGAGGAGATCGTGCTGCGCGCCGGGCGCCACGTGCACGCGAAGACCGGGTTGAAGAATCTCTGCCTCTCGGGCGGCGTGGCGCTGAACTGCGTTGCCAATGGGCGGCTCTTGCGCGAGGGCCCCTTCGAGAACATCTGGATCCAACCCGCCGCCGGCGATGCCGGGAGTGCCCTGGGGGTTGCTCTGTTCGTCTGGCACCAGCTGCTCGACAACCCGCGCGCCCCGAATCCCGCGGACGGCCAGCATGGATCGCTACTCGGTCCCGAGTATTCGGATGACGAGATCGAGGCGTTCCTCGAGTCCACGAATGCGAGCTGGACGCGCATCGATGCTGACGCCGTCCTGGTCGAACGGGTTGCGGACCGCCTGGCCGAGGGCGAGGTCGTGGGCTGGTTTCAGGGGCGAATGGAATTTGGGCCGCGGGCTCTGGGCTCCCGCAGCATCCTGGGAGATCCCAGGCGCGCCGAAATGCAGAGTCTGATCAATCGCAAGGTGAAGTTTCGAGAGGGATTCCGGCCCTTTGCTCCGGCCGTGTTGCGGGAACATGCGGCGGAGTATTTCGATTGCGACTCGGCCCAGGACAGTCCCTACATGCTGGTGGTCTGCCCGGTGCAGGAGGCGCGGCGACGGCCCGCCAGCGAGACGTCGGCGCCCATGCAGGGTCTCGATCGACTAAAGCTCCAGCGCTCGGAGATCCCGGCCGTCACCCATGTCGACTTCTCGGCGCGGATCCAGACCGTGGATGCCGAGCGCCACGGTCTCTATCGCCAACTGATCGAGGCGTTCCATCGGAAGACCGGGTGCCCGGTCGTCGTCAACACCAGCTTCAACCTCGGCTGGGAGCCGATCGTGAACACGCCACAGGAGGCGTACGCGACGTTCATGTCCTCGGAGATCGACGTTCTGTGCATGGGCCACTTCCTGCTCCAGAAGTCCGAACAGAGGTCGTGGCTGTCCGCGGCGGAGCCCGAGAGGCCGCAGGCACTGTTGCAAGATCTTCTGGCCAGCCCGTGCTGCGGCGGCGAGATGCGGGTCGAACCCCCGGGATTCGTCTGCGTGGGCTGCGGGCAGTCGTTTTCCGTGGACGACGGCATCGCACGCCTCTACTGGCCGCACGAGGCCATCGACGACGACGCCGACGTGACGGATTCGGTGAAAGCCTTCTACGAGGAGACGCCGTTTCCGAACTACCAGGATCACGAGTCAGTCCGGTCGCTGATCGAAAAGTCTCGCAGTGGGGGCTACGGCCACGATCTGCAGCAGGCGATTCCCTTCAACAGCGATGTCCTCGAAGTGGGCTGTGGAACGGGCCAACTCACGAACTTCCTGGGCATTTCCTGCCGTCGCGTGGTGGGGACCGATCTCTGCCTCAATTCACTGAAGCTGGGCGAAGAGTTCCGTCGCAAACACGATCTGCACCGGATCGGATTCGCCCAGATGAACCTGTTTCGCCCGGCCTTCAAGGCCGAGAGCTTCGACGTCGTGCTCTGCAACGGCGTGCTGCACCACACCAGCGACCCCCTCGGCGGGTTCCGGGGTCTCGTGCCCCTCCTGCGTCCCGGCGGCATCATCGTGATCGGACTCTACAACCGCTGGGGCCGGCTCATGACCGATCTGCGCCGGCAGGTCTTTCGCGCCAGCGGCGGACGGGGTCGCTGGCTCGATCCCTACTTGCGGGGCGGCCGACTGAGTCGCGACAAGGAGAGCGCGTGGTTCGCCGACCAGTACCGGCATCCCCACGAGTCGAAGCACTCGATGGGCGAGGTGCTCGATTGGTTTGCCGGTTCCGGCGTGAGCTTCGTCCGCGGGGTGCCCTCCCTCGCGTGGGGTGACGGGCAGACGGCTGCCGGGCTGTTTGCCCCGGAATCCCCCGGTAACGGTTTCGGCCGCTTCCTGATCCAGGGCGCCCAGGTCTGGCGCGGCAACAAGGAAGGCGGCTTCTTTCTGATGATCGGTCGCAAGAACGCAGAGGCCGCAAACGACGAGCTCGGTTCGGTCCGCTAGGCGCGCTGCCACCGGCCGGGAGCCGCGCGAGGCGGCGGATCGAGTACACTCGAACTCGGCCGAAGGGCCCGCAGACCGGTCTCGGGAGAGAGCGCCATGGCAGACGATCCCAAGTCGAGCGCCGATGATCGAGCCGACGGGTTCGAACAACAGGCCCAGCAGGCCGCGAAAGCCACGTCCGGGCCCCTCCGCGAGTTCCGATACTTCCTCGGGAGAACTCGAAACTTCTGGCTGGTGCCGGTCATCGTGGCGGTGCTTCTGGCCAGCCTCGTCGTCGTCGTGGGCGGAACCGCGGTGGCTCCGCTCATCTACGCCTTGTTCTAGCCGACGGCTGTTTTCAGTCCCTCGGTGCGCCGCCACTACACCATCGAGCGAATTCGGGTGAAGGGTGCGCTGGCCGTGCCGCTGCTCTTCGCCCTGGCCGGCTGCGCAGACCCCGACCCGGGTGGCCAGCGGGTTCTCCTGATCGGGATCGATGGAGCCACGCTGCGGGTCGCTTCACCGCTGATG
>JAZFUU010000099.1:0-3342 GCA_036447375.1 Myxococcota bacterium
TCGACCGGCCCAGTGCCGGCTCCTACCGGCTCGACGCCGCCGAGGTCGGTGCGCTCTCGGACGACGCGCTTTCCGAAGTGCGGCGCCACAAGATTGGATTCGTGTTCCAGTCGTTCCACCTCGTCGGTAGGCTCGACGCCGAGGAGAACGTGGCCCTTCCCATGCTGCTGGCGGGTGTTCCGCCGGATGAACGCCACGCTCGCGCCATCACTGCGCTCGAATCCGTGGGGCTCGGCCATCGCGCGCACCATCGACCCAAGGAACTCTCGGGCGGCGAGGGCCAGCGCGTCGCAATCGCGCGAGCGACGGTGATGCAGCCGCAGATTCTCCTTGCCGATGAGCCGACAGGTAATCTGGACACCGCCGCGGGCCTGCAGGTGATGGAGCTGCTCGAGGGAATGAACGCCGACGGGCTCACGCTCATCGTGGTGACCCACGACCCCAATGTCGGCCGCCGTGCCGGGCGCGTGGTCGTGCTGCGCGACGGCGAGATCGTGCACACGCTGTCCGGCCGCGATCTCGAGCCGGGCCTGGGTCTGGGGGCGCCGGCGTCGCCGTGAAGATCATCGACACGGCGCGGTTCGCGTGGACAGCGCTTACACGCCATCGGCGCCGCAGCGTGCTGAGTGTCCTCGGCGTGACGGTGGGTGTGGCGGCGGTCGTGATCCTCACGGCCCTGGGCGAGGGGGCGCGGCTGTATGTGGTGCAGCAATTTTCGTCCCTCGGAAGCAACCTGCTGATCGTCTTTCCGGGCCGAAACGAGACCACGGGAATGTTTCCCGGCGTCGGTGGCGTACCCAACGATCTCACCCTGGACGACGTCCGCGCTCTGGTGCGGCGCGTGCGTGAGGCGGAGCGGGTCGTGCCGATCGCGCTCGGCACCGAGACGGTCTCCCACGGTGATCGCCGCCGGCAGCTGATCGTATTGGGCACTACCCACGAGTTTCTGAAGGCGCGCGAGCTGAGCGTCACGTCCGGCCGCTTCCTTCCCAAGGGCGAAATGAAACGGGGCGCACCGGTCGCGGTGATCGGCACCAAGGTCGTGGAGGAACTTTTCGCGGGCGAGAACCCCCTGGGCCGCGTGATGCGAATCGGCGACTGGCGCATGCGGGTGATCGGGGTTCTCGAAGGCAAGGGCCAGCAGATGGGCTTCGATGTCAACGACATGGTGATCATCCCGGTGGCCTCGACGATGCGGATGTTCGACCAGACGTCCCTCTATCGGATCCTCATCAAGGTGGGTGCCTATTCGGACCTCGAGCGCGCGAAGCAGCGGGTGATCGCGGTTATCACCGAACGCCACGGCGAAGAAGACATCACTTGCATGACCCAGGAATCGGTGGTGGACTCGCTCTCGAAAATCCTCACGGCGCTTACCCTGGCCCTGGCCGGCATCGGCGCCGTATCCCTCAGCGTGGCCGGGCTCGGTGTCATGAATCTGATGCTGGTTTCGGTCTCCGAGCGGACCCAGGAGGTGGGGTTGCTCAAGGCCGTGGGGGCGAGGGGCCCGCAGGTGCTGGCGCTGTTTCTGGCCGAGGCCGTGCTTCTCTCCGCCGCCGGCGCTCTGGCCGGAATTGGAATTGGCTGGGGCGCCGTGAAGGTCTTCGTGGCGTTCTACCCGGGCTTTCCGGCCTCTCCCCCGATCTGGGCGGTGACAGGGGTCTTTGTGCTCGCGGTCGGGGTCGGTTGCGTTTTCGGGGTGCTACCGGCGCGTCGCGCCACGCGTCTCGATCCGGTGGCCGCGCTGGCGGGGAGGTAGCCGATGGAATCCGCGGGCTACTTCGAGTTGGGCCTCGGCAGCGTGGGCGGTCACCGCCTGCGCTCGACCCTCTCGATGCTGGGTATCGCGATCGGCATCGCGGCCGTGATCCTGCTGACATCCATCGGCGAGGGGACGCGGCGGTACCTGCTGGCGGAATTCACCCAGTTCGGCACGAATCTCCTGGCCATCAACCCCGGCAAGGTCGATACGACGGGAATTCCCGGGATCTTCGGCGGCTCGACGCACAAGCTGACGCTCGACGACGCCGAGGCCCTCCGGCGCCTGCCCGACGTGTTGGGTGTGGTGCCCGTAGCGATGGGGCAGGCGCGCGTCGAGGGAGCGGGCCGCGGGCGCAGCGTGTTCATCTATGGAACCACCGCCGAGCTTCCGGCGATATGGGGTTTCCAGCTGGGACAGGGCGCCTTCCTGCCGGGGGGCGACCCACGCCGCGGTTCGCTGGTGGCGGTGTTGGGCCCCAAGCTCAAGCGCGAGCTTTTCGGCGACGCGAACGCACTCGGCGAGTTCGTGCGCATCGCCGGATTTCGACTGCGGGTGATCGGTGTCATGGCGCCCAAGGGACGGATGCTGGGTTTCGACATCGACGATGCGGCCTACGTCCCCGTAGCCACCACCATGCGCATGTTCAATCTCGACGAACTGCAGGAGATCGACGTTCTCTTTACCCACGAGGGAGTTTCAGAGGCGGTGGCCGACAACGTGCGGCGTCTTCTGGCCGACCGGCACGGGGGCCGCGAGGACGTCTTGATAACCACTCAGACCGAAATGCTCCGCGTCTTTGACAACATCATGAACGCGATCACGACGGCGGTCGCCGCGATTGCAGGCGTCTCGCTGGTGGTGGGCGCAATCGGAGTTTTCACGATGATGTGGATCACGGTGGGGGAGCGCGTGTCGGAGATCGGATTGCTGAGAGCCCTCGGCTCCACCGGCCGCGAGGTCCAGACGCTGTTCCTGTTCGAGGCGGTCGTGATCACGGTGATCGGCGGCGTCGTGGGCGTCCTCGCCGGTATTGGGATCGCGGCCATCGTGGGCGCTGCCGTTCCCGCCCTCCCGGTTTACACACCCTTGCGCTACGTGCTCGCGGCCCTGGCGGTCAGCGCCTTCGCCGGCCTGGTGGCAGGTGTGTTGCCGGCTCGGCGAGCTGCCCGCCTCGAACCGGCCGATGCGCTGCGCGCGGAGTAACAACGATCCGAACGGCTCAGAGCTCCGCCGGGGAAAGCGGTTTTTGGGCGGGGCGCAGCGCGTCGCGAAAGAGCGCGTGAACCTGCTCGACGTGCTCATCCACGGTCTCTCGTTTCCAGTGGCGGGTATCGATGGGCTCCATCACCTCCACCTCGAGCGCTCCCGGCGCGACTCGGAAGCTCTGGTACGGCAATCGCTCGTGCGCGCCGTGAACGACCACCGGGGCAACGGGGAGACCGGTGGCGATGGCGAGGTGGGCGAAGCCCTTGCGGAACGAGCGCAGTCGCCCGTCGCGGCTGCGGGTGCCCTCGGGCCAGATCCAGATACTCAAATGGTGTCGGCGGACCACCTCGGCCGTTTCCTCCAGGGCTGCGATG
>JAZFUU010000100.1:0-20237 GCA_036447375.1 Myxococcota bacterium
AGGCGGCGGTCCGCCTCGGTCGGATCGAAGTCTTCGAACTGGATGATGTCGAGCTTCTGGAAGGCTTCGCGGACCCGCGGTGTGAGCAGCCCCAGCTTCTTCAGATTCGGCACGATTCGCGCGAACAGAAATTTCTGGAAGGCGCGGGAAGCCTGGGACACCCGCACGTGGTTCCGCAAGTCCTCGCGGTTCCAACCCATGGCATCTGCGATGTGGTCGCCGACGAGGCGATTTCGCATGAGGTCACAGGCGAAGATGATGAACTCTTCGCGCTCCTCGCGCTCGCGCTCGGGCATTTCCGCGTAGTGATCCCGGAGCGACAGCACTCCGAAGGCCACGTGCCGAGACTCGTCGCGCATGACACGCTGGAGCAGGGTCTTCAGCAACGGCTCCCGACACATCTGAAAGAGGCTCGCGAAGGCGGCCATGGCCAGCCCCTCGATGATGATCTGCATACCCAGATATTTGAAGTCCCAGCGGGAGTCGGTAATGGTGGCGTCGAGAAGCTCCTTCAGGCTCGGGGTGATCGGCCACTCCCACTCCAGCTTCTCGTGGACGTAGCGGCTGAAGACCTCCACGTGCCGCGCCTCGTCCATGGTCTGTGTGCCGGCGTAGAACTTCGCATCCATCCACGGCACGCCGCCGACGAGCTGCGAGGCCACGATCAGCGCGCCCTGCTCACCGTGCAGGAACTGGGAGAGCTGAAGCGCGATCTGGGCGTGGCGAAGGCGGATTCGCTCTTTTTCGTTGAGCTTCTCGTAGGGCGCGAAGCCCACCAGGGGATTGACGACCTGGGGAATGATCTCGGCCTCGGGGTCGACCTGGATGTTCCAGTCGAGATCGGTCGTGCTGTTCCACTGTTCGCGCTTGGCCTTCTCGTAGAGATCCGCGAGCCCTTCCTTCACGTTGGCGTAGTTCCACACGTAGTTCGTGTCGAAGGAGGCGAGGATCGTCTCGAGTTTGCCAACGGTCGGCGGCAGGGGGGATACGGGGGTGGTAGTCATCAGTTTCAGCTCCTGGCCTGGCAAAGGCGGGTTCGGCACGTAAAACCACTGTAATTACAGTAGGTTCGACAGTCAAGCCGGGCGGGGGGGTCGAGCCGTCCAGGGGGGGTCGAGCCCGGTTCTGAGGGGATCTGGAGTATTCTGCGGGTGTCGATTTTCAGCGAGGACGCGCCATGCGGCTCAACCAGAACAAGGAATTCGAGCTGCGCGGGGTGAATCACCTGGCGCTGGTCTGCCGGGATATGAAGCGCACGGTGGACTTCTACTCGGGCCTCCTGGGCATGCCCCTGGTCAAGACGATCGACCTGCCCGATGGCGGTGGCCAGCACTTTTTCTTCGATATCGGAAACGGGGACTCGTTGGCCTTCTTCTGGTTCCCCGATGCGCCGGCCGCCGCTCCCGGGATCGCATCACCGGAGCGAAGTGGCCTCGATCTTCGCACGGCCCACGGATCCATGAATCACGTCGCCTTCGACGTGTCGCCCGAAAAGATCGTCGAGTACCGCGATCGGATCAAAGCCAAGGGCATTCAGGTCACTGAGGTCGTCAACCACGACGATTCGCCCACCCAGACCAGTCCCGAGGTCGACGAGACCACCTTCGTCCGCTCTATCTATTTCTTCGATCCCGACGGAATCCTGCTCGAGTTTGCGGCCTGGCAGCGGGATCTGGGCGACGGGGACGTTCGTCACGCGCCGGCCACCGAGGCGGACGCCGATCGCTATCTCGCGCTCCGCGACGGCGACTGAAGTCTTCCGATCGAGATCCGGCCCCGGCGCCTGGCCCTCGCCCGGAGCATCCCCATGGGTATGAGGCCCATCAGGATCATTACGTGGGTCGGACTCTCGGGTAGCTGCACACCGGGGAATCCGAGTCCTCCGTAGCTGCCGTCGGGCCACCCGCCCCAGTCAGCAAGGGAGAACAGGTTGAAGATGCCCGGGTCGGGGTTGGCCCCGATGTCCCGTTGGATCGTGTTGTCCTTCGTCGACAAATCTCCGGAGCCCCACTCGGTTCCGGGATCGAAGCCCACCTGCCCGACGCGGTCGATGGGGTCCGTGCCGTCGGTGAGGACGATCGCGTCGTTTCCGTTGTATTTGACATTCTTATCGACCAGGTCGGCCACGGCGAGGATCTCCGCATCGGCCTTGTTCCGGGCGATCACGAAGACGTCCCCCGGATCGATGCTGCCGGAAAGCGTGACGGATCGGGTCACGACGGTGCTTCCGTCCAGGTAGATGTCGATCATCCATCCCGTGATGTCGATCGCGATGCTCCCATAATTGTAGAGCTCGATCGCCTGGTCCTTGCCGCCTCCGTCGACGTATTCGGAGATGATGATCGTCGCCTGGGCGGGCGCGACCCAGCAAAGGGCCAGAATCAGCGGGAATACGAGACGGCGCATTTGCGTCCCTCTCGGCAGAACGTCCTGTCGGCCGTAACACCGATCGGCAAGTTGCCGGTTCGGGAGGCGAATCTGCCGGTCTGCTGCTGGCGCGTGATAGGTTGGGCCCCCACGGAATCGGGAGGTCGAATGTCCGCCGAGCGAGTCGCCCAGATGAACGAGTTTGCCGGTCCCAAGCATCCGGGGATGGTCGGGGTGGAAGTACTGACCTGCGAGCCGGAGGAGGTCACCGGTCGACTCGACGTGACCGACGAGCTGGTGGCAGGTACCGGCTACCTGTGGGCGCCGGTGGTCGTCACCCTGGCGGACTGGTTGTGTGCCTGTGGCACCGGGCCCAATCTGCCCCCGACGGCGACGAGCTTCACGACGATCGAGTTCAAGAGCAATTTTCTGGGCAGTGTGAAGGCGGGGGGTGCGATCCACGGCCGTGCCCGGCCGGCGCACATCGGTCGCACGACCCAGGTCTGGGACGTCGATGTCACGAACGAGGCCACCGGCAAGACGATTGCGCTGTTTCGCTGCACCCAGCTTGTTATTTACGGATAAGAAGCTGAATTGCGGACAAGAGGCTGATTACGGATAGGACCAGCCCAGGAGCACCGCCACACCACACGCCACCAGGGCGATCCCCGCCGCGCGCCCTCCCGCCGAGCCGAAGGGCAGCAGCTTCTCGACCAGAACGAATCCCGTGATGCCGGCAACCCAGAGCAGGTTCATCACGCCTCCGAAGAAGAGCAATCCCATCAGCGCCCAGCAGCAGCCCAGGCAGAAGGCCCCGTGCACCGCCCCCATGCGGAAGGCTCCCCGGAACCCCGGACGCCAATGTTGTGCAAAGAAGTGCGCGGGAGCCCGGCAATGTCGCAGGCACGACGCCTTTAGTGGCGTGAACTGATACAGCCCCGCCGCGATCAGCAGGCCGCCGCCCAGGGCGGGGCTCGTGGCCACCAGCATGGGCGAGAGCAGGGCGGCCCGGTCGAGGCCCCATTGAAGCGCGGTGGCGCCCAGACTGAATAGGCACCAGAGCACCACGTAACCGCTGACAAAGGCTGCGGCCGGGGCCAGGACCGCCCCCTGCTTGGCGGCTTTGCGCGCTACGGCGGCATAGACGAGGGTCATCGGCGCTGCCGTGGGAACCATCATTCCCACCATCATGATCGCCCACATGAGAAACATGAAGACGAAGTCGGTGGGCGTCCACGCCTTCAGCTTCATCAACTCCATCGCCGCGTCGTTCGGCTCGGCCATGCCGAGCGACATGTCGATGAGGGTCGCCCAGGCGAGGAGCGTCACCCCGGCCAGGGCGATCAGGATGGCAAGTCGGTCCCGCCGGGGAAGTCGGGCTACCGCGGGCCCGGGGAACTCGGTCACGAGCAGATCGCCCCGTGCAACCCGGTTAGCCCGCACCATTCGTGACGCGACAAGGGATCATGAATAATGCGGACTAGCGGATCACGCCGTCCTGATTCATGTGGAGAAGGTTGAATTGGGCGTAGCTGTCGGCGAGATCGAGTTTGATACCCGCCGTGACAGTGCTCGTTGCGTTTCCCATCTCGGCGTAGGTGTACTCGAATCCGTTGGGGAGGTGGATTCGTGCTCGCGACTCCTCGCCCGAGTTGGGGTCGATGATGGGGCTGCCCTGGCTCTGGATGATGCCCGGGATCGACAACCGGGCCCTTCGCGCCTCTACGTCGATGGAGAGTTCGATGGGCGCGTACAGGGTGTCGAGCACCTTGGACATCGTGCTGTTGTAGACGAAGAAATGGGTGGCGCCCGGCGCGGTGGAGTTCCCATGGAGGATTTTATCCAGGGCCGCGCGCTGGTCGGCGGCTGCAATCTCGTCGATGATCACCTGTTGCTTTCCGTTCCCGTCGGCGATTTCGCCCGGCCACCACAGGACCAGGGCCCAGTCGAGTCCGTCGAGACGCGTGTCGTTGAAATGGCCCTCTTCGATGTGCCCCGCGACCATGGCTTCGCAGTGGCCGTGGGTGGTGGGAGCATTGAACTGGCAGGGGCAACCCCAGTCACAATTGCAGTTTCCGTATTCTGCGCCGCGAAGCATCCAGCGATCGGCCATCTTCGTCCCCCTCCTGGCGACGCCCGATCACTGGGCCTCGCGCTGTGAGGCCATGCTAGCTCGACCGTTCGCGCTCGCCGGGGACCTCGACGGTCTCGGTGTCGCGACCAGAGCGCAGGATCGTCCCGGGACGCGCGCGGGTGCACTCCTTCCCGCGGACGATCTCGCTTCCGCCCACCAGCACGGAATCGATTCCCTCGGCCTCGGCGTAGAGTCGACCGGCTCCGGCGGGCAGGTCGTGACGGGTGTGAATGGGCCCGGGTCCGATGCGATCGGCGTCGAACACCACCAGATCGGCGTGCCAACCCTCGGCGACCCGGCCGCGTTCGCGCAACCCGTACAACCGGGCCGGGATGTCGGTGATCTGGTGGATCGCCTCTTCCAACGAGATCAACCCCTTCTCCCGGACTCCCGGGCCCAGTAGCGAGGTACTGCAGGTGAAGGTGTTGATCATATCGAGGTGGGCCCCCGCGTCCGAAGCGCCGATCAGCGTGCGCGGATCTTTCCACACCTCGGCGCGCAGTTTCCAACTCGGGTCATCGTCGCCGGGAATGAATGGGGCGAACGAGGTGCGGAGTTCTTCCGAAAGGGCCAGGTCGAGCATGGTGTCCATGGGAGTCTTGCCGAGTTCTTTCGCGACCTCCCCAATCCGTCGGCCCTCGTGTTTCGCAGCTTCCGGCGTAAAGGTTTCGGCGATCTTCATGTGCTCCCAGGCGGCGAGCACTCGCAGGACACCCGCCTCATCGGAGGTCGCGCCCTTCTCGAGGCTCTCGCGGACGGCGCGGTCGGCAAGCGCCCGCTTGCGTTCCTCCAGGGGAAGCGCAAGGACCGGCGCCCATCCCGGAAATGCGTCGAAGATGAATCCACTCACGAAGTTGATGCGCAGGTCCAATACCTGCGACGGCGTAAGCGCCAGGACCTTCGCCCCGCGCTCGGACGCGTAGTCCGAGGCGGCGAGCTGACTCTCGACCAATTCCATTCCCAGCGAGGAAACGCCCAGCACGTTCCAGTTGAGCGGGCGATTGGCGGCCAGGGACATCTCGGTCATCAAATGCGTCGTCTCGTCGTCGAAGTTTCCGAGTCCCGGAAGAAACTCGAGGGCGGTGCCCGGGTGCCGGCGCAGCTCTGCGCACAGTGCGATCAGCTCCGAGGGATCGGCGTGACGCGAGGGAACCGGACGGCCTTCGCCGTCGTTGTGGGTCGGGGATCGGGAGGAAGAGAAACCGAGTCCGCCCGCCTCGAGCGATTCGCCCAGCAATTTCACCATCGCAGTCACCTGGGAATCGCTGGCCGCTCCCTCCACTGCGGCCTCACCCATCACGACGCGACGCAATGCCGAGTGGCCGACGAGAAATCCGGCGTTCACGGCCAGTCGACCTTCGAGGCGATCGAGATAGTCGCCGAAATCGGTCCAGTCCCAGGGGACGCCCTGCTCCAGACTCTCGATCGGCATGCCCTCGACCCTCGCGAGCATTCGCATCAGGTAGCCGCCGGCCTCTGGGGTGAGCGGCGCGATGCTGAAGCCGCAGTTGCCACCCACCACCGTCGTGACGCCGTGCAGCGGCGACGGGCTCAGGGTGGAGTCCCAGAACACCTGAGCGTCGTAGTGGGTATGAATGTCGACGAAGCCCGGAGCCACGATGCGACCGCTGGCGTCGATGCGGCGCTCCGCCGGACCCTCGAGAGCGCCGATGGCGACGATGCGCCCGGCGCGGATGCCGACGTCGGCCCGCCGACGCTCGGAGCCCGTCCCGTCGACGACGGTTCCACCGCTGATGAGAGTGTCGAACACGAGGCGACTCCAGTCTCCGCCGGGGTGGCGGGCCGGAGCAATTTCTCACGCCGGGGTGGGTCCGTCAAGGCAGTGCCCCGTTCGAGGCTCTCTCAGGACTTCGCGACGGAAAAAATCGCGAAGTGTTGACGCTCGAGAAACTCGAAGCTCTGGTCGAGCCGATATCCCGCCTCGACCATCTCGTCGACGATGGTCTGCAATTCGGTTTCGTGGCCGAAGGTGCGAGCGAACCACGAGCTTCCGTTGAGCTCGAGTACCGCCACGCGGCCATCGGGTGTCAAATCCTTCCGGACGTTGGCGAAGTACGCGACGCGGTCCTGGATGTGATGGTAGGTGTTGGAGGTGAAGAGCAGGTCGATCTGGCCGTCCGGGAGGAGCGGGTCGTGGTACTCGCCGAGAATCACCTCGACATTGACGTAGCCTTCCTCGGCCACTCGACCGGTCAGGAGGTCGGTCATGTCGGAGTCGACGTCGACGGCGTAGACCCGGCCGTTCGGCCCCACAGCATCGGCGAGGCGGAAGCTGAAGTATCCGCCTCCCGCTCCGAGGTCGGCGATGCGGTCGCCCGGGGCGAGATCGAGGGAAGCGATGACCCGATCGGGGTGTTGCCAACGGTCGCGGTTGAAGCCCTCGTATCCGAAGCGCTTCAGCGGCCCGCAGCCGCTGGCGATGGCGAGACAGAGCGAGAGGCTCAGACCCGCCGAGAGGCTCAGACGGACCGAGACGGTCTGGGTGTTCCGGTTGCTTGCGTTTCCCATGATTCCTCCGAGATCGAGCCCTGCCTCGCGAACGGCCCCGCTCTCACCGAGGGTAGGCGAGACTCGCCCCAGTCGGCGATGCTGCGCGGTGGAGGGTCCAGTGCTCGCGATCCGGCTCGGCTTCGGGTTTCTCCTGATCGCGGTTGCGGTGGCTCCCGCGTCATCTGCGGCGGAAACGCCGGAGGATCCGGCCCACACCCGGTTCGGTTTCGGAAGCAAGCGGGGCACCCTATCGGTCGGCTACGGACTCGGTTTCCACCGGGGGTCGAACGCGGCAACCGGTGGGGCGAGCCGGGAACTGGGTCGCGTGTCTCTGATCGAGGTGATTCCGGAGGTCGGCATCGGCGTGACGGAAGTCCTGGGCGGCGAAGCCTGGTACCGCGGGAACGTCGAGATCGCGTTGGCAGCGGCGATCGTCTTCAACACCCGGCCCGGTCGGGGGTTGCGGTCGGCGGCGGCGCAACCCTCCGCTACAACTTTCTCTCCGGCAAGCGCCTCGTGCCCTTTCTGGACGCGAACGCCGGAATCGTCCACCTCGACTTCGATCTCCAGCATCAGAGTGACGGGTTCAATTTCAATGTCGGCTTCGGCGGCGGATTTCATCGGTTCATGTCGCGGCGAACCGCTCTCACCACGTCGATTCGTTGGCAGCATTTTTCGAACCTCGGGACCAACCTGCCCAACGACGGCATCAACGCCGTGCAGTTCCTGATCGGCGTATCGTATTTCTGGGAGTGAGTGCGGAGGTGCGATCATTTCCGGACGAGAACGACATAGCCTCGGTGCCTTGTCGCGGGAACGTAGCCAGCCGACATCAGACCCTGGGCCAGCAGGGCTCCACCTGGATTCCGATCGACGAAGGCCACCACGTCGACTCCCCGCTTGTCGATCAATTCCACCGCCGGCTGGATCAGCTCCGAACGCCTCGTCCTTCCGACGAACGGAAAATCGTCCGGAGGAACGCGCGCGTCCACTGCCAGAGCCATGATCAATCGTTCACGAGCATCGAGATCTTCGAACGCGCCGGCGCGCCATAGGAACAGGAGATAGCCTGTGCGCACGGATGCGAGTCGAGGTCGTTCGGGCAGGGTGGCGATGATTCCAGCCAGGGGAGTCGCAGCCAACAACATGCCGTCGCGGGGAGTGAATTCGACTGCAGCTCGGGCGATGGGCCCAAGTCCGTCGAAATCCAACAGCAACTCCGGACGCGGATGATTTCGCACGCGTTCGATGACCGAAGCACCGGAGAGCGCCGACATCACCAATAGGGCACTTGCCGCGATCCATCCCGCCGGAAAGAGCCGACGGCCCGGTCGCCAGTAGGTCAGCGCCGCCAAGGCGCTGGCGACGATCAGGGGCAGCGGAAACGCCCAGAAGATGCGCCAGGAGAAGTTCCTCCCGAGCTCCGAAGCGAGGACTGGAACGGCGGGACAAAGCACGACCACGATCGCCAGGGCGGCATATCTCCGCACATGTTTTCCGCGCGGTAGCTGGTGAGCGAGTAGGAGAAGGATCGACGAAGCGGTGAACGCGATTCCGCCTCGGAGCCCTCGACCGATGACGGTGACCAGTTCGCCGGGCGAACTGCGCGCGCTTACCTCCAGCACTTCGGGATGCAGGACCCGGATCAAGAGCAGTTCGACAAGGCAGGGCACGACGCACAGACCGCCGATGAAAAGGCGTCTCAACGTCGGGCGATTCCATTGCACCCTCGCGGCCAACGCAAGAGCCACGGAGACAGGTGCGACCACGAGAGCGGTCGGAGACATTCCCGCGGCGGTTATCAGGGCGGCACACAGCGCGATCCAATGCCGACGGTGTCCCGTATCGGCATACCGCCAGCTGCAGGCGAGTAGCGCCGGAATACAGAACGCGATCAGAATGCACTTCCCCTGGAACAGCTTGATCCACATGAAAGAGGCGTAGAGCCGATCCGTGTGCCCCCAGGAAATCGTGATGACCAGGAGGGCCAGCAACGCCCAGGCCCAGCGCCGACCGACGATGTGGCGCAACACGAGCGCGTGAGCCAAGACGGACAGCACGGCCATGAGGGCGGGTACGCCTGTGTAGTAGACCCAGTGGGAGGACAGGCCCGAGGCCGCGCTGGCGGCGGAAACGGCGAGCAGATGCGAGAGAACTCGATAGGCCGGCATCAGGAGGGGCAACCCCGGTTCGCCGTGAAGCCCGTCGAACGAAAGCGGTGGGAGTTCCGGGTGCTCAAGACTGGTGACGACAACGTTCAGGTAGAAGGCATCGTCCAGATTGGGCGCGGCGAAAATGAGCGTCACGGCCATTGCGCCGAGCGAGAGAAAAAGCGCGACGATCACGCCGTTCCGATCATCGCGAGACGACGGGCGGTGCGGGATCGTCCGACGCTTTTCGGATGCCTTCAACCACGGCCACAGCGCGTACGCCAGCGCAGACGATGCGACGAACCATGCCCAGAACTCGAACCCTGGTTCGAGGAACGTCTTCGGCGCGAAGCCGAATATCCAGAATGCGATCGCGCAAGCGATCAGCCCCGCGACCACCCGGCGGCGATCCAACGCGCGAACAGATGAGTCCTCGATCCAGACCTCATCGAGCGGCCACTTCACCGCCGCCAGTACGATCCCCGCCCCTACCGAGATCCAGAGAAGAGGTGCCAGGGGCAGGAGGACCCGGAACGGAATGCCGAACCAGGTTGCCGACCAACAGAGGAGGGTCCAGGCGGCAAAGGCGCCGTTGAAACTATCGACGGCCAACCAGAAGAGCCGGATTCCGGTCGGATCGTTCGGCTCACTGGACATGCTCGACTCGGTCAACGGGCCTCCTCGAGACGCGCTGTGGGTTCTACCAGAGAACTTCGGTGCCGGGAGTTCAGCGAGGGGTCGTCGACCAGCCCAGAGCCTCGGCCATGGCGTGGTAGAGATAATTCTGCTCGTGTACGCCGTCGAAGAGCCAGGCGCCGGGTCCACCCGCGTAGGCCGCCACGTCCTGGCCGCCGTGTGTTTCGCCGTAGAGCGGGATGGCTGCGTGTTGCAGGTAGTCGCGGGCTGTCGGGTCGACGTCGATGCTGTCCGGGGCGCGTTGTAGCCAGTTGAAACGCGCGCGCGCGCCCAGCCAGAACCGCTCAGGTCCACTCAGATCGTAGGGCCAGACGAACGTTCGGGTCACTCGGCCGGGTCCGTTCTGATAGCCCAAGGTGGTGTAGGGCTTGCCGCGGGTATCCCGGGTGGGCTCGGTCTCCGGTTCGCCCCGGAGGTCGTTCGACACCACGTAGCCGAGGATGTCGTTGCCACGGGTGGGAGAGCCGGCGATGCTGAAGACGTGGCCGTGATCGGCGGTGACGACGACAAGCGTTTCTCGCAGATCGATTCGCTCCAGGACCGCCCGAATCGTCCGCGAGAATTCGACGGTCTCGTGCAACGCCCGATGCGCATTGCCCAGGTGGTGGCCATGGTCGATGCGGCCGCCCTCCACCATCAGGAAATACCCCTTCGGATTGCGCGAGACGATCTCGAGAGCCTTCAGCGCCATCTCGGTCAGAGAGGGTTCGCCGGCGGCATCGCCGGCGCGTTCGATCTCGAAGCGCATGTCGGCGGGCTCGAACAGGCCCAGCAGGTGCTCGGTCTGGCCGATGCCGTCGAGCTGCGCGCGATTCCACACGTAGGTCGCCCGAGCACGCCTTGCGACCCATTCGGCGGTGAGGTCGCGACCGTCGAGTCGGGAGCCGGTTCGCCCCGGGTGCTCCGGATCCGGCGCCGTGATGGGGAGGAAGTGCATCCGGCCTCCGCCGAGAGCCACCTCGAGTCCGTCGCCATGGGGGAACTCGATCAGCTGGCGGGCGATGTCCGGAAAATCCGCGGAGCGGGCCTCCGGGCTGAGCAGAGCGTCGTTCTGCCAACTTCGCTCCGGGCTGTGGGCATAGCAGGCTCCAGGGGTGGCGTGGGTGACCGGCGCGGTTGTTACGACGCCGGTGGAAAGGCCCCGCTGCTCGGCCTGCTCGACGATCGTGCTGAGAAATGCGCCTCGGGCGGCGGCGTGATCACCCCGGGCCACCGATTCGCCCACAGACAGGTGCCCGGCGCGGGTTTTCACTCCCGTGACGATCGCGGTCATCGTTCCGGCCGAATCGGGGGTCTGTTGGTTGGTGTTGTAGGTCTTGATGAGGGCGGTGTGGGAGAGCCGTTCAAAGGAGAGCCAGTTCTCCTCTCCGGTCTCTCCGCGCAGTTGACCTTCGAGGATGCGCGCGGCGGTCACCGTGGTGATCCCCATGCCATCGCCCAGGAAAAGGATCACGTTCCGGGCGCGGGCGTCGGGATTTCGGGAGGCTTCGTTGCGCCGGGCCCGGGCGACGGCCTCTTGCCCCGCTTCGAACCAGCTCGAACTTCCAGACTCGCTCGAATTCCCAGACTGGCTCGAACTCCCGGACTCGTTCGAACCAGAGGCCGAGCCCGCCATGGCGAGGAAGGCAATCGCTATCGCCCGTGTCAGGCGGCTCCGGATCATCGATTTTTCCTCCTCCGGTGTTCGCGCGGGCTCTCAGCCGGGCAAACGCCCAGGGCCGCCAGCTCTCGTTTTACCTGGCCGGCCCAGTTTCGCTGGGCCCGGGGATTGGCCGGACTCGGGTGCAGGATGCGTCCGATCCGGAGTTTGCGCTCGCCGAGGGCTTCGCGGGCGCGTTCGGTCGCAAAGGCACCGATGCCCACCACCCAGTCGGGTTCGAAGATGTCGACCACTCGCCGCAGGTGCCGGTCGCAGGCGCTGAACAGCGGCGCGCGCTCGCCGGCCGGAAGCTTGTCGGGGGTGCGGTTGCGGCCGCCGTCCTCGATGAAGACGAGCGGGCAGAAGTTGGTGATGAAATGACGGGCAAAGAAGCGCTCGGGCGTGCCGAAGTGACGCGCGACGGCGCCCCACAGGCGCGCGCCGCTCACCTCCCGGCGCGGACATTCGAAGCCCCGCACGGGCCGCTTGGGATGTTCGCTCGGTGGCCGCGACACCGGCCCCACGATCCCCAGCCAATCGCGAACACTTTCGACGTCGCCGAAGGGCACTCCGGTCTGGGCCATGCCGAATGGGCCCGGATTCATTCCCAGAAACAGAACCACCTTGCGGGAGTTTCCGTAGGCGCGGAGATAGCGGCTATGGGGGGTGCGGGCGTACTCCAGCGGGTTGTAGACGTGGGTGACCGGCATGGCGAAGCGCAGGCGAGCCACGTCCCGGCAGAGCTGCCGTACGGCAGCTTGGACTCTCGCGGCGATCTGGGGCATCTGCGCTCAATTCCAGCGCGATTCAGTACCGGAGGAGGCCCGAATCCACAACGCCGATCGCGTGGAGAGTTACGCTGCCTCCTGCACTAGACTCTGCCGGCCTTGCATCGGAGCGCGGTTTCATGGGGGGCCACGGGGCTTGAGCGGGTTCTCGTGAACGAAGATGGCGCGCAACGGGTTCAGGTTGCGCTCGACGGGGTCGGCCTGACCCTGGGCGATCGCCCTGTGTTTCGGGATCTCTCGTGCGAGTTTCCGCGCGGCGAGATCACGGTCGTGCTCGGCGGCAGTGGAGCCGGCAAGAGCACGATCCTGCGTCTGATCGGGGGACTTCAACGTCCCGATCGCGGCCGTGTTTGCATCGCGGGAAACGACGTCACCCATTATTCCGAGACCCAGATGTTCGCCGTCCGCAACCGGATCGGCATGCTCTTCCAGGGTGGCGCGTTGCTGGATTCGATGACGATCTTCGACAATGTCTCGCTCCCATTGCGGGAGCACACAGACCTCTCCGAGGCCGCCATCGCCGATCACGTGGGGGAGCGCCTGGAAGCGGTGGGCCTTCCGGGCACCGGGGCCCTGTACCCCCGTCAGCTCTCCGGCGGGATGATCCGTCGGGCGGGTCTGGCGCGGGCTCTGGTCCGAGATCCCGAGATGGTGTTGTGCGACGAGCCCTTTTCGGGGCTGGACCCGGTGAACGTGCGACGGATCGAGGCCCTGCTGGTCGAACTCAGTCGACGACTCGAGGTCACCATGATCGTCACGTCCCACCATCTGGCTTCTTCGCTGCGGATGGCAAATCGGCTGCTCTTTCTGGCCGACGGTGAGGCGTTTTCGGGGCCCACGGCCGAAGTGCTGGCGAGCAGCGACCCGCGAATCGTCGAGTTTCTCGAAGCCGAGAGGGATGATTCTCCGCGGCCCGCGGGCGGGGGCGGCGAGCGATGAGAGCGCCGGCGATCGAATCCCTGGGGCTGCGCAGTATCCGCGCTGTCGTCGAATTGGGGCGCTTCGGTCGTTTCGGCGCCGCGATCCTTCGCAGCGCGACCCGGCCCCCCCTGCGTTTCCGGCGCCTGCTTGCTGCTGCCTTCGATTCCGGGGTCGAGTCGCTCCCGGTGATCTGCCTCTCGGGCATCACGGTGGGCGGCATTCTCAGCTTCCTCGGGTACTCGACCCTCTCGCGCTTTGGCGCCGAGGGATCTCTGGGTGCCGTGGTGGGGATCGGGCTGGTTCGCGAATTGGGGCCGCTGCTGACGGGTCTCCTGGTCACGGGCCGCGCGAGCTCCGCCATCGCCGCCGAGATTGCCTCGATGGTCACGACGGAACAGTTCGACGGGCTGCGCATGATGTCCGTCGACCCCGTCGACTTCGTCGTGACTCCCAAGGCGCTGGCCATGGTTCTGGTCATGCCGCTCCTCAGCGCGTTGTTCATCGTGTTCGCGTTCTTCGGGGGCTATCTGGTGGGCGTCGAGCTGCTGGGCGTCGATAGTGGCACCTTCCTGTCGAGCCTCGAGACCTCCATCGACTTTGGTGATGACGTGGCCCAGAGTCTGACCAAGGCGGTCAGCTTTGGCGCGATCTCGGGATTCATCGCAACCTACCGGGGCACCACCTGCGAGCCGACCGCAGCGGGAGTGAGCGCGGCCACCACGTCGACGGTAGTCAACGCCTCGGTTGCCATCTTGATCTGTGATTTTGCCCTAACCATGATGTGGGGAGTCTGAGCCGAAAGGACTCTTCCGCCGGGAGCCAAGCATGCGATCTTCGCCCGTACGGGACCTGACCGTGGGTCTGTTCGTTCTCGCTGGCCTTGTGGCCATCGGATACCTGGCGCTTTACCTGGGCGGCCGATCCTACAGTGGCCCCGGGGGGGTCGAGATGTACGCCAGCTTCGATGAGATCGGGGGCCTCAAACGCCGTGCGCCGATACGGATTTCCGGCGTGAGAGTCGGCCAGATCGTGGCGGTCGACCTGGACGAATTCCTGCGTGCCCGGCTCACTCTCGACCTCGACCCGAACCTCGAGTTGCCCGTGGACACCCGGGCCGAAATCCGAACCCAGGGCGTGTTGGGGAACCAATATCTGGCGCTGGAGCCCGGAGCCGAGGACGAGCTGCTCGAGGCGGGAGACGAGATCGCCTTCACCACGGGCGCCCTTGTGTTCGAACGTCTGATCGGACGCTTCGTGGCCAACGCCGGGCTCGATTCGGAATGACGCTCCGGCCGGCATCGGCGGGCGCGATCCTTCTTCTCGCCATGCTGCTTCTGGTCTCTGGCGCCCCGCTGCGGGCCGGCGCGCAATCGGAAGTCGAGGTCGTGGTCTACGATCCTCTCGAGCGCGTCAACCGACGGATCTTCGCATTCAACGAGTGGTTGGATCACTGGGTGCTCGAACCGTCAGCGATCGTCTGGGGCGGGTTGTTTCCGCATTCGTTCCACGTCTCGCTCCGCTCCGCGGTCCAGAATGCCCGGACTCCGCTGGTCCTGGTCAGCGACGTGCTCCAGGGGAAACCCATGAGCGCCGCGGTGGACCTGAGCCGCTTCCTCGTCAACTCCACCCTGGGGATCGGTGGGCTGTTCGATCCGGCCACGCACTTCGGCCTCGAGGGCAGTGACGAGGATCTCGGTCAGACTTTTGGGGTCTGGGGAATCCCAGCGGGCCCCTATCTCGTGATTCCGGTGCTCGGGGCGTCGGGTTCACGCGACATCGTCGGGACCATCATCGAGGCGGTTCCCCAGAGCGTGGCTCTGAGCTGGGTGGTCAACCTGACGGTGAATACGGTCGATATCGTGAATCGCCGAACACTGCTTCTCGAAACGATTCGGGAGGAACGCGAGGCGGCCTTCGACCTGTACTCGGCGGTGCGCAATGCCTACGTCTCCCAACGCCGAAACCAGGTGGCCGACGAGCGCGAAGCAGAGGCCGAGGAGCCGGATGATTTGTACTACTTCGAGGATGAGGCGGACTGAGGTGCGTCGCTGGGGCGCACTCGCCCTGACTGTGTTTGCCCTGGGGATCGCCCCCGGATCGGGTCGAGCGGCCTCGGAGCCCGGTCCGCGTGCGGTCATCCGGGAGACGGTGAATCAGGTCATCGCCGTGCTGAACGACCCTGTCCTGGCGAAGCCCGAGCGCTTGCTGGCGATCGAGGCGATCGTCTACGCGCGCTTCGACTTCCGGACCATGTCCAAGCAGGTCTTGGCCCGGAACTGGAAGCGCTTTTCCGCGCCGCAGCAGAGGGAATTCCAGAGGGAATTCAAGAACTATCTCGCCTACACCTACGGGGCCCGCCTGAGCCGCTACGAGCAACAGCAGGTGGATATCGTCGGCGAGCGGACCGGGCCCCGCGGCCACGTCACGGTGAAGACGAAGATCGTGGGAGGCGAAAACAACGGCGCCACCGTCGACTACGTCCTGATCGATCGGGAGGGAAGCTGGCGGGTTTTCGATGTCATCGTTGAGGGGATCAGCTTCGTTTCCAACTACCGCGATCAGTTCCGACAGGTGCTCAGCAGAGGTGGCCCCGACCATCTGCTCGCCGAACTTCGCAAGAAGAACGATTCGAGTCCGCCCGAGGCGACCCCCGCAGCGGTCGGCGGAGCGCGCTGAGCTCGACCCGGGTCAGGGTACGGCTGCGATGTAGGCGATCCAAGCGGGGTCGTCGAGGGCCCGCTTGCGGCGGGTGAAGATGTTGTTCCCCTCATCGGTCCCGCCGTCCGTGCCTTCCCAATAGACGTCTGCCCCGGAAAACCCGGCTTCGATCAGAAGTTCCTGGATCTCTGGCAGCGTCCACAGGCGCCAGTCGTAACGGAAGGAGCGCCTCAATTTGCTGCCGTCGCGGAACTTGAAGTGGATGTAGTTCCTGACCGAGTGCGTGATCGGGTCGAAGGTGTACTGATCCCAGACGTAGGTGAACCCCCCGACGGGTCGCGGCTCTTCTCCGGTGCGTTGAGAATCGGCGCCACCGTAGGCATCCAGCAGCAGCAGCCCCTCGTGCTTGAGGGTAGCCCGCGCGGTTTCGAAATAGCGCAGGAGTTCGGGCCGGGTCCTGAACAGGAAATAGGAGAAGTTGAAGGCCACGGTCACGTCGACCTTCTCGTGACCGATGTCGAGAACGTCGCCCTCGATCAGCTTGATGCGAGCCGCCTGATCGGGCCGAAGCGGGCCGATGTGGTGTTTTTGCCCCCACGTCAGGGGAATCGGGTCGAGGTCGATCGCCCAGGCTCGATTGCTGCGGCGTTTCTCGACCCAGCGTCGCGCGAGAAGTGCGGTGCCGCAGAAGTCCTCGCGCAAGAGCTCGGGGCGGCGGTCGAAATGGTTGCGGAAGATGCGATCGATGAGCTGGATGTCGGCATCGGGATCCTGGACCGACTTTTCGTAGAGCTCGTAGCGGTCCGCTCGCCGTGCCTGTGATGTCGCCCGTCCCCGGGATTTTTTTTGCTTTCGTCGGCTCATGGTCTCCGCTCGAAGAATCGTCGAAATTCCATCGGATGGGGGGTGTGGTCCCGCGGGCCGCGGGATCCTCGCGCATCGGCGGCCGAGACTCAACCGGAGCGGCCGCGGTCAAAGAATCAGGATTCGGCGTCGTACGCGAGATTCGGACCGAGCCAGCGCTCCACTTCGTCGCAGGTCATTCCCTTGCGTTCGGCATAGCTTTCGACCTGGTCGCGGCCGATGCGTCCGACGGTGAAGTACCGCGCTTGCGGATGCGCGAAGTAGAGACCGCTGACACTCGCAGCGGGAAGCATCGCGCAGCTCTCGGTCAGGGAGATGCCGACGGCGCCGGCGTCCAGAAGTTCGAAGAGCTTGGGCTTCTCGGTATGGTCCGGGCAGGCGGGATAGCCGTGCGCGGGGCGAATTCCCCGGTACTTTTCGGCGATCAGCTCCGACGAGTCCAGCCCCTCGTTTTTTCCGTAGCCCCAGTCGCGTCGCGCACGTTCGTGAAGGCACTCGGCAAACGCTTCGGCCAGGCGATCGGCCAGGGCCTTGACCATGATCGCGTTGTAGTCGTCGTTGTCGCGCGCGAACTCCTCGGCGAGGGCGTTGGTTTCCGCCCCAGACGTCACCGCGAAGGCGCCAATGTGATCCGACAGGCCGGTCTCGGCCGGCGCGATGAAGTCTGCGAGGGAGCGGTTGGGCTTCCCGTCGGGAACGGGCGCCTGCTGGCGCAACATCGGAAAGCGCAGCTGCTCCCGTTGCCGCGAGGCGTCGCTGAACAGAATGATCTCGTCGTTTTCGCTCGCCGCGGGCCAGAATCCGTAGACTGCGCGGGGTGTGAGGAGTTTCTCGTCGATGATTCGGTCCAGCAGGGCGCGCCCGTGGGCGTAGAGTTCCCGCGCCGCCTCGCCGTACTTCGCGTGTTCGAGGATCTTCGGGAATTTTCCTTTCAGCTCCCAGGCCGAGAAGAAGAAGGTCCAGTCGATGTACTCGGCGATCTCCGCCAGCGGGACGTCCTCCAGTACACGCCTACCGGTGAAATCCGGGACCGGTAGATCCTCGGCCCGCCACTCGATCTGCAGCCGGTTTTCCAGCGCGTCGGAGTAGGAAAGGAGAGGCCGCTTCTCCCGATTCCCGTACACGAAACGCAGGTTCTCCTGGCGTTGCCGGTTGGCTTCGTCGAAGACCTTCTTCTGTTCCGGATCCAGCAGACTCGAAACGACGCCGACGGCGCGTGACGCATCCGCGACGTGCACGGTGCTCTGGTGATAGTGGGGAGAAATTTTTACGGCGGTGTGCTGCCGGCTCGTGGTCGCCCCGCCGATCAGCAGCGGCTTGTCGATCCCGCGTCGCTCCATTTCCTTGGCCACGTTCACCATCTCGTCGAGGGAGGGGGTGATGAGCCCCGACAGCCCGATCAGGTCGCAGTCCTCATCGACAGCGGTTTGAAGGATCTTGTCGGTGGGTACCATCACGCCGAGATCGACGATCTCATAGTTGTTGCAGCCCAGCACCACGCCCACGATATTCTTGCCGATGTCGTGTACGTCTCCCTTGACCGTCGCCATGACGATCTTTCCCCGGGAGCCGCGGGCGCTCTTCTGCTTTTCTTTCTCCATGTAGGGCTCGAGGTGGGCGACCGCTCGTTTCATCACCCGAGCACTCTTGACCACCTGGGGCAGAAACATTTTTCCGGCTCCGAAGAGGTCGCCCACGATCTTCATTCCATCCATCAGCGGCCCCTCGATGACGTGGAGAGGCCGCGGATACTGCAGGCGCGCTTCTTCGGTGTCTTCCTCGATGAAATCAACGAGGCCGCGGACGACGGAGTGGGAGAGGCGCGACTCGACGCTCTCTTGGCGCCAGGAGAGATCGATCTCCCGTTTTTTGCCCGCTCCCCGCACCGTTTCCGCGTAGGTGACCATCCGCTCGGTGGCGTCGGTCCGCCGATTGAACAGAATGTCTTCGACGTGTTCGAGCAGCTCCTTGGGGATGTCTTCGTAGACGCCCAACTGACCGGCATTGACGATGCCCAGGTCCATTCCCGCTCGGATCGCGTGGTAGAGGAAGGCGGTGTGGATGGCTTCCCGCACTTTGTCGTTGCCGCGGAATGAAAAGGACAGGTTGCTCACCCCGCCGCTCACACTCACCCCGGGGCAGGTTTCCTTGATCCGGCGGGTCGCTTCGATGTAGTTGATCGCGTACTCGTTGTGCTCCTCGAGACCGGTCGCGATCGCCAGGATATTGGGATCGAAGATGATGTCGTGGGGATCGAAGTCGATCTTCTCCACGAGAAGGCGATAGGCGCGTTGGCAGATTTCCAGCTTGCGCTGGATCGTATCCGCCTGGCCGGTTTCGTCGAAAGCCATCACGACCACAGCGGCGCCGTAGCGTTGCGCCAGGCGACCCTTGGCCAGAAATTCCTCTTCGCCTTCCTTGAGGCTGATCGAGTTGATGACGCCCTTGCCCTGGATGCACTTGAGCCCCGCCTCGATGACGGTCCACTTCGAGCTGTCGACCACGATCGGCAGCCGCGCGACCTCGGGCTCGGTGGCGATCAGGTTCAGGAATGTCGTCATTTCCTGTTCGGAGTCGAGCATGCCCTCATCGAGGTTGACGTCGAGCAGGTTGGCGCCGCCGCGGACCTGATGGAGAGCCACCGCGACGGCCGAGGTGTGGTCTCCCTTCTTGATCAGGTTGGCGAACCGGCGCGACCCGGTGACATTGGTGCGTTCGCCGACCATCGTGAAGTTCACATCGGGACCGATCGTGTAGACCTCGAGGCCGCTGAAGCAAGGCCGAGTCGTCTTTCGCTTGGGGATCGGGCGCGGCGTCAGGCCCTCGACCGCTTCGGCGATGGCGCGGATGTGGTCCGCGTTGGTTCCGCAGCATCCTCCCACGATGTTCACGAGGCCGCTCTCCGCGAACTCCCGGAGCAGACCACTCGTGGTGTCGGGGCCCTCGTCGTATTCGCCGAAGGCGTTGGGAAGCCCAGCGTTCGGATAGCAGCTCACCGCGGTGGAGGCGATCGCCGCGAGCTCGGCCACATAGGGGCGCATCTCGGTGGCGCCCAGAGAACAGTTGAGTCCGACGGAGACAGGGTTCGCGTGGGCGATGGAGACCCAGAATGCGTCGATGGTCTGACCCGAGAGCGTTCGGCCGCTCTTGTCGGTGATGGTCACGGAGATCATCACGGGCAATTCACGGCCGGTCTCGGCGAACACGTCCTTGGCGGCCGCGATCGCCGCCTTGGCGTTCAGAGTGTCGAAGATCGTCTCGATGAGCAGGAGATCCACGCCGCCTTCCAGCAGCGCGCCGATCTGCTCGAGATAGGCGGCGTGCAGTTCATCGAAGCTGAGGCTGCGAAGCGACGGGTCGTTCACGTCCGGCGAGAGAGACAACGTCTTGTTGGTGGGGCCGATGGCGCCGGCGACGAAACGGGGCTTTTCCGGTGTCTTCTCGGTCCACGCCCGCGCCGCTTCGATCGCCAGACCGGCGGCCCGCCGGTTCATTTCGGCGACGCAATC
>JAZFUU010000101.1:0-6849 GCA_036447375.1 Myxococcota bacterium
CGCAACGACCCTGAGCGAGATGCTGGAGCAGGCCGACAAGGCGCTCTACGTCTCGAAGGAAGGCGGCCGCGATCGGGTCTCGACCTGGGACGACGTCCCCGCCGAGTCCGCCGACTAGGAGCCTGACCCAAGATTCGCTCATCTATCTCCGGATCGGGGTTGACCCGCTGCGAGGCGAGCCGCAGGCTCGCCGTGCGGGTCCACGGCCGAAGGCCGCGGAAGTAGATCGGACGGGCCCGCCGATAACCCGCTGAACTAGCCGCGCCGCCGAGACCGGCGGGGTCTCAAGCCAAGCGCTGAAGCCCACCGATGAATCAGGTCGTCCCCATTCTGGAGGAGCGATCGATGGACAACCCCAAGGCACCGATGTTTCCGGCCGGCTCCTACGTCAAGATGCCGCTTCTCAGCCTTCGCCGGTGCGGCTGACGTCGGCCATCACGTCGACATTCCCCGAGCTATCCGGAGCCGGAATCTCGACCACGCGTTCCTCCACGTCGTCGTATTCCAGCCGCAATGCGCGGCACATGGTGGCGTGGAGTTCGTAGGTGAGGGTGACGTAGGTGAGTTCGAGGATCTCCTCCTCGGACAGATGTCGACGCAGGCGCTCGAAGGTGGCGTCCTGAACCCGGCCCCCCTGGAGCACCAGCTCATCGGTGTAGGCGAGCACGGCGCGCTCCGGGGGACTGAACGCGTCGGAGCTGTTCCAGGCCGGGATCGCCGCCACTTGTTCCTCGCCGAACCCGACGGCGCGCATGGACTTGCAGTGCTGAGAGAACACGAACTGGCTGCCGCGGGCAAACCCCGCGCGGGTCTGCCCCAACTCCCGCAGCTTCGGATCGAGCTTGCGGCGATCGCTGCGATACAGGCGGAAGCCCGAGAGGCAGTGACGGAAGACGTCGGGAACCAGCGCCATCACCGTCCACCAGTTGCCCGGCGTGCCGGTGGCGGTTCCGGGCTCGGCGACGGGGTCGCGATCTCCAAAGAGCACGTCGTACATCTGGACCACTTCGGGCGGAGCTTCGGCGCGGGGCACCTGTCGCAGTCGGGGCATGGTGAGCCCTCCTCGGCGCTCATCATATCCCGGCGGTGAGAGCGCGGCCCAACAGATCAGCGCTGAGGTGCCGCCAAGGGCGCCGACCGCCGGTTCATCTCGTCTTTTTCAAGCGCTCGAGAGCCTTCTCGGATTCCCTGCGAACCTTCGGATCCGAATCCAGCAGGCCCTTTTCCAGGTACGCGATCGCGTTTCCCGCGCGGATGCTTCGGATACTCCGGACCGCCCAGACCCGGTCCTTGGGATTCGAACTGTTCAGTTGTTCTGCGACGAGCGACGTTGCGCGGTTGGCGCCTCGCTCGTCGCCGAGCCTGCGCAGAGCGACGCCGGCGGCCGCGATCCACTCGAGGTCATCGCTCTCGACGAGGCTCGCGACGGCCAGCCGGGCACCTCGGTGCCGCCCGGAACCCAGGCGCTCGATCGCATCCGTCACGATCTCTGGATCCGAATCCTCGAGAAGTGCCATCAACAGGGGTTCCGCGTAGGGACCGGACAACTTGTCGATGCTCTTCCCCAGCTCCCTGCGGACCCGCGGCTCCGGATCGTCGAGCAACGGCGCCAGGTGCTCCACCAGCTGATCGTCGCGAAGCTTCCCGATGATATTGACCGACTTCTGTCGAACCTTCGGGTCCGCATCGTGCAGCGCGCCGACGATCGCGCCCAGGGCTTCCGGGTCGCCCCAGCGCGCGAAGATCGCCAGGTCGCCAAGGGCCTCTCTTCGCGCACGGGGGTCGAGCTGATCGTAGATTTCGAGGATCCCGCGCCGACTCTCCCGCATGGCGGGCGTGATGTCGCCCGCCATGACGGCGGTCTCTTCAGCCCACGAAAGGCCACTGGAGTCGTCGCGCTCGGGCCCCACTCCGGAAACGGACCGTGCCTGCACGCGCGGAGCCTTCGGATCCGAGTCGACGGCCGTGGCCTCGGGCCCTGCATCAACCCTTCGCGTTGCGGCGACACCTCGCTGGGTGCGGGTCCTCAGTTCGTCGATCTGTCGCGCGAGCTGCTCCTGTCCTTCCCGCATCTCGCCAATCGACCGACACGAGTAGATGGACGCGAGAGTCGACAGCGTCACCGCGATCACGGCGACCACCAGTCCGGCAGGAGCGTGGAGCAGGCCGCTCTTCATACAATGTCCAAAGCAGGTTCTGACCTGTCGGTGTGTTGGCGCGAAGTCGGAGGCCATGGTTGATTGCGGACGACCCTCGTGTCAAGAGATGAAGCGCGCCGGGCGCGCAGATTTCGAGTCGGTTCGTGTGGTGGACTCCAATTTTCTAGCGCGTCGGTCCGACGGCGGGTTTCACTCCATTTTCGCGTAGCTAACGGCAACACCTGCACAGGTTCTGCGGATCCGTGTAGGGTTTCTGCCTTTACTTCTGCGCGTCACTCGGAATAGTCTGCTGTAACGAATTTGCGCGAACGATCGTCTCCGCACTCTTGGCAGGGTGCGGCCTCTAGGGCAGGAGGGAGCTGTGTCTGACTTCGGTACGTCAGTGTCGTCAACCGGGCTCCGCAGCTCTCGTCATCGCCGCCACTTCCCTCCTGCGGAGCGAGCGTGTCCAGCCCGCACGAAGTAGTCGAGGAAAGGTCGCAGCGTCAGGGACGCCACGCGTCGGGGCGCCCACAGACTCGAGCCGTGATCCTGGCCGCCGGTCGCGGACGACGCATGGGAGAGATGACCGAAGCTCGCCCCAAGTGTCTGTTGCCCGTCGGCGGCCGGACACTTCTCGAACACCAACTCGAGACGCTCTCGGCCCTCGGCGTGGCGAAAATCACCGTCGTGTCCGGCTACTGCTCCGATCAGGTTCGCGAGCGGGTCGAGGGACGGGCGAGTGTCGTCGAGAACGAGCACTGGGCCGAGACGAACAGCCTCTACTCCCTCGCGTTGTGTCGCGACGCCGCCATCTGCAAGTCTCTCCTCGTATTGAACGGCGACGTGATTGCGCATCCGGCCATCGTCGAACGTGTCCTCACGGCGCCGACGAGCGCCTTCGCCTACGACTCCAGCTCCGGTAGCAGCGAGGAGCACATGAAGGTCGAACTGCGGGGGGATCGGCTTCACTCCATGTCCAAGGTCCTTCCCCGCGCCCGCGTCCACGGCGAGAACGTGGGAATCCTCGGCTTCCAGGGCTCCGCACCCCTCCTGCTCTTCCAGGAGGCCGAGTCGGTGCTGAAGCGGGCGGGCCGCATGCAGTGGCTCGCCGCCGCCGTCGAGGGTATCGCTCGGCGAGCGCCGCTCTACGGCCTGGACGTCGCCAATCTTCCTTGGCGCGAGGTCGATTTCCCGGAAGATCTGATCGCCGCCCGCTCCATTACCTGGCCGGCCCTGTGTGCCGACCCCTGGGTTCCTGACGCTGCGACAAGGTCGCCACGTCAGCGCATCGCCTGAGACGAAATCCGGTGTCTGGAACAACGCAGGATCGAGGAGGCCTGGCCTCCAAGAGCATACAGGTATTCCAGGGGCTCGCGCCGCACGCCCGACGCCACCTCCGATGGCTCTCGCTGGGCGGCGTCGCCGCCGTCTTCGTGGTCGCCGCGCGCCTCGCCCTCCCGTGGCCCCTGCGAGCCGTCGCCAAGAGCTGGATGGACCCGGCCGCCGTGGCCGGGAGCGGCGCTGCCGCGGCCGGCCCGATTTTACTCGACCCGGTTCTCACCATGGGAGTGGCGTTTCTGGCACTCATCCTGCTGCTCGGATTCTCCGACTACTGCGCACGTCTCTACTTCGCCCGCTTCGCGATTGGCACAGTGCGTGACCTGCGCGGCTCAGTGCTCCGTTCGGTGGCCCACGCGGGCAAGCGCGCGCACCCGAAGCGTCCGGGAGATCTGATCAGCCGACTCGTCGGCGATACGGCCCGTATCAAGACGGCGCTTCAGGGATTCCTGGTCCACGTCGCTACCAATGGCCTCACCCTCGTCGGGGCGACGGTGATCGTCCTCTCGATGAACGTGGAGCTGGGTCTCGTATTCGCCGCGGCGGTGGTCGCAACCGCGATCATCTCCGTCGTGGTCGCGGGAAAGGTATTCCGGAAGGCGCTGAAGTTCCGCCAACAGGAGGGCAGGCTCGCGGATCAGATTCAGAGCATGGTCACGAGCCGGAAGCCGGGTGGCTCGGGACTGAAGAAGCTCAATCGGTCGAGCGGGCATCACGAAGCTTCGCTCACGCACCTCCAGGGCGTCGCCACATGGGTGACCCATGGGACTTTCGGCCTCGCGATGCTCGTGACCCTGTGGATTGGGGGGGACGCCGTCGCGAGCGGCGAGCTGCCCGCCGCCGACATGGTCGTCGTCATGATGTATGCGCTCACCATGCGCGGACCGATCGTCCGACTGGCGCGACAGGGTGCCAGAACCGGAAAGGTCCTCGGTCCCGCCTACCGCCTCGTACGGCTTCAGGACAAGGCCGGCTCGGCCGCGGCTAAGGCCCGCGCACGCAAGCGGCGCACACAATCGGATCTCGAAACGCCAGGTTCCGACAACCCCGTGGCCCGCGTTGGCGGCAGAAAGCGCGGGAGCAGACGCGTTCTCTTCGTCGGCTACGCCCCCGTTCACTTTGCATGCTTTCAGCCCCTCTACGAACGCCTGAATGCGCATCCCGATGTCGAAGTCTTCGTCTCAGGAGGACTCCGGAGCCAGATCGGAGTGGTCAAGAAACAAGGAAAGAAGGGAAAGAAGAAAAAGGTGTGGGCGTACGACGAGAAGGCCCTGTATGGGGCCGCCGGCGTGCCCGCCGATCGTATTCTCGCGGTGCGGGAGATGCGCGAACAACACTTCGACGTCGTCTTTGGTGCGAACACCAAGCTCCTGCTGCCGCAGAGCTACTCGACGACGATCCAGATTTTCCACGGCATCTCGTTTCGCAACAAGGCCATTCGCCTCGCCAACTTGGGGTGCGATCACTACTTCCTGATCGGCCCCTACATGCACCGACGCTTCGTTGAGGCCAACCTGCTCGAGGATGGCGACGAACGCGCCGTTCCCGTCGGTTTCATGAAGACGGATCCGTTGCTGAACGGCCGGTTCGACCGAACTCGGTTGCTCGGAGAGTTTGGTCTCGACGGGAGTCGTCCGATCCTCGGATACGCGCCCACGGGCGCCCGCTACAACTCGCTAGAGACGATGGGCGAGGAGGTGATTGCGCGACTGGCCGCGAGCGGCAAGTACGACCTCCTGATCAAGCCCCACGACCATCCCACGAACCAGAAGATCAACTGGTTCGAGCGGCTGGCCCGCTACGAAGACGCCCACTGCCGAGTGGTCCGAGGTCCGGATGTCACTCGTCTACTCTTTGTCTCGGACCTCCTGATCAGCGACGCATCTTCCGTCACGAACGAGTACGCCCTGCTGGACCGTCCGGTCGTCTTCCTCGATACGCCCATGCTGCTCGCCGCCGCCGCCGCGGCTGACGAGTCGGCGATGGATCTCGAAACCTGGGGCCGGCGCGGCGGGATCGTCGCAGCGGGACCCGAGGACGCCGAGACGGCCATCGAGCAGAGCCTGCAGAAGCCCCAGCACTACTCGGAGATTCGACGCGAGATGGCCAAGGACCTCTTCTACAACCCGGGCACAGCCACGAATGCCGCGATGTCGTGGCTACAGGAGCACGTACTCGACGGAGCCGCCTAGGCGGTCTTTCAGGGGCGCAGCACTCGCCGTTGCTTGAACCGAAATGCAGCGCCGCGGCTGATCTTCGCGAGCTCGAGCTCCTGCGGCACCGGCTGCGGGTCGGCCGACGGGTCGATGACCACGTCCCAGGCGAGACGCGCGTCTCTCGGACTCGCTACCGGATGACAGCGCGCGCGCGGATTCACGCTACCGGCGATGGCGTCGAGAGCGCGGTGCGGGGCAGCGCCCAGCCCCGCGAACCACGAGTATGCATCGCCCTCTTCGAGCGCCGGGCACTCGCGGATCGCGATGCGGGCTCTCTGCGGTCCCGTTCGCTCGACGCGGAAGTCGATGTAGCTGCGCGGGAAGAAGCACGGGTGGATCTGGAATATCTTGGCGACGGCCTCGATGTCGTCGCCCTGGATCTGCATCAGCGCTTTCAGCCGCTCGGAAGTCAGGGCCGCGATACCGGTCCACTGGGCCGCGCCCAGCTCCGCGGCGGCCTCGTCGCCCTTCCGCTGCGCGGCGCAGAGCATGAACGCACGCGCCAACACGTGACTCTGCAGCGCGAACTCCTGACTCACGACGACGAGCGCACGGTGCGACAGGTCTTCCAGCTGAAAGCCCGGATCGAAGGGGCCCGAGTAGTCCGTCCAGCCGCCGGGAACCGCGTCGTGCTCGGGGACGTCGATCGCGATGCTGGCCAGCTTCGAGCTGCGCACGATCTCGAGATTCGGGTGTTGCTCGTAGGGCTCCACCTCGTCGCCGATGGAGACGGACCATCGGCATGCGGGCGAGCGGCTAGCCGGCGAACGGCTAGCGGGCGAGCGCGGAGGCCGGTGGATCGGCCGCATCCGCATGCGCGGGTTGGTCGCGGCAGCCGTCGCGTCAAAGGTGGGGTCCTCGATGCTGTGGCACATGCTCTTGACGTGCTTTTCGCCAAAAGGCTCGACGTCGAGCAGTGCGCCGCAAAACGGAAGCCAGAATTCCCCGTAGTCCGGGCGGTCGAGCCGAAACTGGAAGTCCATGAACTGATGCGGTGCGCCGATATCGAGCTGCAGGTTCTTGAAGACGGTGCCGACATCGTTCCCTTCGAAGCCCATGGCACGCTGCATCCGCTTGGAATAGATGGGACTTGCGGCCATCCACTCTTCGATCGAGAAGTCCACGTAGGCGTCACCGCCAAAACTTTTGGCCAC
>JAZFUU010000102.1:0-12661 GCA_036447375.1 Myxococcota bacterium
GCTCGAGACGCGCCATGTCATCGACCAGGCGCCGGATACGGTCGACCTCGCGACACGCGAGAGCGTGGTATTCGACCCAGAACTCGTCGTCGGCCTCGCGCCGTTTCTCCGGGGCCAATGTCAAAAAGGTATGGGCCGAGATCAGCGGGTTGCGAATCTCGTGGGCGAACCCGGCGGCCAATCTTCCCAGGGCCGCGAGACGATCCGCGGGAGGCGAAGGCTCCTGCAGCCGGCGCAGGTCATCCACGAAGCGGATGTTCTCGATGGCGAGGGCGCATTGCTGGACGAGCAGCTCGAGCCGTGCCCGGTCGTCATCGGTAAATCGGGGAGCCCCTCGCCGGTTGTCGACCGCCAGGGCGCCCAGCCCGCGATTCCGACCCATCAACGGAACCAGCAGCATCTGTTCGGCGCCTACGGCAGCCAGCCAGTGCCGCAGGGGCGCCTCGAGTTTCGGCACGGCGTCGGCGGAAAGGAGCTGGCTCTCGCCGCTCTGCAGCCTGCGCAGGAACCGCGGGGCCGCAGACGGCGTGTTCCGGAGATCGCGAAGGCCCAGCGACCGGTCGGCGACGCTGGCAAAGCGCCGCCAGGCCAGCGCCTCTCCGGCGACCCCCCGAAACAGGATCCCGGCGCCCGCGAATCCGAGCTCTCCGGTCACCGTTTCCAGCAGTCGATCCAACAGGGGCTCCAGCGCGCGCTTCCGATGCAGGGAACGCGAAAGCCGATTCAGGCGTGTCAGCTCTTCCTGCAGCTGCATCTGATTTCCCTCCCCTCGAGCACTTTCGGTCGTGTGGGCAGGGAGATTGAGCAGAACTTGCGTAGAAATGCCGGATCGGGGGCCGCTCGGATCGGCCTCGATGCGTGCCGGGCGCTCGAAGCCCGCCGGCGCGAACTCAGCGGGGGGCCTTGCACCCACCGCGGCGCCATCGGCCGGCAATGCCCACGCCCGCGATCCCCATCCCGAATAGCGCGAGGGTCCCCGGCTCGGGCACGAAATGCAGGGTCAGCACGCTGTAGATCGGAAACGCCTGAAGGTCCGACAGGTTCGTGAGCACGAGCGTCGGGGCCACGAGCCGCACCACGCCGCCCACGGCTTGCGTCGACGACGTCCCCGAGGCCGGACCGTGCGCGAAGCCCGCGACCGATGCGAGGGTGACGGTTCCCCCGCCCGAGGTGGGAACGTTCGGGATCAGCGCCGTCTTGACGGTCCACGGCGAGTGGACGAGCGAGATCTTGATGCCCGCCGCCCCGAAGGTGTTGATCGTGACGAGCCCGCCGATGCCAGCTCCCCGAGTGCCGCCGACGGTGAGGGGGATGGGGAGGAAGCTTTGGCATCCCGCGAAGAGGAGGCACAACCGCACCGTACCGGTGACCGGCAGCACGTTCTGGCTGAGCCCACCCGCCGATGCGGCCCCCCCCGAAATCGGACCCAGCGCTCCGGTGCCCAGAGCGGCCGTCCCTTCCAGGGACAACAGCGGCGACACGCCCGTGATCGGCACGCCCTTCACCGTGCCGGAGATCAGCTTCGGGGTCGCGAGTCGGATCGTATTCAGGTGCTCGCCGAGCCCTCCGGTCGACTGATTCAGGATCGCGGGTCCCTCCCCGGTGACCCGAATCTCCCCCAGACTTCCCACCTGCAGCGAGAGCGTGCCCCGAAAATTCAGAACCCGGGCTTCCGCTGCACCGGCCGTCACGAGCACGGCGATCAGAGCGACGACCCAACGGCTGGCATGGACATCGCCCCCGCCGTTTCTCGACTGAATTCGGTACTTGCGCATCGATGACCCCGCTCGTGGCGAATTCGTGGTGCCAACCGGAACCCGCGGCCCGTCCTCCTCGGCTCGAAGCCGGGCGAAAAGCGGAGTTCTCCTCTCAGAGGATGTGGGGAAATTCCCGCGAAGGTGACAGCCGAAGGGCCCCGCTAGAGGGAGAGCTGCCGAATCCGGTGGCGCAGGGTGCTGCGGGGCAGACCCAGGCGCTGGGCCGCCCGGCTCACATTCCCCCCCTCGGCGCGAAGGGCCTCCGCAATCGCCTCGCGACGCCCACCCGAATCGCGGCCCGGGCCCGTCATGTCCCCAGCTCGGAACGCGCCCGGGGCCGACACGCGGCTCGCCGCACGGGGGCTCCGCGTCGCCCTCCAGATCTCGTCCAGATCGACGTCGTCGAGAACGATCCCCGACTTCTCATTCATCAGGTGCTCGAGCAGGTTCATCAATTCGCGGACGTTGCCGGGCCAGTCATGGGACATCAGCCGCTGGGTAAACCTTTCGGAGACCGCCGGCGGCCGCAGTGAGAGTCGCTTTCCGAGCTGGGTGAGCAGCGCGCGGACCAACGCCGGAATATCGTCGAGCCGTTCTCGAAGCGGGGGGATGCAGACCTCGATCACCCGGACGCGAAACAGAAGATCCGATCGGAACCGGCCTTCCGCGACGGCGCGATCGAGATCGCAATTCGTTGCGGCGATCACCCGCGCGGTCATGGGCTGGGTTCGAGACCCACCCAGACGTTCGTACTCTCTCTCCTGCAGTACCCGCAGCAGCTTCGATTGCAGCGTCAGGTCGAGGTCGCCGATTTCGTCAAGGAAAATCGTCCCGCCCCGAGCCCGCTCGAAGCGACCCGCGTGGCGCCCGATCGCGCCTGTGAACGCGCCGCGTTCGTGGCCGAAGAGCTCACTATCGACAACGCTCGACGCCAGAGCCGCGCAGTCCACGTGGACGAAGGGTCGATCTCGACGATCAGAAAGCCGGTGAATCTCCCGGGCGACCACCCCTTTGCCGCACCCGGTTTCCCCGGTCACCAATACCGTCGAGCACGTCCGTGCCACGGCTCTCATTCGACGCCGGACGCCCTGAACTGCCAGGGTGCTCCCCACGAACTCGCTCTGACCATCGCCCACGCCCCTGCGGTCCGCGTGGGAGAGCACCTGGATCGCGACTTCGCCCGGATCGGCTGGCAGCGAAATGACATCCGCCGCGCCCCGTCGCATGAGACCGACGACTGCTTCTACGTTCAACACCCCGCCGATGACCACGATGGGGCACTCGCCCAGGCGCTCCCGGACTCGATCGATTCGCCGAGCCAGCTCCCTTGGATCCCCGTCCAAACCCAGTACGCACAGGGCGAATCCGTCGAATGTCGTTGCGCTCCGGCTGCTCTGCTCTTCTCCGGTAATCGAAAAAACCGGATCCGCACAGCGACGCCGGATCGGCGCCGCATAACGACTCGGAACATCTATGAGCAGGACACGGGCCTGTCGAATTTGTCGAGTTTCGGGCTGATCCATTATCCCCGTCCTCCCCCAACGTCTTTCCAGAGGAGTTGGCGTCAGCTCTGCCCGATCTCCATGATGCACATTCTCGAAAGCGAAGCCGCCCGCGTCAACGTACATCCTCGGGCGTGAGCGTTCTCTATGGTCGGAAACGACCGATACCGTTCAGGTCCATCGGCCCATCTGACGTTGCGATGTTGGGAGGTGAGGCGTCGGAGCGCTGGAGCTGATCGTTCAGTCCCTGAGAAGAACCCGATCGCGCTCGAGCATCGTGACCGAGAACAGTCGATCGTCGAGCTTCGGATTCACCCGGAGATTCTCGAAGATCACTTCGGTGGAAGTACCCCGAATCCGGTTGTAGACGGTCAATCGGGTCGGTAGAACGTGGCCCGCTTGGGACACCATTTGGCCGCGCGGAGACGAAATCAGGCGGTAGGCCTCATCCTGCCCGCGCTTGTAGTACCGCGTCTCGAGAATCGCCGCGTCAGAGCGCGCCACGACGAACACCACGCGGGCGTGACTGAAATCCTTGAGCGAACGGGCCGAGACCAGGAAGACGGCCTCTCCCTGCCATCGACTGGCCTCCATCCCATCGATTTCGTACTCGTCGACGCGGCGGCGTTCCAAATCTTCGTAGGTCACGTCACTCCCGAAGAAGGAGTCTCCCCGTTGCGCCGTACTGATCCGGCGCACCCTGTCGAGAGAGGGGAGGAAGACGAACGCATCGTGGCTCCGATTCGCCGCCTCGATTGTGAGGATCGCCATTCCGCGCAAGTGGTGTGGCCAGATCAGGCGCCCGAGCGAATGAACGCGGCCATCGATGACTTTGTAGGCTGCCTGGAAGACCCGCCGTCGTTCCTCGCCATGTCCGTTCCGGATGATCAGTTCGATCCGCGAGGTCAGATCGACCTCGTAGCGGTTCGCGAACGCCGCAGCCAGAATCGATTTCGCATCGGGGACAACGGCGTCCTCGAATTCGGCGGGGCTCGCCTCCCGCATCGGCGCCAGGAAACACACTGCCGCCAGAACGCCGACGGAACAGAGCCGCAAACCCATGCTCATCCCTCAGCCTCCGCAGAGGGGCACGCGGAGAGTCACTCGCGTGCCAATGCCCGGTTGCGAGACGATCGCGATGCTTCCACCCAGCGCTTCGATGATCTCTCGAGAAACGCTGAGCCCGACTCCGAGCCCCCCCACCTCCCGGCGGGTACTGAATCCCGGCTCGAACGCGAACTTCAACACGTCCTCGGACATGCCGCAACCGTCATCTCGCACTTCGAGCCGGACCGAATCGGATTCGACGGTCGCAAACAGGTGAATCGGGTCTCGCGGATCCACGGCGTGAAGCCCATTGTCGAGAAGATTCGCCAACACTCGGCCGACGTTTTCGTGGCAACGGAGAGCCCTCAGCATCGGATCGAGGCTCTGGGTAATTCGATCGTTGCCGTGAATTCGACCCATCCGTCGCACCGCGTGTTCGACCATGTCATCGAACTTGACCATCCCGGGAGCATCTCGGACGGGCTCCATCGCATCGCCTACGAACTTTCGAATCCCGCCGATGAGGCCTTCTGTAAAATCCTGGATCATCGCGATGTCCCGCGAGAGTCGATACGGGTCGCCCAACTGTTGGGGTAGCCGCCGGACGAGTCGATCCATCCAATCGAGTTCCTTGCCGAGGTCATGGGCCAACGACAGCCCCAGACGCCCGATCGCCGCATCGCGCTCCACCTCCACGAGTTCCTCGGTCAGACACGCGTTGCGCAGGGCAATTCCCGTATGGGCGGCGGCGCTCGTCACGAAGTCGAGTTCCGCGTCGGTGTAGGGTGTTCGATGAGCTCCCGCCGCGAGCAGCACCAGACCCAAAGCCTCGCCACCGCCCATGACGACGGCCGCGAGCTCCACCCGAGCTGCCCGCAGCGCATCGCGGCCGCACACCTCCGCATCGGGGTCCAACGCCAGGTGGATTACTCTGCGATCGGCGAGTGCGGTCAAAGCCACCGCGACCAACGAGGTTTGAATCGGCGGCTCCGGACCAAAGGGATACGCGGGCCGCCACTCGCCTCGACTGGCGAGAAACACGCAGCCGGAGCGCGGGGCCAACGCCGTGTCCAGCGTCTCTCCCAGTCTTCGGGCTAGGGCGTCGGGCTCGTGTAGCTCGGCTAGTTCCCGCTCGTACTCCTTGCGCAGGCGGCGAAGTCGACTCGCCTTGGGGGCGAGCTTGGTTTCAAGAAACCCCAGCATCCGCCCGCGGAGGGGCTCCATGACCAATACGCACACCGACGAGACCAGAAGCATCGCGGCCGGATCGCGAAGCGGATGGGAAACTTCGGCGATGGCAAACGACCCTTCCAGTACCAGCGCGACCACCACGGACGCCACGCCCAGGTAGAGAAGCCGCCCGATCCAGTGCCGCAGGTCCCAGCCCAGGTTGAACAGGTTGTAGCGACTGATCGCGAGGCCGATCGGGAGCGGCATGGCCACCGCCGAGACCCAGAGGTAGGTTGCCGCCCCCTCCGTCAGGCCCGCGCCATCCCGGCTCCAGAGAAGGGTGGGAAGCACGGGCAGGGCCAGAGCGCCGTAGCAGAGCACCCGCGCGCGCGCGCGCTCCAGAGCAGAAGTCGACTCCCGAATGGCGAAGGCACAGGACGACATCAGGATCATCCAGGCCCCGCCCGCGAGCACGAGCAGCAGATACATGAATGTCGGCCACAAGAGCGGATCGCGGTCCAGCGCGAACCAGCCGGACGCGACCAGAGGGACACTCAGCAGGTGGGGAACACGAACCAGTCCCGGAACCTCGCGGATCACGGGGCGTTCCCGGGGAAAGGTCAGGCTGAGATGAGCCACGATGGCCGGCACGCCGGCCAGGGCCAGGAGCGCCGCACGGGTCAGCCACTCCGATTCACGGCCGGCGATGGCCACGACGGACACGAAAGCCGCCGCCGAGTACAGCAGGACGAAGGGTACCGCGGCGCGAGAGCGCGATCCCCAGAGCAGGAACAGCGGAATCGCGAGCAGCGCACCGGCCACTACCCCCGCCGTGGCGATACGCGTCAGTCGCTCTCGGCGTGACACCTCCCGGACCGGAATCTGGGCCCAGCGTTCTTCGCCGCGTCTCCGGACCGAGACTCGACCGGTCACTTCCGCGGCCACGAGCTGCGCCACCTCGCGGCCGCTGGCCACCGGATGGATGGTTCCGTCCGCTGCCTCGACCCTCCAGATCTGATCGTGCGAGCGGAGCGGGCACGCCTCGTCCCCCGGCGTGACCAGAACCCGTGCATTCGGCAGGACCCAGCAACCGAATTCCCGGGTGGCGCCATCGGGCATCCCCAGGCCCGCCGACGCGATCAGGGCCAGCAGCGGAAATCCGACCGCAATCAGCGTAAGTTGTCTTCTCAAACGGTCGGGAGGGCCCATCGAGGCTACCTGCGACCGGACATCGCGACACCGTGTTTGTCGATCAGCCGGTACACGGCACTCCGGCTCCGCCCCAGGATCTCTGCTGTCCGGGTAATATTTCCGCCGGTCTCCTGGATCGCTCGGATGAGTTCAATTCGCTCATGCGCGCGATGCTGCTCGCGAATGCTCTCCAGGCTGTCCTCGAGTTCCCCGAGAACCTCCTTCACCACGTCACGTCGGATCTGGCGGCCTCTCGAGAAGGCGATCGCCCGCTCCAGAACGCGTTCGAGCTGCGCGACGTTTCCGGGCCATGGCTGGCCGCGGAGGTACTCGCGAGCCGACGGCGACAGACGCGTGCTGCGACCTACGTTCGCGCCGATCCGCTCCACCAAAGCGTCGGCGATCGCCGGAATGTCTTCCGAGATGGTTCGAAGCGGGGGCAGCTCGATCGCAAACCGAAGGAGCGTGTTGCGAAGCTCCTGATAGACAGCCCGGTTGGGCGGAGTTGCCAGCACGGGGCCGGTCGTGGACGCGAAGATTCGCGGTCCGCCGCGAAACCCAACGGATGCGGCCGCCGCGATCCGGTCGCTCCAAACCGTCTGCAGCTCCGCCGAAAGCTCCTCGACTCCGTCGAGGTAGAAGGCACTGCAGTGGGGCATTTCTTCTGCGGCGGTACAGGTCCGCGCATCGACGCGAATCAACTCGCCGCCAGCGGTTGCGCCCAACTCGTGCAACACCCGCACAACCGTGTCCCTTCCCGTTCCAGGATCTCCCGAGACGAGTACCGGTGTGCGGAGCGGCGCAAGGCCCGCGATTCGATCGCGGAGCCGCGACATCGTTCGGCTGTGTCCAACCAGATCTGACGCGAGTTCCAGCGAACTCGGGGACGCCCGGCCACCGCCGACCGCTTTGGCGACCAAGCCGACGAGTTCTTCGACCCCGACATCCGGCGAGGACACGAACTCGTCCGCACCGGCCTTGAAAGCACTGGCCGCGCTCTGCACCGAGCCCCGGGCCGTGAAGAGAATGACAGGCACGTCGGATCGAGACCGGATCCTGCCGAGAAGATCGAGCCCGTCGCGCCGTGGCATGACCATGTCGGTGATGACGGCGTCGGGGTCCCGGGCGCAGAACTGCTTCCAGGCCTCGTCTCCATCCGCCGCCTGAACGACCGTGAAGCCGGCGTCTTCCAGCTCGGCCGCAAGGGCCCGCCGAGGGCGTGCCTGATCATCGACGACGAGAACGGTGCCTCGCGTTTCGCCTTCCCAACGTTGAATCACATCATTGGAATACATCGTATATGCCCATAAATAAACCATAAATTTCGTTTCAAGTGTTCGAAACCGTCCGCTTTCGTCCGGCTCCGGTCGTCTCCGATCGGGCCGAAGTCCCGCCCGCGGCCACTCGTGTAGACTGGGCCGCCGACGGTTGGTGATCCTGAATTCACCGGGGCTCACCCGAGGCGATGGAGACCCCCATGAGCGAACCGAACGATTCTGTAGCGCGCATTCTGGACGGCCGTAGCTGGGAGGAGTTCTGCGACACCCTCAAGGCCGCGGGCTCGGTGGTGCTGAGTGAGACCTCCCCGGACGATCCCTTCAACCGCGCCGAGGGTTGGCGCTACCTGACGCGGCTGACCCGGGCGGCGTTCGAATCCTTCGTCGAGTCGGGGGACGCCCAGGCCCCGGAGTTTCGTCTGACGGCCCACGAAACCATCAAGATGGGCATGGACAATCCGGACAACATCTATCAGAGCTGTTCCATCGACGGAAAGTACCGCTATCGGATCAGCGGGACCCGGGGAACGGTGCACTACCTGGGTTTTGGAACCCAGGCGGGCAACTACGGCGCCACCGGCAGCCTGAACACCACCGGCTATCTGGAAGCCCGGGACCTCGCGCTCGACGCCAACGGCCACTTCGAGATCCTCGTCAGCTCCGAGAAGCCCAGCGACCCGAGTGAACAGAACTGGCTGCCCATGAGCCCCGACAGCCGGACCCTGATCGTTCGCCAGACGCGGCTCGATCGCGAGAAGGAAGAGCCGGCACAGATCCGGATCGAACGGATCGACGGCCCCAATCAACCGCGTCCGGTCAGCGCCGAACGTCTGGACCGCGCGCTGGTCGGCTCCGCCCGCTTCGTGCTGGGCTGCGCCAAGCTCTTCAACGGCTGGGCGGACGACTGGAAGAAGCACGTGAATACGTTGCCGCGTTTCGATCCGGACACCGCCACCGCGGCGGGCGGTGATCCCAACATCGCCTACTACCACAGCTACTGGCAGCTCGGGCCCGACGAGGCCCTGGTCATCGAGGTGACCCCGCCCGCCTGCGACTACTGGAATTTTCAGCTCAGCAACCACTGGCTCGAATCCCTCGACTACCGCTACTTCCCGATCCACCTGAACAATCGGACGGCGAAGCTGCGCAGCGACGGTTCGGTGCGGGTGGTGGTGGCCCACGAGGATCCCGGGGTCGAGAACTGGCTTCGCACCTGCGATCACGACCGCGGCACCATGTGCTGGCGCTGGATCCGCGCGACGGAGCACCCGCAACCGCAAACCCGGGTGGTGAAGCTGGCGGAGCTGAAGAGCGGCCGATGACCGCCGCGTCTGCCGTCGAGTTCTCCGAGGAAAGCGTCCTCGAAGAAGCGCGCCAGACTGCAGGGCTCAGCCATTTTGGTAACGACGGGTTTCGCGAAGGCCTGCGGGTCTTGCTGGAAACCTACGACAACACCGCCGGGTTCAACGAAAAAGGGCGCCGACGCAACCGACGCCGGGTGGTCCAGCTGCTGGCGACCCGACTCCGGATCGAGGCGGCCTTCGAGAAGCACCCGGAAATTCGCGAGCGCCAGATTCGGAGGCCGGTCTATCTGACGGGACTCCCGCGCACCGGAACCTCGGCCCTGTTCAACCTGCTGGGAAAGGACCCAGCGGCGCGTCCTCTGCTCTTGTGGGAAGGGATTTTCCCGGATCCCCTGGACGACCTTGAGCCGGGGCAGACCGATCCGCGGCTCGAAGCCCTTCGCGCCCACTACGAACGCGGCCGGGAGAACAATCCGGAATTCACGAAGATTCACTTCACCGCCGCCGACCAGCCCGAAGAGTGCGTCATGCTCCTGGCCCACACGTTCTGCGACGTCCAGATGGGGATCGAGCCGCTGATGGAGCCCTACGCCGAGTGGTTCCAGAAACAGGACCTGCGAACGGCCTACGCCTACTACCTCGACCTGCTCAAGATGCTCGACTGGCAGCGCCCGGGCGATCGCTGGCTCTTGAAGTCGCCCGCGCATCTGTGGGCTCTGGACGTGCTGGTCGAACTGTTCCCCGAGCCCTGCATCCTTCTCACCCATCGCGATCCCGTGGAGATCATTCCGTCCTACTGCAGCATGATGGCGGCGCTGATGAAGGCTCGGGAGTCGTTGAATCCGAAAGAGCTGGGGCCCACGGTCCTCGAATACCTGGCCCGTTCCCTCGAACGCGGCCTCGAAGCCCGGGACCGCTGCGATCCCGCTCGCTTCCTCGACGTCTCCTATCGCCAGTTCGTGGACAACCCGATGGCGGTGGTCGAACGCATCTACGCTCACTTCGAGCTCGACCTCCCGCGCGAGGCCGAAGCCCTGATGCGGGACCACGTGAGTGCCCATCCTCAGGGTCAGCACGGCGGCCACGCCTACGATCTCGCCGAATTCGGCCTTACGCCCCAAGCGGTAAAGACGCGTCTGGCGGACTACATCGATCGCTTCGAGCTCGCGACGGACGACACCGTCTCGACGTGAACGACGCCCGCATGCGCGTTGCGGCGGCGATTGCCTGTTCGCTCGGCCTGGTCCTTTCTTGTCGCTCGGCGCCGGAGCTCGCCACACCGAACATCCTGCTGATTACGCTCGACACCACGCGCGCCGATCACCTCTCCTGCTACGGCTACGATCGCGCCACGAGGCCCAACCTCGACGCGCTGGCACTCGAGTCCGTCGTCTATACACACGTGCGATCCACCTCGAGCTGGACCTTGCCGGCTCATGCGTCGCTCTTCACGGGGAAGCTTCCGCCGAGTCACGGCGCCGGGCTCGACCCCGAGGGACCCCTGGAAATCGCGAAGGGCTTCGAGGGTCCGATGGCGCGCGACGTCGCGCTGCAGCGCTTTCGTGCCCGCGGGCTGGCGCCGGACGAACGGGTATTGGCGGAGCTCCTGCGCGAGCGCGGCTACCAGACCGCCGGGGTGGTCGCCGGGCCCTGGCTGAAGCGCGTCTTCGGGCTCGCGCGCGGCTTCGACGCCTGGGACGACGCGGGCATCAAAAGTTTTGACGGGCGCTCGGCCCAGCAGGTCAGCAACCGCGCCCTGGTCTGGCTGCACGAAGCCCGCGTCGAGCCCTTCTTCCTGTTCCTCAACTACTTCGATCCGCACCTCCCCTATTCGCCGCCGGCGCCCTACAGCCAGGCGTTCTTCAAGATCGAGCCGCGCGATCTGAAGCGCATCGACGAGGCGGCGTGGCGCGCCGCGCTGTACGACGGCGAGATCCTCTACATGGATCATCATCTGGGGCGACTGTTCGACGGACTGCGGGAGCTCGGACTCTACGACCGCACGCTCATCGTCCGTCACCGGGGATCACGGCGAGATGCTCGGTGAGCGGGGCATGACGGGGCACAGCAACTATCTCTACGAGGAGCTTCTACGCATCCCGATGCTGGTGAAGCACCCGCTCGGCGAGGTCGGGCCACGCCGAGACGGACTGCCGCTCCAGCTGCACGACGTCTTTGCCATGATCCTCGATCGCGTCGGAATCCCGCTGCCCGAGAATGTGCAAGGCGAGCCACCCCCGAGGCTGTCGCAGCCGCGCTTCGCACAGGTGAAGCCCGAGTTCGACAAGCTCTCGCTCGGGAGCCGCCGGGCCTTCTACGACGGCGATCTCAAGTTCATTTGGAACAGCGCCGGTTCCCACGAGCTCTTCGACCTCGCAGCCGACCCCGAAGAACTCAGGAACCTGGTGCGGTCGGAACCCGCACACGCCGAGCGCCTGGGTCGGGAGCTCGAGCGCTTCGTGGCGGCATTGCCCGAGCCCGCGGACGCGACACCGGGCCCGATCGACGCCGAAACCGCCGATGCGTTGCGCGGCCTCGGCTACCTCGGCGAGGAGCCGGACGACGCCGTCCCGGCGGGTCGATGAACGCAGTAGACGAACACCCACTCCAAGTGCAACTGTCTTTGAAACCCGTTCCCGCGGGCCGGTGGAATCGGCCCCCAGTTGCAGAAAGAGCAGGAAGAGCAGGGAGATCACGCGCTTGAACCGCCTGACACCGCTCGACAAGGCGCTGGTCCTGATCCTGGTGCCGCTCTGGGTCGTCTGCTTCGCCGTCAGCGTGAGGACGCAGCTCCGTGGCGGGGGCTTCGCAACCTTCGCAGTCTCCGTCGAGGACGCCGAGAGCTACCCGACGGTCCAGGGCGACACGATGTTGGGGCCAAAGCGACTCGCTGCGACTGGGCTGCGTACAGGCGACCGTCTGATCCAGCTGGGAGACGCTGACCTCCGCGGGGTCGGGACGCTCGCCTTGCATGCGCTCCGCACGGGAGACGGGAGCGGGCCAGCGAGGGCGCCCCTGATCTTCGAGAGAGATGGAGAACGGCGGGAGACCTCGCTCTCTTTGGCTCCGGTGTCCGGCATCCGACCCGTGTTGGCCGTCTCGCTCGCCTTCGCCGCGTCGGCGCTGTGGCTCATCCTCCGCAGCGGCTCAACCCCCACGCTGAGCGCTTACTTCCCTGCCGCGATGTCCATCGCCTTATGCATCGCAAGTCCCATGGGGAGCGGAGTGGCCTACGCAGGGGTCGTGGTCCTGCACGGGTTGTGGGTTGCGTCCATAACCCTGTTATTTCCGCTGGGGATTCGCTTCGCATTCCGATTCCCGAATGACATCGGGCCGGCGGGCCGCTGGCATCGGATCTGGCCGTGGTTGTTCCTGCCCCATGGTCTCTTCGCTGCACTTCGGCTCTCGAACTG
>JAZFUU010000103.1:0-6305 GCA_036447375.1 Myxococcota bacterium
CGATCTCGTCGATCAGCATGTCACCATCGAAGAGGAACACGACAGCTCCATTCTCCTGGTGTGATCCCACGCCCTCCACGTCGATCAGATCGAAGCCGAACTCGGAGATCGGAACACCCAGCGCCTCGAAGTCGAAGATGAACTGGCCCGCCGGACGGCTCCCCTCGTCGTCCGGGTAGTCGCAGATGTCGTCGCCGCAGCCGAAGTCGTTCTCCTGGATGATCAGGATGATGCCCAGCGCCTCGTACTGGATGTTGCCCCCAGACCAGAACGGATCAGCCTCCAGGTCCGGGTCTCGGGTGCCGGTCTCGGTGGTGTCGAAGCCGACGGCCAGGTCCGGCCCCCCGCCCACGTTCTCGGCGCTGATCTCGACCCCAAAGGACATGACGAAATCGGTGTCGACGATCTCGCCGTGTTGCAAGCTGTCGAAGTCGATCATCGCTGCGTCGGCGGAGGCTGCCGAAAATACAAAGGCCAACATCGCAAACCCGGCCAAAGAAAACCGCCTGCGCGTCGGCAGCTTCCGGCGCGCGACGACCGACGCGGACACCACCCCGGGCGAATTCACCTGTCTCCACATACCTGGCTACCTCTCACCCAAGCCAGCCGATCAGAGGCTGGCGTTTCCCGATTGGTGAGTGGCCTGCAAGGCAGAGAAGATGTTGAAACTAAAAAGGTCTTCGATCGAATCAGTTCGTCGCGCTGGAACTACGCCGGGTTGCAGCGACCGGCACACGCACCCGCGCCGGCAACCCACGTGCGGGCCCTCGGCAGCTCACAATTCTGTGTACAAAAGAACGGCTCGTGCGGCGGCAAGTGGCTCACCCCGTATGCCGATCTCGAACGCCCGCGCCCACGGGGCCCCCCATCGGGTACGCTTTCGCGAACGCGCACATCACCTGAGGAGGCAGTGCGATTGCGACCGATAGGCCTTTCGTGTGCGGGGGCGGCACTGGTTGTGACGGGCCTGGCCGCGCAGCAGGAATTGTTCCCGCACGCCGATCTCGACCCCCGGTTCAGCACGCTTCAGTTGAGCTTCCTGGCGGCCGCCCTCCTCGGATTCGGAATCACCGTCCTGCGCCGGCCGAGGTGGGCATCGGCGTGGGAACTCGGACTGGTCCTGGCCACTCTCGTTCTGGTCTTTCTGATCCTCGAAGATCGGAACCAGGCGCTCCTCGGAGCTGCGATCGCCGCGCCGCTGCTGCTTGCGTTGTACTGGAAGCGCGAACAGGTACGGCGCCACCGGCCGGAGCTACTGCTCTCCTATACGATGTTCCTGCTCTGCTTCATTGTCTTCGAGGCCGCCGCGCGGGTCTATTACTTCGGGCCCCGGGCCCTGCTGCCGCAGTACGGGTCTTCGGTGAACGAGCTTGGCAAGTCGGGACTCCTGAGGAAGTCCGACGATCCCGAGATTCAGTGGGAGTTCAAACCGAATCTCGACGAGATATACAATCTCGTCCGATTTCAGACGAATTCGCGCGGGCTCCCCGACAAGGAGTATCCGCTGGCCAAGCCCGAGGCGACCTACCGCGTCGCGGTCATCGGCGACTCGGTGACTCAGCCATTCGGAGTCGCCCTGGAGAATTCATTCCACACGATCCTCGAGCATCGCTACGACGCCCTGTCCGAATTGAAGTCGGGATCAGAATCCGAATTGGAATCAGAATTGGAATCGGAATCGATTCGACACGAGTTCATCAACTTCGCCGTCGGGGGCTACTCGCTACCGCAGTACCTGGCCGTCCTGAAGGGCCGGGCCCTCGCCTATCAACCCGATCACCTTTTGTTGGCGATCTATCCGGGTAACGACCTGTATCTGGAGGATCGGCGGAACTTCAAGATCCAGCGGAAGCGAACGAACCAGTATCTGAAGCTGTGGTCGACGCGTCTATTCAGCCGTCACCTGATCAAGAGGATCGAAGCGATGCGGCGCCCCACCGAGAAACCGCCGGACTACGACGTCGGTGCGATTCGACAGATCTTCCGGGAGATTCATCAGATCGTCGCAGCGGAACGGATCGGAATGACCTCGATCGTCCTGAGGCGAGGCCCCGACCTGCATCGCCGGGAGTTCGAGATCATTCGCGATGTGTCCCGGGATCTCGAGATCCCGCTCATCGACACCGGGCCCGCCTTCACGTCGGTGGCCTTCCGCGACACCGTGGTCAGTCAGATGGACCCACATCCCAACGTCCAAGCCCACGAAATTTTCGCGGCGACGATCTACGGGGCACTCGAACTCGGCTTCTGAGTCGATCCGGTCAGGGTCGATCCAGGATGGAAACGACGACCTCGCGCGTCCGCTTGACGAGGCCGTAGAGAACTCCGGGCCGGTGGCGGTCCCAAGCGATGCCCTGACCCTCGATGGGAGCGGGGAGAATTTCAACGACTTCGAGGAACGAGCCCGCGACGGGTAGGCGCAGGACCGTGACCTCGGCGGCGTCGTGCCCGGTGATGTACAAGAGCCCGTCGGCTCCCCAGGCACCCCCGGAGTTGCTGCGGCCGGCGAAGCCAGCGACGACCGGGCTCGGATACGCGAATCCGGCCACCCGGCGCCACTGCGCGTCGAACTTCACGAGCGTGGTCCAGCTCGGACCCTTCCCCGGCTCCCCGCCCCTCCCCTGATAATGCGCAAAGGCGACCCACCAGTGATCGTCCCACCGATCGATCCAGGTCGCCGAACCTCCGAAGATTCCAAAGCTATGGGAGCCCCGATGCTCGAGGGTCTCCGCGTCGAAGATCTCGATGGAACTCAGCATCGGAATCCCCGGAAAGTTCGAGTGGGCACAATAGAGTGCGCCATCGAGAACGATGCCGCTGTTGAGATGGACGATGGGCCCCGATGCGGGGCCCGCCCACGAAGCGACCCTGGCGCCTCCGCTCTTTTCGTACTTCTCGATCGACTGGCTGGCGATCGCGTAGAAGTGCGCGCCATCCACGGCCACCGCCTGCGTCGCCGCCGGGGCCGAGTGGCGTCGAATCTCGCGAAAACGCGGAGAACCGGTGGCGGGGTCGGGCGCAGAAACGGCGGGAAGCCCCGCCCAGTGGCACCCGATCGAGACCAGGGCCAGCGCCCAGATTCCCCGGACTCCCCGCACGCCCCGAACACCCCAGGGGCCGCAGGCGCACCGGGCACCCCGGCCGATGGGCGTCGCGCCGCGTTGCATCGATCGAATCTTAGTGCGGAGAGACGCTCCGCGCGCGTCGTTTTCGTGAGAGAATCCGCTTATGGCCCCCAGGCCCAGAGGTCCGACATGAGAGCCGCTGTCTACGACGAAACGGGACCCCCCGAAGTGCTCCGCACGGAAGAGGTGAAGGACCCCACGTGCACCGACGATGGCGTGGTCATCGACGTCGAGGCCATTAGCATCGAAGGCGGCGACGTCGGACACCGCGCCCGAGGCGAAATGGCCAGCCGTCCCCACATCGTCGGCTACCAGTGCGCCGGCGCCATTCGTGAAATCGGCCAAGACGTCGTCGACCGCGCTGTGGGGCAACGAGTCGTGGCCATCATGATGCACGGCTCCCACGCCGAAAAGGTGGCGGTTCCGGCGCTGGCGACCTGGGCGGTGCCCGACGAACTCGACCTGCGACGCGCCTCCTGTGTACCGATTCCCTTTGGCACCGCAGACGACTGCCTGTTCGAGTTCGGCCACCTTCAGGCCGGCGAGTCGGTTCTGATACACGCCGGTGCCGGAGGCGTCGGCCTGGCGAGCATCCAGCTGGCGAAACGGGCCGGGGCCACAGTCCTGGCCACGGCGTCGAGTCCGGAGAAGCTCGAGAAGCTCAAGGCCTTCGGCCTCGACCACGGCATCAACTACCTGGAGCTGGACTTCCCGGCCGCCGTGAGGGAGATCACCGGGGGCCGCGGGGTAGATCTGATCGTCGACTCCGTCGGCGGGCACACCCTCGAAAAGAGCATCGAGGCGCTGGCCTACCGGGGACGAATCGCGTTCGTCGGCTCGGCGGCTCGCGACGACTTCCGGCCCGACTGGGCCGCACTCCGTCCCGGCAACAAGACCGTGACTGGAATCTTCCTGGGTGCGGAGTTTGCTCTCCAGCACGAGCGCGTACATGGAATGATTCAACGGCACCTCGAGGACGTGGCCCGGGGCGCGCTCGAGGTCGCGATCGACCGCGAATTCCCGCTGACCGAGGCGGCGGCGGCGCACGCTCACGTCGAGAGCCGCCGCGCGTTCGGCCGTGTCTTGTTGATTCCCTAGAGCTCTAGTCCTCCGGATCGTCGGCGGCCACTACGCAGTTCTTTCCCGCCGATTTCGCCCGGTAGAGTGCCGCGTCGGCTGCGTTGAACAGATCCGTCTGGCTGCCCTTGAACACGGCCACTCCGATCGAGACCGTGGCACCGCGGGGACGCATCGTGTCGTCCACGATGAATGACGCCTCGGCGATGGCCATACATATCTTCTGTCCCAGGACGACCGCGCCCTCGATCGTCGTCTGCGTCGCCACCACGACGAACTCCTCACCGCCGAATCGCGCGAGCAGGTCGGTCTCGCGGACGATCTCTTTCAGGATTCGCGCCACCTGCTTCAGGAACTCGTCGCCCGCCGCGTGCCCGAAGGTGTCGTTCAGCTTCTTGAAGTCGTCGATGTCGAGGATCAGCAACGCCAGGCTCTGCCCGGTGCGAGACTTTCGCTTGATCTCCCGCTCCAGCTGGCTATCGAAGTGGCGGCGGTTGTGGAGCTGCGTCAGGGGATCGGTGATCGATCGCCTCGACATCGTGTCGTATTGGTGCTGGAAGGCCGAGTGCTGGGCCTGAAGCGCCCGGTGGCTGGTCTCGTGCTCGCGGCGGCGGGTTCGCTGGTGCTCGGCCATCGCGTTGAAGGCCGTGATGAGAGCCTCCCCCTCCCCCTCCCCCGAGGCGTTCGCTCCGGCCGAAAGCTCGGCAATGTTACCTCTGGCGGCGTTTCGGAGCGCGTGGAGCAGGCCCCAGAGCGGACGGGCGATGCCGGTGCCCAACCGCGACCCCATCCAGGTGAACAACGCGACCAGTGCCAACCCCGTGCCCAAGGCGATGATTCCGGCGAGGACGAGCGGCTGAAAGGCCGCCACGAGCGGGGTCGTAGCGACGACGGTCCAGTCGTGAACACCCAGGGGAGACGACGAGATCGCGACTTCCCCCAGATCGGAATCCCAGACCACGCGCGGCCGGGCCCTCTGCTTGTCGTTCAGGAGATCCGCAGACAGCGACTTGTTTTCGTCGGTTCCGACCGGTCGCGCCGACGCGAGTATCCGACGTTTCGAATCGACGATGAAGAGATTTCCCCCGCTGCCCAGAGACTCCGCCCGCAGGCGCGCTGCGAGCTCGCTGCGTCGAACCAGGCCGTGAAGGGTGGCCACGGCCCGACCGAGTGGGTCGCGAATCGGCACCGAAACCAGGTGCAGAGCCGGTCCGGAATCGAAACCGATCGGCCGAACCGCGGGCTCCTGGAGACCCCCCAGCTCGGCACGCAGCTGGATGCCTTGCATGGTGTCCAACAGCTCGGAGTCGAGGGCGCTCTTCCGGCGCAGGAGGTCACGCAATCCCGTCAGACCCGGTCCAGAGCCGGCGGCGGCCAACACGTCTCCCTGAATGTCGAGGATCAGGAGACCGCCGAACGTGCCGGACCTCTTCACAGCTTCGGAAAGCACTCCAAGCAATACAGATGGATCCGGGGCGGAGCCCTCCGTGATCTTCGGGACATCTTCGGCCCAGGCCTGGAGCGACGCCCCCTGGGCCAGGCGTTCGAGTTCGGCCGGGGCCTGTTCGAGGCGCTCGCGGACCCATTCGCTGCTCAGCCGCAGGGCCAACGGCTGAGACTCGACGACCCGGTTCCAGATCATCCTGTAGGTCCCGTAGAGACCGAGTCCGCCCATCACGAGGGCCGTCAGCGTGGTATAGGCGAGGACCCGTCGCGTGATCCTTCCGGCCATCCCCCCAACAAATGCCGGGCGGGCCGCGGCCGCATCGAGGGTCGATTTCGGCAACCCCAATCCTCCTAATCCTCAGGCGTATCGTTCGATTCCGCCGGATCCTTGATCGTTCTGCCCGGTCGCGGGGTAGAGGAAGGGGCGGCGGAGAACGAACGGCGGAGAACGAACGGCGGAGAACGAAGAATGGGAGTGGGGCCGATTCCCCTCGGGGGCCGCGTTCCCACCAGGCCAGGGGCTCTGTCAGAAGCTCAGGCCGTAGCCCAGCGAGAACTCCATGCCGTCTTCCGAGAATCCGAAATCGAAGCGCAGCGGATTGGTGCGATCGAAGCTGATGCGCAGGCTCGCACCGTAACTGTGTCGTACCTTCTCGT
>JAZFUU010000104.1:0-12573 GCA_036447375.1 Myxococcota bacterium
CCGGCGGGCTCCTGGGCGAACCCCTATCCCGTCGATTTCCAGGCGGCGTCGGGCGTCGCGTGGGCGCCGGCGGTCACCTGGCTGAGCAGCCTTTACGAGGTGTTCGGTCGGCTCTTCCAGATGCGCGGCTTCGTCGAGGAGATGGCGGCCGGCGCCGGCACGATCATGACGGCGGAGTTCACGGGTATCAACCAGATGGGCATTTATCTGACGGGCCTGACTCTCGAGCAGGCCAGCCAGGGCTCGCCGGCGCGCGGTTTCGCCGACGGCGAGAACAGCGCCTGGTGTATCTACACGCCGGAGGCGGACTTCGGCAACGCCGAGATCACCGAGCTCTACTACCCGATTCTCTTCCTGGGCCGCAACGTGGCGCCGGACTCGGGGGGCTTCGGTCAGTTCCGCGGCGGCCTCGGTCATACCGCCGTATGGATGGTCTACAACACGCCGGGTCTGGAGTACCAGTGCGGGGACGCCGGCATGCGTTCGAAGGTGGTGGGCAATCACGGCATGTACGGCGCCTATCCTACGGTGCCCGACCGACCTGGCTACGGACGCGACACCAACGTCAAGGAGCTGATCGACGCGCAGAAGCCGCTCATCCACGAGCGCGGCGGTCCGGAGAGCCCGGCGGTGGCCTCGGCGATCAAGGCCCGCGACGTGCAGGACAACCTGGTGGCGCCCTTCGTGACACCGGAGCCGCTGCACGACTACGACATCATCGTGCATCCCATCGCCGGTGCGCAGGCCATGGGCGATCCGATCGCGCGCGATCCGGCCGCTGTCGTCAACGACCTCAACGAGGGCTGGACCAGCGAACGGGTGGCTTTCGAGATCCACGGCGTCGTAACGAGCAAGCCGAACGGCGCCTACGTGGCCGATGCGGCGAAGACCTCGAAGAAACGCGAGAAGATTCGCAAGCAGCGCATCGAGCGCGCGATTCCTTTCAAGGACTGGTGGGAGAAGGAGCGCGAGAAGGTGCAGGCGCAGGAGGGCATGGACCCCGCCGTGATCCGGATGTGGGCGGGCTCGATGGAGCTGTCGCCGAAGTACGCGGAGGAGCTGCGCCGGTTCTGGAATCTCCCCGAAGACTTCACATTCGGCATCTAGAGGAAGACCGATCATGACCGAGTTCCACAAAGCCGACATCGAGAAGCTGATCGACGGAGTCCTGCCCTGGCCCGCCACCCAGGACATGCTCAAGAGCCCCAAGGACGAGAATCGCTTCGACAAGTACGTCGAGATCATGCAGGCGCGCGTCGAGTTCGACGAGCCGATCCTGCTGCCGTTGACTCCGATGCTCTTCATCGTGGCCAAAGACGGAGAGCGCATCGTCCAGTGCCGCTGCGGCCACGAGTTCGGCGACTACCGGATCAATTGGAAGCTCTCCGCGCTGATCCACGTGCGCGACGACGAGGAGTCCATCTCGGAGATCTACAAGGGGCGCGAGATGCCCGACCCGAACTGGATCCAGATCCGCGAATACATCTGCGGGGGTTGCGGCTCGCAGCTCGAGGTCGAGGCGGTGCCGCGCGGCTGCCCGCCGGACTTCGAGTTCCTGCCCGATCTCGACACCTTCTACCGCGAGTGGCTGGGCCGGCCGCTGCCCGACGAGGCGGAGTTCGAGGACCGGACCCTCGAGCGGATCGGCGAGTGGTCCGGGTAGGCCCCACGAGGTCAGCATGAGCCGGGCGCTCGAAGACGTCGTAGTCATCGACTTCACCGGTGAGTTCTACGCTTCGCTGGCGGGGGCGCTGCTGGGCGATTTCGGGGCGACGGTGATCCGGCTCGAAGATCTCTCCGATCCCCGCAAGGTCGACCACGATCGCGACGGCATGCATCCGCCCGAGCGGTGGAACTCCCTCGACGAGCTGGCGCATCGCAACAAGCAGAGCCTCGCCGTGAATCTCGCTGAGCCCGCGGGTCGCGAGATTCTGGAAAAGCTCGTCGCGGGCGCGGACGTCTTCCTGACAGACCTGCCCTTCGCGGCGCTAAAAAAGGAACGCTGGGACTATGAGAGTCTCCTCCGGTTCAAGGCGGACATCATACTCGCCCGGGGCTCGGGCTTCGGGCCCGAGGGGCCAGATCGCGACCTGCCCGCCCTGGACGAACTGGCCGCGGCGCGGACCGGTGTGATGCCGACGCTGCCCCAGCCCGGAAAGCCTCCGGTGTACACCGGCGTGGGACAGATGCAGACGGCCGTGATGCTCGCGCTCGGCATCATGATTGCCCTTCACCACCGAGACGAGACCGGCGAGGGGCAGGTGGTCGACGCGTCGCTCTTCGGCGGAAACATGTACTCCCAGAGCCTGGATATGCAGGCCTATCTCGCCATTCGCGACGATCGCTTCCTCGAGCCGCTGTCCCGTCTCGACTCGGGCAATCCCATGAGCGGTCCGATGTATCCCAGTGCCGACGGTCGCTGGGTCACGCTGGCGATGCCGGACACGGACAAGTACTGGCCGGCCTTTGCCGAGATCATGGGCCTCGACGTCGACGACCCGCGCTTCGACAGCCACGAGAAGCGCTGCGGCGAGCATCGGCTCGAGATGATGCAGGTGCTGGAGGAGCGCTTCACCCGCCAGCCCGGCTCGCACTGGAAGCGGGAGCTCGAGGCCAAGCGGCTGCCCGCCGATGTCATCGAGAAGTACGACTACCCGGCCTCCGATCCCAACGCCGCAGCCAACCGCTATATCCTGAATCTCGAGCACCCGACCCACGGCGCCATCCAGAGCCTCGGCTTCCCGATCTACATGGGCGAGGGCCCGGCGCGACTGCGCCGTCTGGCGCCCTGCACGGGGCAGCACTCCGCCGAAATCCTGCACGAGCGGCTGGGTTACACGGACGCGCGGATCGAAGAGCTCGAGGCCGGCGGCATCCTGGGCCCGGGAGCCGCCGCATGAAGAAGGCGCTCGAAGGGATTCGCGTTCTCGACCTGACCCAGTGGCTGCAGGGCCCGGTCTGCGCGCAATACCTGGCGGACTTCGGCGCCGAGGTGATTCACGTCGAGCGCCCCGTCAGCGGCGATGGGGCACGCGGTGTTCGCAGCATCAAGGCACTCGCCATCGGCGACTGGAATCAGTACTTCCAGGTGATCAACCGCAACAAGAAGAGCCTGGCCATCGACCTCAAGAAGGAGGAGGGTCAGAAGCTCTTCTACCAGCTCGTCGAGAAGTCCGACGTCTTTCTCTCGAACTTCCAGGCGGAGAACCTGAAGGCCTGGGGGCTCACCTGGGAGAAGCTCCGCGAGGTCAACCCCCGCCTGGTCTACGCCACCAACAGCGGGTACGGCCACGCCCAGGAGATCAACCGACCCTCCTACGACATCAACGTGCAGGCACTGACGGGCATCATGACCCGCCAGGGGGAGCCGGGCGAGCCTCCCATCTATCTCGGTATGGGCTCCGGCGACACCTACGGGGGCATCCTCTCGGCCCTCGGCATCATGATCGCGCTTCACCGGCGGCGGCGGACGGGATCGGGCCAGTGTCTCGATGCTTCCCTCTATGGTGCGCAGCTCTTCATGGCCGCCCCGACGCTCCAACCCTTCCTGGCATCACGGGCTTCGCCCCCTTCGAAAGCGACGAACGGGAAACCGGAGAACGGGTCGCTCTACTCGATGCAGCAGTCGCGGACGCGGGCCCGGAACCCGCTCTGGAACCGCTACCCGGCGCAGGACAAGTGGGTCTTCCTGTGTCTGGCGAACACCGACGAAAACTGGACCGCCCTCTGCAAGAGCCTCGATCGGCCGGACCTGGCCGCCGATGCGCGGTTCGACGCCTCGAAAAAGCGGGAGCAGAACAACACCGAGCTCATCGCGCTGCTCGACGACGTCCTGAAGCAGCGCAGCGCGCAGGAGTGGATCGATCGCTGGACGCCGCTGGGTTTCGCCGCGAGTCCGATCCAGAACCTCAAGGATGTGGCCGAGGATCCCCAGGCCTGGGCGAACGATTACTTCCTGAAGGCTCACTGCGACGAGGTGAACCGCGAGGTCGAGGTTCGCGGTCTGCCGATCACCCTCAGCAAGACGCCGGGGCGCGTCGAGACCCTCGGCCCCGAGCTCGGCCAGGATACCGAGCTCATCCTGGCCGACTGGCTCGGCATCGACTGGGACCGCATCGGCGAACTCAAGGAGCGGGGTGTGATTCCGTGAGCCGGGTGTCGGAGAGCCGATGAGCAATCGACCCCCCGAAGCTTCTCGCGCACCGCTGGCGGGGATCCGGGTCCTCGACATGGCCAGCATGCTCGCGGGTCCCTACGGGGCGACTCTCATGGGCGACCTGGGGGCGGATGTCATCAAGGTCGAATCCCATCGCGGCGACGACAGCCGCCACCTGGGTCCCGAACGCGACGGCGAGCGTTCGCCCTTTCTGAGCCTCAACCGCAGCAAGCGCGCGATCGTTCTGGAACTGAAGCGCGATGCGGGCCGGGAGGTGTTCGGACGCCTCGCCGCGACGACGGACGTGCTGATTACCAACATCCGGGAGCCGGCGCTCTCCAAGCTGGGGCTCAACTACGAGCAGGTGCGAGAACACCGCCCGGACATCATCTGGATCGGCGTCACGGCCTTCGGCGCCGACGGGCCCTACGCGGGCCGGCCCGGGATCGACTTCCTGGCTCAGGGGTTCGGCGGGCTGCTGGCGCTGAACGGAGAGCCCGAGGGAGAGCCGGTGCGTGTCACCGTTCCCATGATCGACGTGATGACCTCGCTGCTCGTCACCACGGCGGCGCTCACGGCGCTCCGGACGCGCGACCAGACCGGCGAGGGTCAGCGCATCGACATCTCGCTCCTCGACGCCCTGCTCCACGCCCAGGCCAGCGCTTTGGGCACGTATCTCATCGCGGGCGAGCCGACACCGCGAACCGGAAATCGCAGCCTCTACTTCGCGCCTTCCGGCATCTACACCTGTGGCGACGGCAGAAGGGTCGTGGTCACCTGTCCCTCGGAGAAATTCTTTCGCAACCTGTGTATGGCCCTGGACGTCGATTGGGCCGAGGATGCGCGCTTCGAGAACATCGATCGCCGCCTCGCCAACGAGGACGCGCTGGATCGGTTGATCAACGAACGTTGCAAGGACTTCACAGTGGACGAGCTGCAGCAGCGGTTGGTGGCCGCGGACGTACTGTGTGCACCCGTCAACGGGGCCGCCGAGGTCGTGAAGGATCCCCAGATCCGGCACAACCGGATGATCGTGCGTCTGGACCATCCGAAGCTCGGACCCGTGGACGTCACGGGGGTGCCGATCCATTTTCATGGGACTCCGTGCGAGGTGCGGAAGCCGCCGCCGCTGCAGGGCCAGCACAGCGAAGAGCTGTTGCGTGAACTCGGCTATCCCTCGGACGAGATCGCGGAACTGGTGGCGAACGCTGTGGTCGCGACGCCGGCAGAGATCGAGAAGGCCAATCGATGACGAGGCATCCCCGCCCCTTCGCTGTGGATGCAGCGTTCGCGCTAGTCGTCGTCTCGCTCGTAATCCTCGATGAGCTGTTGGCGCATCCGCTCTGCGTCGCGGCGAAGGCTCCAAAAACTGGGAGGTCGCTTCTCGGTGAAGGCGGCCCCACCCTCCTTCCCCTCGGGCATGTCGAACCAGTCGGGGTAGAACTGGCCCGAGATGACGCCCATCTCGGCGTACCCATCCATCTCCTGGTCGAAGCTCGCCTTGAGGATCTCGAGGCAACCCGGGCTCACCGCCAGGAGCTCCTCGCACCATTGGTCGACGGCCTGCTCCAGGGAGTCGAGGGGGACGACCTGGTTGACCAGTCCCATCTGCAGGGCCTCGTCGGCGGGATAGCGCCGACACAGCATCCACATTTCGCGCGCGCGCTTGGCGCCGACCACCTTGGTCAGGTAGGGCACAAAGAATCCGTCGGCGGGGCTCGATACTTTGGGGCCCGCCTGGCCGAACTTGGCGTTGTCTGCGGCGATGGTGAAGTCACAGCAGTAGGCCATGTGGTTGTGTCCGCCCAGGCAGTAGCCCTGGACCGCCGCCAGGACCGGTTTCCGCGAGATCCGGATCAGGCGGTTGTGGGGATAGCGATTGTAGAAGGCCTTGCGCAGACCCCACTTCTCCCACTCGACGTCGCCTCCGACGCCGAAGTGCTTGCCGATGCCCGCCACCACGATCACGCCGATGGAGGTGTCGTGGTTGGCGTCGTAGAAGGCGCGGAACATCTCGTCGACGGTGGCCAGGGTCATGGTGTTGTACTTGTCGGGCTTGTTGATGGAGACCCGTGCCACACCTCCTTCGAGCTCCTCGTGCGACTTTTTCTCGTAGAGGATCTCTTCGAACTCGAGCCCGTCGCCCTCGACCTGTTGCCAATCGTTCCAACTCATCGGACACTGCCCTCCTCGCGCCGCGCTCCCGATTTCTGCGGGCGCGGCCGTGCCCATCATATGCTAGGGGCGGGTTCGCAGCCGCTGAAGGCGCTCGCATGAAACCCGCTCCCTTCGAATACGCCGCTCCCAGCTCCCTGGACGAGGCGATCTCCCTGCTCCAGCAGCACGGGGACGAGGACGTCAAGCTTCTCGCCGGCGGCCAGAGCCTGGTGCCGTTGCTGAGCATGCGGATGGCGCGCCCCGAGCTCCTGATCGATCTCAACCCGATCGACGAGCTGCAGTACATCCGCGAGGAGAACGGCGGCCTGGCGATCGGAGCCATGACCCGCAAACGCGCCGTCGAAGAGTCCGAGCTGGTGCGCCGTCTGCAGCCGGTTCTGCTGGCTGCGACCCAGCTGGTGGCCCATCCGCAGATCCGCAATCGCGGCACGGTGGGTGGCTCGATGGCCCATGCCGATCCCGCCGCAGAGTACCCGGCTCTGGCGATCGTCCTCGGCGTGGAGCTCCGGACCGCGGGCCCCGACGGCGAGCGTCGGATTGCGGCCGAAGATTTCTTCCAGAGCTATCTGACGACCGCTCTGGAACCTGTCGAGGTGCTGATCGAGGTGCGGGTGCCGATTCTCGCTCCGGGGACCGGATGGTCCTTTCTGGAGGTCGCGCGTCGACATGGCGACTTCGCGATGACTGGCGCAGCGGTCACCCTCCGCCTCGACGGGCGCGGGAGCATCTCGGAGGCCCGGATCGTGCTGTTTGGCGTCGGGCCCACGGCGGTTCGCATTCGGGAGGTCGAGCAGCTGGTGATGGGAGAGCAGCCGAGCGATCGGCTCTTCCAGGAGGCGGGCCGGGCGGCCGGCGAAGGACTCGAGGATCCTTTGTCGGACGTTCATGCTTCCGCGGAGTTCCGGCGGCAGCTGGCCCGGGTGCTGACGGCCCGAGCCCTGGGCGAGGCGGTCGAGCGCGCCGCTACGCCGAGTTAGATGAGAGGAGTCGAATGGGGAGAGTTGAATGAGGAGAGCTGAGTGAGGGGGCTTGGGAATGTCGACTGAGCGGCAGGTCAGCGTGACCGTCAACGGCGTCAACTATGAGGCGCGCGTCGAACCGCGGACGACCCTGGTGGATTTCTTGCGCGGCGAGCTCGCGCTGACCGGGACGCATGTCGGATGCGAACACGGCGTTTGCGGAGCCTGCACGGTGCTGCTCGAGGGCCGAGCCGTGCGTTCCTGCCTGATGCTGGCGGTGCAGGCGGACGGGACGAATCTGACCACCGTGGAAGGATTGGAGGAAGATGGCAACCTGCATCCGATCCAGCAGGCCTTCGTCGAGGAACACGGGCTCCAGTGCGGCTTCTGCACCCCCGGCTTCCTGATGACCGTGTGCGAGCTGCTCGAGAACAACCCGGATCCCAGCGAGGAAGAGGTCCGAGACGCACTCGGCGGGCAGATCTGCCGCTGCACCGGCTACCGGTCGATCCTGCGCTCGGTGAACCTGGCGGCGGCCAGGCTCCGGGGCGCACACACCGCTGGCTCCGCCGAGCATTCCTAGAAGGTTCTGAACCGGGAGACTGCATGTCCGTCGATATTCCCAAGTCCCTGGAAGATTTTCCCAACAGCTCGCCGCGCTGGGTGGGCCGTGCCGTCGAGCGCGTGGAGGATCCCCAGCTCGTCACCGGGCGTACCGAGTTCATCGACAACGTGGTCCTACCGGGAATGCTGCACGCGGCGATTCTGCGCAGCCCCCTCGCCCACGCGCGCATCGGATCGATCGATACCAGCCAGGCCGAGCAGCTTCCCGGTGTGATCGCGGTGGTGACCGGCGAGGATGCCAAACGCTGGAGTCACCCGGCGCCCACGGCTCCCGCTGAGTGGGGCACCCATTGCCTGGCGACGGACAAGGTGTGCTACGTGGGCGAGCCCGTAGCGGCGGTGGCTGCGGTGAACCGATACGTCGCCGAGGACGCCATCGAGCTCATCGTCGTCGACTACGAACCCCTCGAGGCGGTGGTCGACCCCGCAAAGGCGATGGAGCCGGGCAGCCCGCTCGTGATCGAAGAGAAGGGCACCAATGTCATGCTCCAGCGGGTCTTCACCTGGGGCGATGTGGACGGGGCCTTCCGCGACGCGGATCGCGTCTTCACCGAGAAGTTCCGCTGGCACCGCCTGGGCGCCAATCCTCTCGAGACCTTCGGTGTGATCGCCCAATGGGATTCCGTGGGCGAGAGCCTGACCCTGCGGGCGAGCGTCCAGTCCGCCACGCACTTCGGACTGGGCCGTGCCGCCGTCCTGGGGCTCCCGTCCAACAAGGTGCGCGTGATCGCCCATCCCCACGGCGGAAGCTTCGGGGGCAAAGGCGGAACCCGCGGCACCGATGTCACGGCGCTGCTGGCCCGAAAAACCCGCGGGCGTCCGGTCAAGTGGATCGAGGATCGCTTGGAGTACCTCACCGGCGGCGGAAGCCAGGCCTGGGACCGCTATTACGAGGTTTCCCTGGCGCTGAAGAACGACGGCCGCGTCACCGGCCTCGACGTCAAGCTGCTCGACGACATGGGGGCCACCGGCGAGGGCTTCGGCGCCATCAGTACCGCCAAGCCGCTGGCCTGCTTCACCGGTCCCTACACGATTCCGGTGGCGCGCTACGACCTGACGATCGTCGCGACCAACAAGCTGCCCCAAAGCCCGTACCGTGGAATGGGCCCGCCGCCGCACAACTGCGTGCTGGAGCAGATGATGGACATCGCCGCGCGCGCTCTCGACATCGACCCGGCGGCGATACGGCGTCTGAACTTCATCCCGAAGGATGCCTTCCCCTACACCATCGCGAGTGGGAACGAGTACGACAGCGGCGACTACGAGGCGGTGCTCGACAAGGTGCTCGAGCTGGCGGACTACCCGAAGCTTCGCGATCGGCAGGCCCGAGCGCGCGCCGAAGGACGCTGTGTGGGGATCGGCGTGGCGAGCGCCATCGAGCCCGGCATCTTCGACTGGAATGCCTATGCCATCGTGGGAGTGCAGGGGACCGGAGTGCCCGAAGGCGCCACCGTCAGCATCGACATCATGGGGAAGATCAGCGTCCGGGTGGGCTTTGCCCTCGAGGGGCAGGGCCAGTACACCCTGGCGACGCAGCTGGTGGCGGACTACTTCAACGTGGGGTTCGAGGACATCAACGTCGTCTACCTCGATACGCATTCGGCGCCGCCGGCCTTCGGTCCAGGCGGGAGCCGTCTGGGCGTGGCACTCACCGGTGCCGTGCTCGGCGCCTGCGAACGGCTTGCGGCAAAGCTCGTCAAGGTGGCGGCGGGGCTTTTCCAGATGGACCCGGCGCAGGTCGAATTGATGGACGGGAAGCTCGTTGCCAAAGGGGTCGCCGGCGTCGAGATGCCCATGGCGCAGGTGGCGGGCACGATGCTCGCGCGCAGTGATCTGCTGCCTCCCGACGTGGATCCGCGCCCCGAAGCCACCCACGTCTGGACCGCCCCCGGACGCACCGAGGCCGACGACCAGGGTCGGGCGAAGAGCTACCTGACCGCCGCCCAGGCGGTGCACGTGGTGATGCTCGAGGTGGATCCCGAAACGGGATTCGTGGAGATCCTCAAGTACTGTGTCGTGGACGACTGCGGCACTCGCCTCAACCCCGCCACCGTCGAGGGACAGACCGACGGCAGCATCGCCCAGGGCGTGGGCGCTGCGCTGCTCGAAGAGATTGTCTATGACGAGCAGGGGCAGATTCTCACGTCGAGCTACATGGACTACTTGATCCCGACTATCTACGAAGTGCCCGCGACGGAGAAGGGAATCGTCGTGACACCTTCGCCCTTCACGCCGCTCGGCGCCAAGGGCTGCGGCGAAGGCGCGATGCACACGACCCCGGCGGTCATTCTCTCGGCGATCAACGATGCCCTGGCGCCCATGGGCGCACGGGCGACCGAAATTCCAGCTACTCCCAACCGTCTCTGGACGCTGATCCGTGAGGCGAGAAACCAGACTGCGGGCGATTGACGCAGCGACGAGGAGAAAAACGTGGCGAGCAACGACCATTTCGTAGCCCTGTCCGAGTGTCACTTCATGAATCCCGAGGCAATGGAAGAGATGCAGTACTACCCGGGCTTCGAGAGGTGGTGGAAGAGCATCGATGGAGTCATGCGCGCCTGGGGCGGCGGTCGCGACCTCTCCGGCGGAGACGCCATGCCCGATCCGCGCGCCCACGCCCTCATCGAGTGGATGGACAAGGCCGGCGTCGACGTCTGCTTTGCTCTCCGCGAATCGATGATGGATGTCAGCGGGTACGCCACCTGCATGTCCACGAACGCGTTCATGCTGAAGGAGATCGAGCCCTACCCCGAACGCATGTACCTCGAGGCGAACTGCGGCCCGATCCTGCGACGCGGCGTCGACAATGCGATCTGGGAGCTCGAATACCTCGTCAAGGAGCGCAATGCAAAGCTCTGCAAGGTTTACGCTCCTGAGGATGGCCCGCTCAACGATCGACGGCTCTGGCCCTTCTACGAGAAGGCCCTCGAGCTGGACATCGCGCTTACGATTCACACGGGCATGAGCTACGTGTGTCCGCAACCGAGCAAGTTCACGCACCCGGACCTGCTCGACGACATCTGTCTCGACTTCCCGGACCTCAAGATCATTGCCTACCACATGGCGTGGCCCCACCACGAGGAGCTGATGGGGCTGGCGGGGAAGCACACCAACCTCTACCTGAGTCTCTCAGGGATCATCGGCTGGCTCGCCCGGTCGCCCTACCGGGGCTACCACATGATCGGTGAGGCGCTTCAGTGGGTGCCCGACGACAAGATCGTCATGGGACTCGATCTCGCGTTCGACGACATGCCCCTTGCGGTGGACTTCATCCGCAACCTGGAGATGCCCGAAGAGCTCCAGGAGAAGTGGGGCTACAAGCCGATCAGCGAGGAGACGAAGGCGAAGATTCTCGGTCTGAATCTCGCCCGGCTCGCGAAGATCGAGCCCACCAAACGTGTGAAGTGAAGAGGCAACCCGGCGCGTGACCGACGAGGTCTGCATCGTCGGGATCGGCGAGACCGCCTATGTGCGGAAGCCGGGCTCGGGGTTGAGCGGTCTGGCGCTTCAGCTCCAGGCGGCGGTGCGCGCCATCGAGGATGCGGGGCTCACGGGCAAGCAGATCGACGGGATCATGCCCTTTCCCAATCTCGGACACGCCGAGAGCTTCGCCGCCAACCTCGGCTGCGAGAACCTGCGCTTCCAGTCCATCCTCTGGATGGGCGGCGCCGCCCCGGTGGCTTCGCTGCGGGTGGCGGCCGCCGCCGTCCGGCAAGGGCTCGCCGACCATGTGCTGATCCCGGCCGGGTGGAACGGATACTCGGGTGCTCGGGCGCGCCAGACCGTCGCCGAAGATGTCTCATCGCTTCCCGGCGGAGCCATCGCGCGCGACTTCTATCTGCCCTTCGGGTTCACGGCCCCGCCCCATTGGTACTCCGTCATCGCCCGTCGACACATGCACGAGTTTGGGACCCAGGCCGAGCAGCTCGGGTGCATCGCGGTGGCCATGCGCAAGCACGCCCAGCTCAACCCCAACGCGGTGATGAAGGGGCGCCCCATGAGCCTGGAGGACTATCTGGCCTCGCCGATGCTGGCGGATCCCTACCGCTTGTTCGACTGCTGCCTCGAAACCGACGGCGCCGCGGCCGTGGTGGTTACGTCGCTGGAGCGAGCACGTGACCTCGGCGCGGAGCCGGTCTTCATCATGAGCGCGGCGTCCGGTCAACCCTGCCCGGCGGATGAGATCACCAACCGGAAGGACATCTTCCAGACCGGACTCACCCTGGCGGCCCCCGAGGCCTTTGGCCTGGCCGGAATCTCGCCCCGGGACGTGGACTTTGCCCAGATCTACGACTGTTTCACCTTCGAAGTGCTGCAACAGCTGGAAGAGGCCGGCTTCTGCAAGCGCGGCGAGGGGGGCGCCTTCGTCGAGGGTGGTCGGATCGAGTTGGGGGGAGAGCTTCCCGTCAATACCCACGGCGGACTTCTCTCGGAAGCGCACGTGCTGGGTATGAGCCACATCGTCGAGGCGGTGCGCCAACTGCGCGGCAACGCCGGTGAGCGTCAGGTCGCCGACGCCGAAATCGGTGTCGTGACGGGCTGGGGCGACTTCGGTGACGGCAGCATCGCGATCCTGCGGCGCGGGTGAGCGGGGAGATTTCATGAGTTCGACCCAGACCGAAATTCCCAGGCCGCTGCCTTTGCTCGAGGGACTCA
>JAZFUU010000105.1:0-18953 GCA_036447375.1 Myxococcota bacterium
GATGGCGCGATCCACGCCCGCACAGAAGCCGCGAGGATTTCCGAGAAGAATGCGCATCGAAGCGAGTCTAGCAGCGCCTCTATGCCTGGGTCTGCGGCGGCGTTAAACTGGTGGATTCGACGGGCCGGCCCGCCCGGATTCATGCTCTGGAGGTATCCGCCATGGCAAACCTGGACAAATTTCGCAGCCAGACCCGTGAGTGGCTCGAGGCGAACGCTCCCAAGAGTCTCGCCGGGCTTTCCGTCACGATCGAGGGCGGTGGCAATTGGGGCGGGCGGCGCGCCCAGTTCGATCCTCCGGAGATGAAGGCGTGGCTGGAGATGATGGCCGAACGGGGCTGGACCGCACCGACCTGGCCCCGAGAGTACGGGGGCGGTGGCCTCGATGGCGACGAAGCCAAGCTGCTCAGGGAAGAACTGACGCGGCTTCGAATGCCGCCGCCGCTTACGGGCTTCGGCTTGACGATGATCGGTCCGACACTCCTGCGTTACGGCAACGAAGAACAGAAGCGGGAACACATTTCGAAGATCTGCCGCGGGGAGATCCGCTGGTGTCAGGGTTATTCCGAGCCCGATGCTGGATCCGATCTGGCCTCATTGCAGACCCGAGCCGAGCGAGACGGCGACGACTTCATCGTCAACGGCAACAAGGTCTGGACCTCTTACGCGGATCTGTCGGACTGGATCTTCGCTCTGGTTCGCACGGACCCCGGCGCCAAGAAGCAGGAGGGCATCACCTTCTTGCTGATGGACATGGAATCTCCGGGCATCCGTGTGAGTCCGATCCTCTTGATCAGCGGAAAGTCGCCTTTCTGCGAGACGCATTTCGAGCAGGTTCGCGCGCCCATACGAAACGTCATCGGCGAGATCAACGGCGGCTGGACGGTGGCCAAGGCGCTGCTCGGACACGAACGCAGCATGATCGCCGATGCCTTCGGCGGTGGCGCGGGTCAACGCAAGGGACGCCGAGGCAGCGTGTTGGCGGGCCTGGCGCGCCGTTATCTGGAATCCGACAACGGACGACTGAACGATGCGGTGCTGCGGGACGAGATCGCGCGCTGTGAACTCGACGAACGGGCCTTCCACCTCACCGTCCAGCGCTCTCGAGATGCGGCGAAGGCGGGCCATCAGCCGGGCGCCGAAAGCTCGCTCTTCAAGGTCTATGCCACAGAGTTGAACAAGCGTCGAACCGAGCTCGCCGTCCGGATCGCCGGACCCCAGGGACTCGGCTGGGAGGGGCCCGGCTTCGACGCCGATGAGACCGATCGTACGCGGCAGTGGCTGCGGGCCCGTGGCAATTCCATCGAAGGCGGAACCTCGGAGATTCAGCTGAACATCATCGCCAAGCGGGTGTTGGGCCTGCCGGATTGACGGGGCCGCGAACCCGACACTCAGGAGAACCAGCGTGCAGCTCGTGCTCACGGAAGATCAGGAACTTCTCGCCAAGACCGTTGCCGACTTTGCCGAGGATCGATCTCCGGTGAGCCGTGTGCGGTCCCTGCGAGACGATGGGGATCCCGATGGCTTCTCGCGCAGCCTGTGGCGGGAGATGGCCCAGCTCGGCTGGGTCGGCATTCCGTTTCCCGAATCTGTGGGAGGCGCCGACCTCGGACTCGCCGAGCTGGCCCTCGTGCTCGAGGGTCTCGGTCGCAAGCTGGCGCCCGAGCCGTTTCTGTCGGGTGTGTTGCTGGGAGGGCAGGCACTGCTTCTGGGGGGCAGCCCTGCCCAGCAGGAGAAGTGGCTGCCCAAACTGGTGGAGGGGGAATGGTGGGTCACTCTGGCCTACCAGGAGCGGTCGAGTCGCTACGATCTCCGAACGGTGGCGACGCGGGCGGAAGCCGCGGGCGCGGGCTGGCGCTTGAACGGTGAGAAAATCCAGGTTCTGGATGCTCATTCCGCTGACTTGATCGTGGTGGCGGCGCGAACCGCCGGGGAGGAGCGCGACGCCGCGGGGATTACGCTCTTCGCGATCCCACGGGACGCCGCGGGTCTTCGGCTCGAGCCGCAACGTCGCGTCGACTCCCGCAGCGCTGCATTGGTGTGTCTCGACGGTGTGGCGGCGAGCGCCGACGACATCATCGGAACCGAGGGCGAGGGCGGCGACCTGCTGGAACGAGTGGTGGACCGGGCCACCGTTGGGTTGTGCGCCGAGATGCTCGGCGCCATGTCCGAGGCCTTTGAGCGAACCCTCACCTACCTCAAGCAGCGCGAACAATTCGGGGTCCCGATCGGCAGCTTCCAGGCCCTCAAACACCGGGCCGCCGAGCAATTCATCGAGATCGAATTGTGTCGATCGGCGGTCATGGCGGCGGCGCGAGCGGTCGATGCGGGCCAGAACGACGCTCCGAAGCTGGTGTCGTTGGCCAAGGCGCGCTGTTCCGACACGGCCATCCTGGTCGCCAACGAGTCGGTTCAGATGCACGGCGGAATCGGAATGAGCGATGAACACGAGATCGGGTTCTACCTCAAGCGCGCGCGGGCGGCCGAACTCACCTTCGGCGACGCCGCCTTCCACCGCGACCGCTGGGCTCGCCTCAGCGGCTATTGATGGGGCTCCGCCCGCTCACCCCGTCGGAACGCCTGATTCGCTCCTGCCGCGGCCAACCGGTAGACCGGCCGCCCGTGTGGCTGATGCGCCAGGCCGGGCGCTATCTGCCCGAGTATCGAGCGTTGCGAGAAGGTCGAGGGTTTCTCGACATGTGCCGCGATGTGGACGCCGCGGTCGAGGTGTCGCTCCAACCTCTGAGACGGGTGGGGACCGAGGCGGTGATCCTGTTCTCGGACATTTTCGTCCCGGTGCTCGGCATGGGCATCGACATGGACTTTCGACCCGGGCCGGTCTTCGCCGAGCCCATCCGGACGCGGAGTCAGGTCGAGGCGCTGCGGGTGCCCGATCCGCGTGAGTCGGTTCCGTATGTCTTCGAAATCCTGCGCCGCCTTCGCCGTGAGCTGGCCGAGCGAGAGATTCCGCTGATCGGATTCGCCGGTGCGCCCTTCACTCTGGCGGCGTATCTCGTCGAGGGCGGCAGCTCGGCGGATTTCAGTGGACTCAAGCGGATGATGCACCGGGAGCCGGAGCTGCTGCGAGCCCTGTTGGCGCGGCTTACAGACCTGGTGGTCGGATATCTGCAGGCCCAGGTCGAGGCGGGAGCCCAGACGCTCCAACTATTCGATACCTGGGCGGGGATCCTCAGCCCCGAGGAGTATCGCGAGTGGGTGCTACCGGTTCACCGTGAGATCAGCGGCGAGCTCGATCGCGACCTTGCCCCACTGATTCTCTACGTGAAGGGCGGATCCCATGTTGTCGATGCCATGTCGGAGTCCGGTGCCGATGTGATCTCGCTCGATTGGCGGGTGGACATGGCCCGTGCCGCCCGGGACGTGGGAGAACGTGTCAGCCTCCAGGGGAACCTCGACCCCGCCGTCCTGGCCGCATCCCGGGATCAGATCTTCGACCGCGTTCGCGAGATCGCGAAAGCCGCGGCGCTCGCCCGCGGTCATATTTTGAATCTGGGGCACGGGTGTCTGCCCGACACCCCAGTCGAGGGCGTTTGCGCTTTCACCGACGCGGCCCGGGCGCTGGCAACCGAGGGGATCGCGGAGACTGAGGTTTCGAGTTGAGCGGAGATGCCTTCGCGCTCGACCTCGAGCACGTGGAGGCTCTTCTCCCGCGCTACACCACCGAGGCCCCTCGGTACACCAGCTATCCCACTGCCCCGGTCTGGAGCGAAGACTACGCCGGCGAGCAGTTTCGCGAGGACCTGGGACGGGGCGACATCGATGCGAACGCGGGACTCTCGATCTACGTCCACGTGCCTTTTTGCCGCAGCCTGTGTCACTTCTGCGCCTGCAACAAGGTCATCACGCAGAAGACCGAGCTGCCGGAACGCTACCTCGACACGATCGAGCGCGAGGTCGAAGCGGTGCGCGAAGCCGTGCGCGTGCCGCGAGCCGTGACCCAGCACCATTGGGGAGGAGGCACGCCCACACACCTCGATCCGGAACAGATTCGGCGACTGTTTCGGACGGTTACCCAGGCCTTTCCCATGCGCGAGGGCGCGGAAATTTCGGTCGAGGTCGATCCGCGGGTCACCAGCGAGGAACACGTGTACGCGCTTCGCGAGTGCGGATTCAACCGCATCTCGATGGGAGTACAGGACGTCGAGCCGCGGGTGCAAGAGGCCATCCATCGCATCCAGCCCGCCGAACAGACCCAGCAGCTGGTCGCGTGGTCTCGGCGAGCGGGATTCGAGAGCGTCAACTTCGATCTGATCTACGGACTTCCCTACCAGACCGAGGACAGTTTTTCGAGAACGCTGGACATCGTTCTGGGCATGGCTCCGGATCGCATCGCGCTCTACTCGTATGCTCACGTGACCTGGGTGGCGAAGCAGCAGCGCGGATTCGAACGGAAGCATCTCCCGGATCCGGCGACGAAAGCGCGAATCATGCTGAGTGCCATTCGCCGCTTCCTGGACGAAGGTTACTGTTTCATCGGCCTCGACCACTTCGCGCGCCCGGGAGACGATCTCTCGCGAGCGGTCCTCGACCGGACTTTGCGCAGGAACTTCATGGGCCATACGACCCAGGCGGGGGTGCACTTGATCGGCTTCGGGCCGAGCGCGATCTCGGAGTTGAGCGGCAGCTATGCCCAGTCGATCCGGGATCTCGACGGCTGGCACGCGGCCGTGGCCGACCGCGGACTCTCGACCCTGCGCGGGCACCGTCTCTCGGCGGATGATCTGGAACGGCGCTGGATCATCGAGCGTCTCATCTGCCACGGCGAAATTCGGGCCGGAGAGTTCGAGGCCCATTTCGGAAATTCCTTCGCATCCCGGTACGCCCCCGAGCTCGAAGCTCTGGCACCCGCCGTCGAGGATGGCCTGGTGGAGGCGAGCCGCGATGGGAGCCTACGGGTGACTCCCCTGGGCCGTCTCCTGGTCCGGAACCTGGCGACGGCCTTCGACCGCTACCTGGCCGCGCAGCGGGAGTCGGGTAGGCCCCTCTTCAGCCGGACGGTCTAGACTGCGCCTCGATGGCGGAACCCGAAGTCGCAGCAGTCGTGGTGGGGGCCGGGGTCGCTGGACTGGGGGCGGCCCTCGAGCTTCAGAGAGAGAGCTCCGAAGTACTCGTGATCGACGAATCGGACCGGCCGGGCGGTGCCCTGCGCACGGATCACATCGACGGCTACGTGATCGAGCGCGGGGCGAATACGGTTCTGGTGAAGGCGCCGATGCTCGAGCTGTTTCGTCGGCTGAAGCTCGACACGACGCTGTTGCGCGCGATGCCCGAGAGCCGAAGCCGATTCGTGTTCCGGAACGGCCGTCTCGAACCCGTTCCGGATTCGCTCCTCGCGTTGCTGAGCACGCCCCTGCTGTCCGCCCGCGGCAAGGCGCGTCTGCTGGCGGAGCCGTTCATCCGTCGCGGCAAAGGCAGCGGGGAGTCGGTGGCCGAATTTTTCGGGCGTCGACTGGGCGTGGAAGTCGTCCGGAACCTGATCGGACCCTTCCTGACCGGCGTCTACGCCGGAGACGAATTTCAGCTGGGTGCCGGCGCTGTCTTCGAAAGGGCCGTGACCCTCGAGCGCCGGTTCGGTTCCATCGTTCTCGGCGGCGCGCTGGGCTGGCGCCCCGCGCGCGCGCGGGGGCTGCGCGGCTCCCATGCGACGGTGGAGGGGTTGGGGCCGCTAGCGCGAAAGCTCGCCGAGCGCCTGTCGGAGCCGCCGGCGCTGAATAGCCGCGTCACGGAACTTCGCGCCGATGGGCGGCACTGGCGCGTCTCGATTGTCGGCCCGGGCGGCGATCGACAGCTGCGCGCGCGGCGGGTGGTGCTGGCAACGCCGGCGTACGTGTCCGCGGCGATCTTGGCGGAATCGGCCGCCGACGCGGCGTCGGCGTTGGCCGAGATCGTGTATGCGCCGATCGTCGGCGTTCCCATGGCCGTCGATCCCGGCGCCTTTCGGTCGCCGATCGAGGGCTTTGGCTTCCTGGTGCCTCGCGAGGCGGGGATCCGCTTGCTGGGCTCGCTCTACATGAGTCGGATCTTCCCCAATCGCGCCCCGGCGGGTCGCGCGCTGATTCAGTGCATGATCGGAGGGATGCGCTGGCGAGAGGCCGTAGACCTTCCCGACGACGTCGTATTGCACGAGGTTCACGCGGATCTGGACCGGATTCTGGGCCTGCGTTCCGAGCCGCGTGCCCTCGCGGTCACTCGCTGGAGCCGAGCCATTCCCCAACCGGATCGCGACCATGTCCGTCGCATCGGTGGCATTCGCGAAGCGGTGGCGGCGCTTCCCGGGGTTGCGCTGGCGGGCGGATACCTCGATGGCATCGGCGTTTCCGACGCCCTGGCGTCGGGCATTCGCGCCGCTCGCGAGCTGATGCGGGAAGGACCCTCGGCCTGATCCGAGGACCGACTCCGCGTCGACCCCTTGTGGCGGGCGGTGCGTCCCCGCGTCAGGCGGCCGCGCGGATCAAGTTGGCAACGCCGCGGACCCACAAGGGGCTTGCGTTGAGCGACGGCGTCAGTCGGAGGTCTTCGCCGCCCAGAGCGAGCCACTGTTCTCGACCGCGGATTCCGATCTCCTCCAGGGTCTCCAGGCAGTCGGCGACGAAGGTGGGGCAGAGAATCGCGAGCCGCTTCACTCCCGTCGCCGCCAACCCCGGCAGCATTCGGTCCGTTTGGGGGCCGATCCACGGAGTTCGCCCCATGCGGGACTGGAAGCCCACCGAGAACCGGTCGGCCTCGAGTTCGAGAGAGCGGGCCAGGGCCCGGGCCGTCGAAAAACACTGGGCGCGATAGCAGCTGCGGTTGGGCTCGCCCAGGACGTCGCAGCAGCCGTCGCTGGCCAGGCAGTGACGCCCCGACGGGTCCGCCCGGCGCACCTGTCGTTCCGGCAGTCCGTGAAAGCTGAACATCACGAAATCCGGACGGAACGCGTCGAGCTCGGGTCGGGCTACGGCGGTGAAGGCCGAGAGGAAGGCGGGCGCATCGTAGAAGGGGCCGAGGGTTTCTACCGGGGGGATCTCCTCGGCCCGTTCCAGGGTTTCCAGGATTTTCTCGACCGTCGAGCCTGTGGCGGCCGCCGAATACTGAGGGAACAGGGGCAGCGCGACGATGCGCGCAACGTCCGCCTGGGCCAGGCGCTCGAGGGCGCTCGGGATCGATGGATTGCCGTAGCGCATTCCGAGCTCCACCACATAGCTCGGACCGAGCTCTATCGAGACGGCCTCCCGAAGCGCGTGGCCGTGGACCAGCAGCGGAGAGCCGGCGGCGGTCCAGATTTTTGCGTAGAGGCGGGCCGACCGGCGCGGTCGCGTCGGCAGGATCGCCAGATTCAGCAGCAGCCATCGGGGCAGGGGAGCCATGTCGAGAACCTGGGGGTCGCCCAGGAACTCCCGCAGATAGCGCCGGACATCCGAGATCTGAGGAGAATCGGGGGTTCCCAGGTTGGTCAGCAGGACGCCTGTTCGCAGTTCAGACATGGCAGCGGGCTCGCGTCAGGGGTCGGCGCGATGGAGTCCTCCGAGGCGGAAGGAGAGGAGCAGGTAGTACACCGGAAAGACGAGGGAGAGCCAGACCAGTGCGCGCGATCCGGTTCCATCCGGATTCAGCACCGCGTAGGTTACCAGGGCCATGCAACCGATGGCCATGATCGCGGTCGTGCGCTTCAGCACCCGCATCTTGCTGGGATAGATGTACTTGAGTGGAACGAAGACCAGGATCGTGAAGAGGCCGATGACGGACGTGGCAAATGTGGGGGACACGTCCAGAAGCCAGACATAGATGGCAATCACGTTCCAGTAAGAGGGGAAACCCAGGAAGAAATCGTCTTCGGTCTTGGCCGAGGCCTGAGAGAATCCGTACGCGCTGGCCAGAACCGGCAGACTGGCCCAGGCCCAATGGCTGAGGGCGCCACTGGAGACGAGAAAGACCGCTGGAACCACCACGTAGTTGAAGTAGTCGACGATGTCGTCGAGTCGCCGGCCATCGACACTGGGCAAGATCCGCTCGACCTCGGCCCGGCGTGCGAGGGTTCCGTCCACCGCGTCGATGATGAGGGCGACGAGCATGAGCAGCACAGCGCTCCGGAAGTCGCCGCTGACAATGGCGAGCAGGGCCACCATTCCCACGATCGCGCCACTGGCGGTGAACGCGTGGACGCCCCAGGCCAGGGCCACCCGGGCGGGAGTCGTTTCGTGACCGTCCGGTGACGTCACCGGCAGTCGGCGCCGGGTTCCGCCCCGGGCCTGTGAAGGTGGTTCCGCATTCTCCCCAGGGTACCAGAGTCGCTATAGTGGCCGTCGTGGGGTGTCGAGGAATGCTCTCGTGAGCCATCGACGAGCGAGGACCGAGCAATGAGCGAAGAGCGAGTGCTGAGCCCGGCCGCGCCGGGGAGCGTGGAGGAGACGCATAAGCGGCGCGCGATCGAATTTCTGCGCCAAGGGGGAGACTCCTTCCAGACCACGCGCGTCGACTCGGTCATCAACTGGAGCCGAAAGTACTCGATGTTCCTCTACCCGTTCGTGACCGCGTGCTGCGGCATGGAGTTCATGTCCACGGCGGGTCCGCGCTACGACCTGGACCGTTTCGGCTGTGCCCTGCCGCGTTTCTCGCCGCGGCAATCCGATCTTCTGATGGTGGTGGGAACCATCACCCACCGACAGGCCCCCATTCTGAAGAAAGTGTACGACCAGATGGCGGAGCCCAAGTGGGTGATGGCGTTCGGCGCCTGCACATGCTCGGGGGGTCCCTACAACAACTACGCCACGCTCCAGGGCATCGACACGATCATTCCGGTCGATATCTACATTCCGGGATGCCCGCCCCGACCGGAGGCTGTGCTCGACGGGCTGATGATGCTTCAGGCCCGGATCCAGGCGGAGCGGGTGCCCTCGGACGGCCGCCACCGCGAGATCCACGAGCTGCCGCTTCCGATGGTGGAGAAACCCGTCGCCTAGCTTGGCGGGTCCCGGTCCGGGCGAAGCCCGGCCCACCCGCTCTTCGCTCGCCTTTGGCTTGCTGCGCGCGCTGCCGCGCTTTGCCTGGCGGGTCCCGGTCCGGGCGAAGCCCGGCACCTCTTTGGGCATCTTTCAAGCTTCTTGTTCGACCGTCCGATCGACAGGGAGTGGGGGTCCCAGGGCCGATGTCGATTGTCGTTGAGCTACCCGACCTCGGGGAGTCTGTCGTCGAGGGCACAGTCTCGAAATGGCTGGTGAAGGAGGGGGATCGGGTCGAAATAGACCAACCTCTGGTCGAAATCACCACCGACAAGGTCGATGCCGAGATCCCGGCCCCCGGCCCAGGGGTCGTAGAAGAGATCCTCGCTCAGGAAGGCGATGTCGTGGCTGTGGGCCAGCCCCTGGTGGTCTTGATGGAAATCGATGGGATTTCACCTCAGGAAACTCTCCAACATCCCGAGCCTCCTGCATCCAGATCGTCGCCGCAGCTGGACCGCCGGGCCACCCCTGTGGCGCGGCGGCTGGCGGCTGCGGCGGCTGTCGACCTCAGCGAGGTCGACGGGACCGGTCCCTCGGGCCAGGTGACCAAGGGCGATTTCGAGCGCCACGCCACCTCGATGCCGGAACCGGCCGCGCGCGCGCCGGCTCGCCCGGCCTTCCTCGAACACAGCATCTCGCCCGAGGACCGGGTGGTGCCCATGTCGCCCTTGCGAAAGCTGGTGGCGGAGCACATGGTCCTCTCGAAGCGAATCAGTCCGCACGTCGGAACCGTTGCCGAGGTGGACATGGGGGGTGTGGTCGAAATACGCGAGGCCCACAAGCGGGCCTTTCGCGACAACCATGGATTCGGTCTCAGCTTTCTCCCTTTCATCGTTCACGCCACCGCGCGCGCTCTCCGCGAGTTTCCTGGGCTCAATGCCTCCGTGGTGGAAGACGCGATCGTGGAAAAGAACAACATCCACGTCGGAATCGCCGTCGAGGGAGAGAAGGGACTGGTGGTTCCGGTGGTGCGCCACGTCGACCGGTTGTCGCTGGCGGGGCTCGCCAGGGCCATCGGAGACCTGGCGACTCGCGCGCGATCGATGAAGCTATCCATCGATGAATTGCGAGGTGGTACCTTCACCGTCTCGAATCCGGGGCGCCACGGAAACCTCTACGGATTTGCCATCATCAATCAGCCACAGGTGGGGATTCTGCGAATGGGTGAAATCGTGAAGCGGCCGGTGGTGACGACCGCGGGGGGCCAGGATGGAATCGCGATCCGTCCGATGATGTACCTCGCGCTCTCCTACGATCACCGCGCGGTGGACGGAGCCCCCGCCAATAGCTTCCTGTTTCGCGTCCGACAGTTGCTCGAAGAGGCCGAGTTCGACCTCTGACGACGGGAGTCCTCGCATGCTGACGGCCACCGGAAAGGCCCACCTGTATCGGCAGATGCTGCTGATTCGCCGTATCGAAGAACGCGTCGCGGAGATGTACGGTGAGCAGCAGATCGGCGGATTCACCCATCTCTATATCGGTCAGGAAGCTGTCGCCGTGGGCGCCATCAGTGCGCTCAACCACGACGACTACGTGATCTCGACCTACCGCGACCACGGCCATTTCCTGGCCCGGGGGGGCGACCCCAACCGTTTCATGGCGGAGCTCTTCGGTCGCGAAACGGGTATCTGCGGCGGCAAGGGGGGCTCCATGCACCTGGCCGATGTGGATCGTTACTTTTACGGCGGAACTGGAATCGTGGGCGGTTCGATGCCCATCGCCGTCGGCCTGGCGCTGTCGTGCAGCTATCGCGAGGATGACCGCCTCGCCATGTGCTTCTTTGGAGACGGCGCGACGAACCAGGGCGTTTGGCACGAGTCCCTGAACTTCGCGAAGCTTTGGAACCTGCCCGTCATCTTCGTCTGCGAGAACAATTTCTACGGCATCGGCACGGATGTTCGTTTTTCGTCCTCACTCAGCGAGGTCTACAAGAAGGCGAGTGGATACGGCATGCCCGGCTACCGGATAAACGGAATGGATGTCCTTGAGGTGCGTCAGCTCTGCGACGAGGTCGTGAAGCACGTTCGGGCGGGAAACGGGCCCGCGTTGATCGAGGCGCGGTGCTATCGCTATCAGGGACACTCCATGACCGATCCCGGGCGCTACCGCGCGCGCGCCGAGGAAGAACTGTGGCGCAAACGCGATCCGATTCCCCGGCTGGCCAAGCAGCTCGTAGCGGAGAGCATCGCGAGCGAGGACCGGTTGGCGGAGATCGATGCCGAGGTCGAGGAGATCTGCGAAGCCGCGGTCGAGTTTGCCGCCTCCAGCGCGGAGCCGCCGGAGTCGGCGCTCTACGAGCATGTCTTCAACGAGCGATACCCGAGTGACCCCCATGCGTGAGATCCGATACTACGAGGCGCTGATCGAGGCCATGGCCGAAGAGATGCGGCTGGATGAGGACGTCTTCCTGATGGGCGAGGACATCGGTCTGTTCGGAGGCACCTTTCGCGCCACCGAGGGGTTGATGGCGGAGTTCGGCAGCCGTCGAGTGCGTGACACGCCGATCGCAGAGGCGGGAATCGTCGGCCTTGCCCTGGGCGCCGCCTTCGCCGGCCTGCGACCAGTGCCGGAGCTGATGACGATCAATTTTGCAATCGTCGCCATGGACCAGATCATCAATCACGTCGCGAAGATGAGTTACATGTTCGGTGGTCAGTTCAAGCTTCCCCTGACCATTCGCGCCGCGAGCGGCGGCGGAACCCAGAAGGGCGCCCAACACTCCCACTCGATCGAGTCCTGGTTCGTCAACGCCCCGGGCATCCGGGTCGTGATTCCCAGCACTCCCTACGATGCCAAGGGCCTGCTCAAGACCGCGATTCGCAGCGACGACCCGGTGCTCTTCATCGAACACGAGCTTCTGTATTCGACCAAGGGGCCGGTACCGGAAGAGGAATACCTGATCCCCCTGGGAAAGGCCGAGGTGAAACGACCGGGTTCGGATGTGACGATCGTGTGCTGGGCGAAGATGGTCTCCGAAGCGCTGGCCGCGGCGGAACGGCTCAGCGAGGAGGGGATCGACGCCGAGGTGCTCGACCTGCGAACTCTGGATCCCTTCGATTGGGAGGCGCTCTACAGCTCGGTTGCGCGGACGCGCCGATGCGTCGTCGCCGAAGAGGGATGGCGGACCGTGGGCGTCGGCGCGGAGATCGCCGCTCGAGTCCAGGAGCATCTGTTTCACGAGCTCGAGGCGCCGGTGCAGCGTGTGGCGGCAGCCGATGTGCCGCTTCCGTACTCGAAGCACCTCGAACAAGCGGCGCTTCCCCACGCCGACGACATCGTTCGGGCCACCCTGAAGATCACCACCTAGCCCGAGTCTAGCGGGGGCAGGAGGACGCGATGCCGCGAGAGATCAAGATGCCGAAGCTCTCCGACACGATGGAAGAGGGCACGCTCAATGTCTGGCGCAAGAGCGAGGGCGACGCGATCCAGAAGGGAGACATCCTCGTCGAAATCGAAACCGACAAGGCCGACATGGAATTCGAGGCCTATATGTCGGGTACCCTCGCGAAGATCCTGGTGCCCGCCGGGGAGACAGTTCCGATCGGAACGCCGATTGCGATCGTGAAGCTGGTCAAGGACAGCGACGAGGACCTGGCGGCGTTTCTCGCCAGCCACGATCTCGGTTCCGTGGCCGCAGCCCCGGTTGAAGCCGGATCGGATGAAGCGGTGCACCCGGGTTCGGCCGCGACCGCGACGGTCCCCCCGCCCGTCTCCGCAGCGCCGGTGCCGGCGGTGACGTCTCCGGTCCGCGCCACTCCTGCGGCTCCGTCTCTGTCGCCGCCGGTCTCGAAGCTCGAATTTTTCGTACCCGATCCGGACCGAGTGAGAGCCACGCCTCGCGCACGGGTGCTGGCCGGCGAGCGAGGCGTCGATCTCAGCGAGATCGGGGGCTCAGGTCCCGAGGGCGCCGTGTTGGTGCGCGACGTCGAACTCTACCTCGATGCGCTGGATGCCTCCGACGCTTCGACTCTATCCGGCGATGTATCGGTGACGCCGGTGGCCTCGCGCATGGCCGATGAGCACGGGGTTGATCTGAGCCGCGTGAAGGGAACTGGACCCGGCGGGCGAGTTACGAAGCGCGACATTCGCGACCACCTCGAGCGAGAGACCCGATCGGGATCCCAACGCCACGCACAGCTCATCGGCGATGAGATCAAGCTGTCTCAGAAACGGAAATTTCTGATTCGCAACATGGTCGAGAGCAAGGGAACGGCTCCCCACTTCTATATTTCCGTAGAGATCGACGCGGAGCCGATCGGCGTTCTGCGCGAGCGGCTCAAGCGGGAGGATCGACGGATTACCTACACCCACATGATCATGAAGGCCGCTGCACTGGCTCTGGAGCGATTTCCCGAGGCGAATGCCACCTTTCGTGACGATCGAATTCTCCGCTACCAGCCCATCAACATCGCGGTAGCGGTCGACGTTCAGGATGAGCTGGTCGCCCCGGTGGTCAAGGACTGCCAGGGCAGAGGACTCGATGATCTGGCGGAGACCACCGACGCGCTCATCCAGCGGGCCCGGGAACGAAAGCTCTCGCCCGACGACTACTCCGACGGGACGTTCACCGTTTCCAACCTGGGGATGCTGGGGGTCGATCGCTTCTACGCGATCATCACGCCGCCCCAGAGCATGGTGCTCTCGGTCGGTGCCATGCGGGTGATTCCCGTGGTCGACAAGGAGGATGGGGCGATCCGAGCCGGCCGCTGTGTCGATCTCGGACTGGCCTGCGATCATCGAGTTCTCGACGGCGCACGCGCGGCGAGATTTCTCCAGGAGTTGGTGCGGGTGCTCGAGCATCCAGACGAGTTGCTCCAGGGTCCCGACGCTCGTGGGGTGTGAGCTCCGCGTCGACTGGCTGGGTCGCGTCCCCTACCCGGAGGCTCTGGAGATCCAGGCCAAGTGCGTCGAGGCCCGGCGGACCGGTGCCGCGCCCGATCGCCTGCTCCTGCTCGAGCACCCGGCGGTGATCACTTTGGGACGAAGCGCAGGGCGCGAGCATGTGCGAGCCAGCAGCGCAGAGCTGAGGTCCCGAGGCATCGCGGTCCACGAGATCTCCCGCGGCGGCGATGTCACCTACCACGGCCCCGGTCAGCTGGTGGGGTATCCAATCCTGGACCTGGCCGCGCGAGGCGAGGCAGACGTCCACCGCTACCTCCGGAGCCTCGAGGAGATTCTGCTGGAGGCCTTGGCGGGATTGGGCGTGGCCGCCGAAACCGTCCCGGGATTCACAGGGGTATTCGCGCGCTCCGAGTCCTCCGGGCCCGCTCGCAAGATCGCGTCGATCGGCGTGGGCTTGCGTCGCTGGATCACGTGCCACGGATTTGCCCTGAACGTGTGCATGGATCTCGCGGGGTTCGATGCCATCGTCCCCTGTGGTCTCCACGGCGTGGAAATGACCTCGGTTGCGGCAGAATCGGCGCCCGGGGCAGCGCCTGATCTGTGGGGACGAGCCCGTGAGCTCGTCGCCAGGGCCGCCTCGCGGCGTTGGTCGTGACGCGGCCTCAGCAACAGCGGCAAGGCCGAAGGCCGCGCAGTGAGCCGAAGGCGAACGGAGACGTGCGAAGCTCGGAACCCAGGCCCCCGTGGCTGCGTGTGCGGTGGCGGACGACTCCGGAATTCGAGGCGGTTCGGAAGACGGTGGAGGATCACGGCCTCCACACCGTGTGCTTCTCCGCGGCCTGTCCGAACATCGGAGAATGCTGGTCCCGCGGGACGGCCACTTTCATGATCGGGGGCGACATCTGTACGCGGCGTTGCGGATTTTGCGCCGTCGGAACCGGCCGTCCAGGGCGTCTCGACCCCCACGAGCCCGACCGGGTGGCCGAGGCCGTCGATCGGCTCGATCTCGCCTTCGCCGTGGTGACCTGTGTCGCACGCGACGACCTGGAAGACGGGGGCGCCGAGCAGATGGCCCGCACCCTGCGGGCGATCCGGCAACGCCGTCCCAAGACCGGGGTGGAGGTTCTGATCTCCGACTACAAGGGCAGCGAGGCCGCATTGCGGACCGTTCTCGATGCGGATCCCGACGTCCTCAGCCACAATCTCGAGACCGTCGAGCGCCTGACGCGCCGGGTTCGGGTGGCCGGGCGCTACGATCGGTCGCTCGAAGTACTGCGCCGCGCCGCGACGCTGAGGCCCGATATTCCCACCAAGAGTGGCCTGATGTTGGGGCTTGGGGAGTTCAGCGACGAAGTGAGCCGCGCGCTGTCCGATCTTCGCGAGGCCGGCGTCACCCTCCTCACCATCGGCCAGTATCTGCAGCCGTCGCCCGATCACCTGAGGGTGGCGCGCTACGTCCCGCCCGAAGAGTTCGATGCCTGGGCCGAACGGGCCCGCGAACTCGGATTTCGCGGGGTCGCCTCCGGACCGCTGGTCCGGAGTTCCTATCGCGCGGAACAGCTCGCCGCCCAGGGCTGACGAGCGGTGGTGGCGGCTTCGCTATAGTGCCGCCGTGCCCGGGAAGGTGATCAAAGTAAAGAGGCAGGAGAAGTTCAGCTGGCTCGAGCGGCTGTACGTGCCGATGATCGTCAAGGGGCTCGTCGTTACCGGCGGTCATTTCTTCCGAAATCTGCGCGGATTCGTGACCGGAAAGAACCGGACGGATTTCGTGGTGCAGTATCCCGAGGAGCGCGTCGACTATCCGAGTGCGTTTCGAGGGATGCCCGTACTGGTGCAGCTCGAAAACGGTCAGCCTCGCTGTGTCGCCTGCGGTCTCTGCGAGTTCGCCTGCCCCACCGACTGCATCAGCATCGTCCCGGGCGAGATCGAAGGCGCGCGTATCGAGCGCTACCCGGAGGCGTTCGACATCGACATGTCGCGGTGCATGTTCTGTGGCTTGTGCGAGGAAGCCTGCCCCGAGGAGGCCATCGTGATGAGCCGAGAGGTCGAGATCGCGAGTTTCGATCGCGCGTCGATGCTCTACGACAAGGAGCAGTTGTTGGTTCCGGAGAATCTGCTCGAGCGCCGCCTGGAATTTCTGCGGTCCGAATACGATCGCGCCCCGGTCGAGAAGGACTCATGATGGAAGACTGCGGCTCGGCGATCCTGCGGCGCGTTCTGGATGTGCTTCCGGATGCCGTGTTGGATACTCACATGCAGCACGGGGACGCCACCGCACGCGTAGAGGCGGCGCGAATTCTCGATGTACTTCGCCTGCTTCGTGACGATGGGGAGCTCGATTTCGAGATGCTCTCCGATCTGACGGCCGTCGACTACCTGGGCGAGGAACCGCGGTTCGAAGTCGTGTATCACCTCTATTCCGTCGCGAAGAATCATCGCGTGCGCATCAAGGCGCGCGTCGGCGAGAGCGCGCCGGAGATCGACAGTGCCGTCGAGGTCTGGCTCTCGGCCAACTGGATGGAGCGAGAGGTCTGGGATCTCTACGGGATTCGTTTCCGCGGCCACCCCGATCTGCGGCGTCTCCTGCTGTACGAAGAGTTCGAGGGGCACCCGCTGCGAAAGGACTACCCCAAGGAGAAGCGCCAACCCCTGGTGGGTCCGAGGAACTGATGGCGGCCGATCCGCATCTTCTCACCGACCGCGAGCCGGAGACGCCGGAGGACGACAGTGAGCGCGATCTCCACACCGAACACCAGATCCTCAATATGGGGCCGTCTCACCCGGCGACCCACGGAACCGTCAAATTCCTGATCGAGCTGGACGGCGAGACCATCGTCAAGCTCGATGTACAGGTGGGATACCTGCACCGCGGCTTCGAGAAGGAATGTGAGAGCGGAACCTGGTACCAGGCGATTCCCTACACGGACCGACTCAACTACAACTCGGCCATCCTGGCCAACGTCGGTTACTGCCTGGCCGTGGAGAAGCTCCTCGGTCTCGAGACACCCGAACGCTGCCAGTGGCTGCGAACCCTGTCCAGCGAACTTTCCCGGATTGGCGACCACCTGACGCGCTGCGGGGCCGCATGCCTCGAACTCGCCGCCATGACTCCGTTTCTCTACGGCATCGAAGCCCGCGAATTGATCTGGGACCTGCTCGAAGCACTCTGCGGAGCCCGGGTGACCTCCAACTACATCCGCATCGGCGGCGTGAAACACGATATGCCCGCCGGGTTCACGCCCATGGCTCGCGAGGCAATCGCCAAGATCCGGGGCCTGCTTCGGGACTTCGACGATGTGATTACGACCAATCGCATCTTCGTCGATCGCCTCAAGGGAACCGGCGTGATCTCTCGAGAGGAATGTCTGCGCTACGCCGTCACCGGTCCGATGCTGCGATCGACCGGGGATCCCCTGGATCTGCGCAAGGCGGAGCCCTATCTGGTCTACGACCAGCTGGACTTCGACATCCCGATCGGCGAGGTCGGGGACAACTACGACCGCTATCTGGTGTGCCTCGAGGAAATGAATCAGAGCCTGCGCATCGTGGATCAGTGTCTGGAACACCTGGAGAAGATCGGACCGGGGCCCGTCGACGCCTTCGATCCCCGGGTTCGCTGGCCGGCGAAGGGCCGTGTCTTCAATCAAATGGAAGAACTCATCCAGCAGTTCAAGTCCGTGACCGAGGGACCCCGTGTTCCGGTGGGTGAGGCCTATGTCGCGATCGAGTCGGCCAATGGAGAGCTCGGCTTCTATCTCGTGGCCGACGGCTCGGCGGTTCCCGTCAAGGTACGCTGTCGCCCACCGAGTCTGATCAACCTGGCACCCATGAGCGACATGTTGAAGGGCTCTCTCCTGGCCGATCTGATTCCCACCTTCGACTTCATCAATATGGTCGGAGGTGAGTGCGATCGATGAAGCCGGGACGCGGGGAGGTGTGGGAGCGACTGGGGGCTCCGACCGAGCAGTCGGGCAGCGTGAATGATCCACGCACTCGGGAAGAGCACGGCGTGACCTGGAACGAGAAGTGGGTGTATCTCGGCGCCGACGGGAAGACCGTCGAGCGCGTCGTGTTCTGGAACCGCTACGACCTGATGGGTGTCTTTCGGATCAAGCCCGACGGATCTGCGGAAGCCGAGTCGTTTGAAACCACCTCTTGACCGGGGCCGGCCCGCCTCCCCTGAAGGCGTTCGGACTCGTGTTGCACCGCGATGGCCACTGGACCCATGAGGGCCAGCCGGTTACCCACGCTCGTATGCGGGCCGCCTTCGATCGCTCGGTTCGGTTTTTGCCCGGGGAGGGGGTCTACGTCGTCCAGATCGGACGCTTTCGCGGGCAGATCGACGTCGAGGATACGGGCTTCTTCGTGCGCAGCTTCGACGCCGCCACCGGCGAAGTCGCGCTCTCGGACGGAAGCTGCGAGCCGATCGATGTCGCCTCTCTTCGGACCGCGTCCTCCGATGGCGCCCTGCTGTGCTCGGTGAAGCGCGACCTCGTGGCGGGGGGCCTTCCGGCGCGTTTCCTTCGGGCGGCTCAGGCGCAGCTCCTCGAGGCGGTCGAAGCCGGGCCCCAGGGCCCGAGGCTGCGCTTGCAAAAGCGCCGGGCTCTCCTGCCACCGCTGTAGTCCCGATCGTCCGGGCCCTCGGCTGACCATCGCAGATCCCGGAAAATTGACGCGGCGCACGCCGCGGGTTACCCACCCGCCATTGCGATTCAGCCATCGCGATCGGGTCGGTGACCTCTCGGGTGGCGGCGTGGCCAAGTGGTAAGGCATGGGACTGCAAATCCCTGATCCCCGGTTCGAATCCGGGCGCCGCCTCCAATCCCTTTCCCGTAGAACGACCGGATGACACCCACTTGCAAGATCGGCCGTCGCAAGGGCCCGTGTGCCTACGACACCATCAATTGATACGAAGCCAACAACGAGGCGGCGTAGAGGCCGTGGAGGAGCAGACCGAGCGGGACGAAGCCCACTGCCTCTTTCTCGACGAAGTCGCTCATGCTCGTCTTTCCCGGTTCATAGAGCGAGAGTGCCTTCTCCCACATCCGGGCCCCCAGTTTTTCGAATGGGGCGTAGAGATCCAGCCACCGATGGACGTGCTCGAGATTGTTCA
>JAZFUU010000106.1:0-15470 GCA_036447375.1 Myxococcota bacterium
CGCCTTTCGCGACTGGGGATACGATCTCACGCGTCGCGAATTCGAAGGCCGGGCGGTGAGCTGGGACGACTGCGATGGAAATCCCCCCGACGGGCAGGTCCTCGTCAAGGACAACATCGCCGACATCACCTTGCAGCAGATTCTCACCCGACCCAGGGAATTCGACGTCATCGCCACGATGAACCTGAATGGCGACTACCTGTCGGATGCCCTGGCGGCGCAGGTCGGCGGAATCGGTATCGCGCCGGGCGCGAACATCAACTACGAGGCCGGTCTCGGAATTTTCGAAGCCACCCACGGGACGGCGCCCAAGTACGCGGGTCAGGACAAGGTAAATCCGAGTTCACTGATATTATCAGGAATGATGATGCTGAACTTCCTCGGCTGGTCCGAGGCGGCGAACCTGATCGAACAGGGGATTTGCGCGAGCATCGAGAACCGAACCGTGACCTACGACTTCCATCGTTTGATGGACGGCGCCACGTTGCTTCCGTGCTCTTCGTTCGGCGATGCGATCATCAACAACATGAATGCGAGCTAGATCCCCATGAAGCGAAACAAGATTGCCTTGATCGGGGGCGGGAACATCGGAGGTGTTCTCGCCCAGCAGATCGCATTCCGGGAGCTGGGAGACGTTGTGATCTTCGACGTGGTCGATGGATTGCCTCAGGGCAAGGCCCTCGACATGGCCGAGGGCGCGCCGCTGGCCGCTGCCGACGCGAAGATCAGCGGAACCAACGACTACGCCGACATCGCCGATGCCGACCTGGTGATCATCACGGCCGGGCTGGCACGCAAGCCGGGAATGTCTCGGGATGATCTGCTGAGTACGAACCTCAAGATCATGAAGCAGGTGGCAGAGGGCGTGCGAGACAACGCACCCGACGCTTATGTGATCGTGGTGTCGAACCCACTCGACGCCATGGTCTACATCTTCAAACGTCATTCCGGATTCGCGAAGAATCGCGTGGTCGGCATGGCCGGCGTGCTCGATTCGGCGCGCCTGCGCGCATTCGTCGCGTGGGAGCTGGGCGTTTCCGTGCAGGATGTGACGGCCCTCGTGCTCGGGGGCCACGGCGACACGATGGTGCCACTGGTTCGCTACTGCACGGTGGCCGGTATTCCGATCGGGCAGCTCCTGTCCCAGAGCAAGATCGAAGCGATCGTGAAGCGCACGAAGGGGGCCGGCGGAGAGGTCGTCGGCCTACTCAAGACCGGCTCTGCCTTCGTGTCGCCCGCCTTCTCGGCGATCGAAATGGCGGAATCGATCTTGCGGGACAAGAAACGGGTTCTCGCGTGTGCCTGCATGCTCGAGGGCGAATACGGTGTCGACGGTCTCTACGTCGGCGTTCCGTGCGTCCTCGGCGCCGGCGGCGTCGAGAAGGTGATCGAAGTGGAAATGAGTGCCGCCGAGCGCGAGCTCTTTGATGCTTCGGTAGAGCACGTTCGGACTCTCGTCGAACAGATCTCCCAGTGAACGTTCACGAGTACCAGGCGAAGGCCCTGTTGCACCAGTTCGGCGTCCCGGTACCGCCGGGGCGACTGGCGACGACCCCTGCCGAGGCCGAGGAAGCCGCTCGTTGGCTGGACGCGGACACGGTGGTCGTAAAAGCACAGGTTCACGCCGGAGGCCGGGGCAAGGCGGGAGGCATCAAGCTCGCCAAGTCTCCCGCCGAGACCAAACGCTTCGCCAGCGAGATCCTGGGTATGACTCTGCGCTCGGCCCAGACGGGACCCGAGGGCCTGGTCGTGCGCAAGGTCTACATCGAGGCGGGTTCCGACATCGCTCGGGAGTTGTATCTGGCAATCGTGCTGGACCGGGCTGAGGAGAAGATCGCCATCATCGCGTCCACAGAGGGCGGCGTCGAAATCGAAGAGGTCGCGGCCAACTCTCCGGAGAAGATCATCAGCGTCACCGTGGACCCGAACCTCGGGCTTCAGCCCTACCAGGTGCGGCAGGTGGCCTTTGGCCTGGGTCTCCCCGACTTTCGGGCGCTTCAGACCTTTCTCGACGGCCTGTATCGATTGTTCATCGAGAAGGACGGCTCCCTGGCCGAGATCAACCCGTTGGTGGTGACCGAGGCGGGTGATCTGATCGCCCTCGACGCGAAGCTCAACTTCGACGACAACGCGCTCTACCGCCAGCCGGAAATCGCCCAGCTCCGCGATCCCGAGCAGGAGGATCCCCGGGAGCGCGAGGCGCGGGATATCGATCTGGCCTACGTCGGCCTCGACGGCGACATCGGTTGTATGGTGAACGGCGCCGGCCTCGCCATGGCGACCCTCGACATGATCCAGCATTGCGGAGGACGGCCAGCCAATTTTCTGGACGCGGGCGGAACGGCTGACAAGGAGAAAGTGGAGGCGGCCTTCAAACTGATCCTTCGTGATCCCAACGTAAAAGCGATTCTGGTCAACATATTCGGCGGCATTGTTCGCTGTGATTTGATCGCTGAGGGTGTGGTTGCCGCGGCCGCGAGTCTGGGACTCTCGGTGCCCCTGGTGGTTCGGCTGCAGGGGACCAACGCCGAGGCGGGACGTCGGATTCTGGCCGATTCGGCCCTCGATATTACGCCCGCCGAAACTCTGCGCGAGGCGGGCGAGAGAGCGGTCGCTGCCGCCCGCGGGGCCGGAGCGTAGCCGTGTCCATCCTCTGCGACAGGAACACGCGACTGCTCATCCAGGGGCTGGGTCGGGTGGGCCGATTCCACGCACAACTCTCGATCAAGTATGGCACCGAAGTGGTCGGGGGCGTCGTCCCCGGAAAGGGCGGGGAGACGATCGAGGGTATCCCGGTTTTCGACTCTGTTCGCGAAGCGGTTCGGGAGACGAGCGCCAACGCGTCTGCCATCTTCGTGCCGCCCTCGGGGGCCGCCGATGCCATCCTCGAGGCGGCCGACGCGGGACTCGGTCTGGTGGTTTGCATCACTGAGGGCATCCCGGCCCTCGACATGCTGCGAGCGAAGAATGCGCTACGCGAAAGCTCGACGCGGCTCGTCGGGCCGAACTGTCCCGGTCTGGTGACGCCCGAGCAATGCCGGATCGGCATCATGCCTGCGAGCATCACGCAGCCTGGGCCGGTGGGTGTGGTATCTCGCTCGGGGACGTTGACCTACGAGGCCGTCGACCAGCTTTCGCGACTCGGGATCGGTCAGTCTACGTGCATCGGGATCGGCGGGGATTCCGTAGTCGGTACCACGTTCGTGGAGGCCCTCGCGCTGTTCGAGTCGGATCCGGACACGCGGGCGGTGGTTTTGATCGGTGAGATCGGCGGAACCGCCGAGGAGTCTGCGGCCGCCTACATCCGGGACGAGATGAAGACACCCGTGGTTGCGTTCATTGCCGGCCAGAACGCCCCCGCGGGCAAGCGCATGGGTCACGCGGGAGCGATCATCTCCGGCGGGCAGGGGCGAGCCATCGACAAGATCGAGGCCCTGGAGGAAGCGGGTGTGGCGGTTGCGCGTTCGCCCGCGGAGATCGGCGAGACCTTGGCTCGGCGGGTTCCCGGTCTGTAGCGAGGGCTGCTGAACGCTGTCGCCGAGACGGCGACGCTCCCTATTGCTCTACGGTCCAGCTGTCCCCGGTGCGGAGGAGGCGCGCCAGGTCGCCGGCGCCCTGCGTCTCGATGGCTTCCGTTTGCTGCTTCACGAGCTGCTCCTCGTACGTCTCGCTCTCCACCGCGCGAATAACTCCGACCGGTATCGGGAACTCGGGGCGTTGCAGGCTCGCTAGCGCGAAGGCGTAGCCCGGGCTCCGGTGCCGTTCGTGATGCACCGCGACGCCCTTCTCGATCGGATCCTCATCCTCGGTGAGTTTGACGACCGACGGAATGCCATCCTCGATCCGAATGCCCCGGCGGCGGTTCTTGCTGCCGTATACGAGGGGCTCCCCATCGCGCAACACGAGGGACGCGTCGGTGCGCGTTTTGCGGTCTTCGACCTCGATCCACTCGTCATCGTTGTAGACCGGACAGTTCTGGAGGATCTCGACGAACGCGGTTCCCGGGTGGCCGTGGGCGCGGCGAAGAACCTGCTGGAGGTGAGGGGCGTCCACGTCGACGGTGCGGGCCACGAAAGTGGCGCCACATCCCAAGGCGAAGGCGATGGGATCCACGGGATGGTCGATGGACCCGGCCGGTGTCGACTTGGTGCGCATCCCGGTTCGCGACGTCGGCGAGTACTGCCCCTTCGTCAATCCGTACACCCGGTTGTTGAACAAGAGGATTTGCAGATCGATGTTCCGGCGAATCGTGTGCAGGAGATGGTTTCCACCGATGGAGAGCCCATCCCCATCGCCGGTGACGACCCAGACCGACAGCTCGGGCCGGGCGACCTTGATCCCGGTGGCGAAGGCCGGCGCCCGCCCGTGGATGGTGTGAAAGCCGAAGGTATTCATGTAGTAGGGGAACCGGCTCGAGCACCCGATACCCGACACGAACACGAAGTTCTCCCGAGGAACCCCCAGCTCGGGCATGAGCCGCTGCATGTTTGCGAGCACGGAGTAGTCCCCGCAACCCGGACACCAGCGCACGTCCTGGTCCGAGGTAAAGTCCTTCTTGGTCAGCGTCGAGGTAGAACCCGCCACCCTGATCTACTCCTTCCCGCGCAGCGCGCGTTCGATGTGGGCTCGAATCTCCGCGATCCGGAAGGGCTGCCCTTCGACCTTGGAAACGGATTCGGCGGGGATCAAGAACTCGGCGCGCAGCAGACGACAGAGCTGTCCCTCGTTGAGTTCCGGAACGATGACCTTCTCGAAGCGCGAGAGCACCTCACCCAGGTTAGCCGGAAACGGATTCAGATGGCGCAGATGAATGCTCGACACGTTCGATCCGTCGATCCGCGCCTCTTCGACGGCAGTGAGGATCGTGCCCTGGGTTCCGCCCCAGCCCACCACCAGAAGCGGTCCCCGATCCGGGCCGTTCACCTCGATCGGGGGAATCTCGCGCGCGATTCGCGCCACCTTTTCGGCGCGAAGATTCACCATCGTCTGGTGATTCTTGGGGTCGTAGGAGACGTTTCCAGTGACGTCCTGCTTGTTGAGGCCACCGATGCGATGTTCCAGCCCCGGGGTGCCGGGGACGGCCCAGGGACGCGCGAGCCGTTCGTCGTCGCGGCCGTACGGATGGAATCCCTCGGGATCGGTGCGGAATTCGATCGGTTGTCGGGTCAGGGACTCGACGTCGGGGATCAACCAGGGCTCGGCACTGTTCGCGAGGTACGAGTCGGAGAGAACGACGACCGGCGTCATGTAACGAACGGCCAGCCGAAAGGCTTCCAGTGCGATGTGGAAGCAGTCGCCCGGCGTGCAAGGCGCGAGAACGGGGATCGGGCTCGCCGAGTTCCGGCCGAAGAGCGCCAGCAGAAGGTCGCCCTGCTCGTTCTTGGTGGGCATGCCCGTGGAGGGACCGGCGCGCTGGATGTCGAAAACCACCACGGGAAGCTCGGCCATGACAGCCAGACCGAGTGCCTCCTGTTTGAGAACGAACCCCGGTCCGCTGGTCGTGCACGCGCTCAGGACTCCAGCAAAGGCGGCTCCGATCGCGGCGCTCATCGCCGCGATCTCGTCCTCGGCCTGGAAGGTCTTGACCCCGAAATGCTTGTGGCGGGCGAGTTCGTGAAGCACGTCGGTGGCGGGTGTAATCGGGTAGGCCCCCAGGAACACCGGGCTCTGCATCAGCTGTCCCGCCGCGACGATTCCCCAGGCCAGGGCCGTATTGCCGGTGATGTTGCGGTAGGAGCCGGGCTCGATCTTTGCCCGCGGCACCGTGTAGGACACCGGGAGGAGTTCGGTCGTTTCGCCGAACGCGTGTCCGGCGCGGAGGACCTGCAGATTCGCCTTGAGCACATCGCCCCGAAAGCGGGTCTCCAGCCACCGCTCGGTGGGTTCCATCGGTCGGTCATAGAGCCAGTACATGAGCCCCAGGGCGAAGAAGTTCTTGCAGCGGTCGGCGTCGCGCGGGCTCAGCTTCAGATCCCGCAGGGCCGCTCGATTCAGCTTCGTGAGCGGGATTTCGACGAGCTGGAAGCGCTCTCGGAGGGAGGGCAGTGGATCCTCGTCGTAGCCCGCGCGCAGAAGGCTTTTTTTCGTGAACGCGTCGATGTTGATGAGGACCATCCCGCCCGGGCGCAGATCCTCGATATTGGCGTGCAGCGCGGCCGGGTTGAAGGAGATCAAAACATCGGGCTGGTCGGCGGGAGTGCGAATGCTCTCGGATGAGAACTGGATCTGGAAGCCCGAGACGCCGGCGAGGGTTCCGGCCGGCGCCCGAATCTCGGCCGGATAGTCCGGAAGCGTCGACAGATCGTTTCCCGCGAGGGCCGTGGATTCCGTGAACTTGGTACCGGTGAGCTGGATCCCATCACCGGAGTCGCCAGTGAATCGGATCGCGACGCGGTCGATCGTCTCGACCGGCTTGCTTTGCATTGAGGTCTTCTCCAGCCTCGATGGCCGAACTAGGATGAGTGTATCCGTCGCTCGGGGCTGCGAAACCCCCCGGCGGAAAGGCCCGTGAGACCTTCCGCAGCGAAACGCCGAGCCGGGTCAATGCCTTCGCCCGTCTTCCTGCACCCGAATGAGCCTCAAGGCGCGGCGTCCGGGTTCCGATACCCCGAGCATGTTTTTCTCGATGCAATCGGCTCCGGACCCGGCGACGACCCCGCTCCTGCTCCTCCGGCTGTCGTTGAACCGTCCGGTCCTCGCGGTCGACGAACTGCCGTCGGGGCCCGCCAGCGCGGCGATCGCGCTTGTCGGAGGACCTGCCCAGGGGCGTCGTCTCGTGGTCGCGATTCGCTCCATGCGAAATGATCAGGTGGTCTTCTTCGCGTCGGAGTGGCTGCCCCATGGGATCGGTGATTCCGCCCGTCTCCTCGATGCCGCGGTTGCCTTCTCCGAGAGCATGGGCTTCTTGTTCGATGATGTTCTGGATCCCGCTTCCGAGGCCTCAAGTCTCTGGGCCGAGTGGGTCGGCAAGGCAGCCTCGCCCCCGCGAGGCGCAAGCCCGCTGCAACGAGCCGTTTCGCCCCCCTCTCCTCCGCGGGCGGCCGCGATCTCCCTTACCAAATTCCGGCTCCGATCCGGCGGCGCTTCGATCGGGCGCCGACTCGACCGCCCGATGACCGATATCGACGAAGAAGAACGCGATTGTGCTCGCTCGGCCTGAAGCCGGGCGGGTTGGAGGGAGCATGAGGAAGACGGCACGTTGGCCCATCGCGGCGATGCTTGGTGTCTTGACCCTTGCCGGATCGGGTCCCCTGTCCGGGTGTGCCACGGCTGCGTCGAAGGCGAGGGCCAAACAGAATACCCTCAAGGCGCGCTCGCACTTCGAGATCGGTGCCGACCATCTCAACAACGGACGGGACGCCGATGGACTGCGTGAAATGCTCCGGGCCGAGACTCTCGATCCGCGCAACGCCCGCATCCACATGGGTCTCGCCGAGGCCTACAAGCGAAAGGGGCGGATCGAGGAGGCCGAAAAGCAGCTGCGGCGGGTGCTCGAGCTTCACCCCCCCTACCACGACGCGCGGCTGATGCTCTCGAATCTCTACATTCACCTGGAACGCTACGAGGATGCCCTCTCTGAAACCCGGGTGCTGATGGATGATCCGACGTTTCCCGGGGTCTGGCGGGCCCTCACGAACCAGGGCTGGGCCAAATTTCGAATGGGTCGCAACGCCGAGGCCCGCGGCGATCTGGAGCTGGCGTTGGAATACCGACGACACTACTGGCCGGCTCTGCTCAACCTCGGCATCCTAGAGGCCCAAGAGGGCCACCATTTCGAAGCCATTACGTTGTTCGGGGAGATGCTCGCGTCCGATGTGCGGCCCGGAGCCCTGGCGGAAGCCAACTATCGGATCGCAGAACTCTACATATCGACGGGGTATCGGGAGCGAGCGGTGGCACATCTGGTGGCGGCGGTTGATCAGGCGGCGAATGGGCCATGGGGAAAGAAGTCCGAGGAATACCTGAAGATCCTACGCTAGGGTCGGCTGGCCGCTATCTCGCGGGTCAACGGCTTTTGCGCGGGATCTCTCTGGACGACCTGGCCGTCCTGACCAAGATTCCCCGTCGTTCTCTCGAGCGTCTGGAAGCGGGTGCTTTCGACCACGTTTCGGATGGCTTTTCCCGGGGGTTCGTCCGGGCCGTGGCGGAGGCGCTGGGTCTCGACCCCGATGAGGCGGTGTTGCGCCTGTTGGCAGAGCCCCCGGACGAGGATGCCGCGGGAATTCGGGCCGCGGCGCGACACCGCTTTGCAATGGGCCTCGGCCTCGCGGTTGCCCTGGCGGTGGTGCTTCTGGCGCTCTGGGGGGTCCGCAGGATCTGGATCTCATCCGGTTGGCGGCAGTCCACTCCCGTGGTCGTCTATCGGCACGATGCGCTCCGTTCCCTGGTCTTGGAGCAGGACACCCCGCGGACACAAGCGGAGGCGAGCGCACCGGTCCTGGGGGACGGTCGCCCGCCGCAGTAGACTCTGGGATGCGCGGGGTCCGAAGCGAGGCGTTGATCCTCCGGTCGGTCGATTTTGGCGAATCGGATCGGATCCTTCATCTCCTTACGCCCGACATGGGGCGCCTGACGGCGATCGCCAAGGGCGCCCGGCGCAGCGTACGCCGTTTCCCGGGCACTCTGGATTTCTTCAACCGCCTGCAGGTCCAGATCTTGCGGCGCCGATCCGGTGCGATGGCCCTGCTCGAACAGGCGACGTTGATCGAATCCTTCGCTCCACTTCGACACGACACTCGCCGTTTCGCGCTCGGCTGCTACTTGCTCGAGGTCCTGGACCGGTTGGCACCGGAAGCGGGATCCTCTGCCGACGTGCAGCGGCTGTTTCGATTCGCCTTGACCGCACTTCGGGCGGCGGCGACCTGTGCGCCCGACATACGCCTGCGCATCTTTCTCGAACTGCGCGTCTTGGAGGCGCTGGGGTTGCGACCCGAGCTCCGCCGTTGTGTTCGCTGCGCTGTCGATCTCACCGGGACCACGGAAGTGGATTTTTGCGTGCCGGATGGCGGAACGGTCTGCGCGAGCTGCGCTTCCGGCCTGGGCGGCCTCGTGCGGGTACACGCTGGGACGCTCCGTGGTCTCGAACAGGGGATTCGATTCGAGTTCGAGCAGCTGGATCGTCTGAGTCTCGGCACTGTCGCCCTCGAGGAGAGCCGGCTGCTGGTCGGGCGATTCAAGCAATATCATCTGGGCATCGAGCTTCGCAGCGAAGCCTTCCTGACCGAGGTTCTTCGGGCGTGACCCGACCTCCCGGGGCCATTGGGGAAGCCATATACTCGCCGCCCTCATGTCCACCAGAACGCCCGACAACTCGCGTCGCCTCGAGCGAATGGAAGATCTCGTCTCTCTGTGCGCCCGCCGTGGGTTCGTATTCCCGTCCAGTGAGATCTACGGCGGGATCAACGGCTTCTGGGACTATGGCCCTCTCGGAGTCGAGCTCAAGAACAACCTCAAGGCGACATGGTGGCAGCGCGTGGTTCGGGAGCGGTCCGACGTCGAGGGGGTCGATACCGCCATCATCGCTCACCCGAGAACCTGGGAGGCTTCGGGCCACGTCGAGCACTTCAGTGATCCCCTGGTAGATTGCCGAGCCTGCAAGAAGCGTTTTCGTGCCGATCAGCTGGACGACGCCGGCCCGTGTCCATCCCGCGAGGGGACGTCCGAGCATGATTTCACCGAGACCCGCAACTTCAACCTCATGCTCCAGACGCAGATCGGGGCGTCCGAAGACGCCGCTTCGACGGCGTATCTGCGTGCCGAGACCTGCCAGTCCATCTTCAGCGACTTCAAGCGAGTTCGGGAGTCGGCGCGGCAAAAGATCCCGTTCGGAATCGGACAAATCGGGAAGGCATTCCGCAACGAGATCAACCCGCGCAATTTTATTTTTCGCTCGCGCGAGTTCGAACAGGCCGAGCTGGAGTTCTTCTGCCACCCTTCGGAGCGCCAGAGATGGTTTGACCACTGGCGGGGAGAGCGACTGCGATTTCACGCCGACCTGGGGCTCGACGAGAACCGCCTGCGGACGCGCGAACACGGCGAGAACGAGCTCGCCCACTACTGCAAGGCGGCCGTCGACATCGAGTATTTGTTCCCGTTCGGGTGGCAGGAGATCGAGGGAATCCACGATCGGGGCGACTGGGACTTGAATCGTCACAGCGAATTTTCGGGAAAGGATCTCGGTGTTACGGATCCCCAGAGCAAGGAGCACTATCTGCCGATGGTGATCGAGACCTCGGTCGGTATCGATCGCACGTGCCTCGCATTGCTCTGCGACGCCTACCACGAGGAAGATCTCGAGGGCGGCGAAACGCGCACCCTGTTGCGGCTGCACCCCGCAATTGCGCCGATTCAGGTAGCTGTCCTGCCTCTGTCCAAGAAGCTAGCCGAGCCGGCCCGTGCCCTCGAGGTCGAGCTTCGCCGTCGCTTCAGCGTCTTCTACGACGAGTCTGGGAACATCGGACGTCGCTATCGGCGCCAGGACGAGGTGGGGACGCCGTTTTGTGTGACGTACGATTTCGAGTCCATCGACGATGGCAAGGTCACGGTTCGCAGCCGCGATTCCATGGATCAGGAACGGATCGGCATTCGGGAACTCGCCGCGTACCTCGCTCCCCGCTTCGAGTTCGGGGGGTGAGTCGACGCGCCGCGGCGGTGGCCGCCCTGGCCCTCGCGAGCGCTTGTGTCGGCGATCGGGGGCCGATTCCGACCGACTCGGGGGTGTCCGTCGCCGTTTCCGAGGAGTCGGCGCTCTCGTTCCAGCGCCGGATCGACGCGTTCTATCGGCGATTGATCCAGCGCCGATTCAACACCCTCGAAACCTTCAACGACCCGGTTCTGCGCGACCGGTTTCGCTCCCCGGATCTCTTCTTCGACTACTACGCGGAACTGGCTCATACCCTCGCGGATGCTCACTTCGAGAGGAGTCGACCGAATCGGGTTGAGATCCAGCAGTTCGTTTTCGAGCCGGGTGGGGTCGCCCAGGTGCAGGTTCGCTTTCGGGGAGACGACGGCAGACCCCTGCGCCCCGGAGGGGTCTCGGTGATACGGCGCGACCGCTGGGAGTGGATCGACGGGCATTGGTGGATCACCCCCGGGAAACTGTGACGCGGTCCGCGGGCCGAGTGAACTGGAGTACTCAGAAGTGGAACTTCTTTTCACATATCCACGTCAGTTCCGGACGGGTCTCGGTGTTGCGGAAATAGCATATTTCCAATTTAAAAACAGATAGTTACATGAAATATTGCGAATGGAGGAAGAACTGGCACGACCCTTGCTCATGAGATGTGTGGGATGTAAATCCCCACTTTTGGAAAGCCCAGACCCGTCGCAGAGGAGTCCACAGGGAAAGAAGGCATGGCGGGGGCGCCGGCGTCAAGCACTGGCTTGGCCCTTGGGATCGCACCCGGTTGCCCCGCGAAAATTCACCCCCCGGGGTGAAGCCCTGGCCTGGATCCCTTGGAACTGCGGCGGGTTGGCAGGGAGCGCGCACTCTTGTCAAAGAATCTCAAGCCGTGGCCCAGCGACCTGGAACTGGTCGACCAGATTCTGGGGGGTAGCTCGGAGCATTTCGAGCTGCTCTACGAGAGCTACTTCCCACGGGTCTACCGTTTCGCCCTCAAGCGCTTGAACGACCCCGGTGAGGCCGAGGACGTCACCCAGGAGGTGTTCTTCACGGTCTTCAACTCCCTGGGCAGCTTCCGCGGCCAGTCGAGCCTGCTGGTCTGGATTTTCGGAATCACGCGAAACACCGTGAATCGACGCTTCCGAAAGGCGAGGCCCCGACTCGAGTCGATCGATGGTAGAGCGGCCCGGGAGACGGAGACGGGCGAGGTTCCGAGCGATCAGGCGGTCGACGCCCGTCGGCTCCTGGTCCTGTGCGAGCAGGTGATCGAGAATGAGCTGACGCCCCTTCAGCGCCGTATCTTCCATCTGAAACACCTGAGGCGGCAGCCGATTCGGAATATCGCGATCGCCCTGGGCAAGTCCGAAGATGCGATCAAGGCCAATCTCTATCGGATGAGACGCGCCCTCGTCGCCGGCACCCCGGGCCTGGGTTCGCTCCTGGGCATCTAGCGCCGGCAAGTCCCCCCGGAAGTCCTCGCGTTTAAATCTGGGCCGCTCCGCGCCACAAATCGGAACATTCGACCACATACTCGGTGAGGGCCTTGGGGTCCTTTCCTGGGGAGGGGTAACGCGAGGAGAAACGCGTTGCCCCGCACACGCACGACAGATCAGGCCACTTCGGGTCCCCCCACCGACGCCGAACTTCTCGAAGGAATTCGGCGATCGAGCGAAGAGGACTTCACCGCCCTCTACGAGCGATACTTCCAGCGGGTGTACAGCTTTGCCTACACCCGGCTTCGCAACCACGCGGACGCCGAGGAAGTGGTGCAGGAGACCTTTACCGCCGTATTCCGTTCCATCGATGCCTATCGGGGACAGTCTTCACTGCTCTCGTGGATCTATGGCATTGCGAAGAACACGGTCAACAATCACCTGCGGCGTGCGAAGGCGCACGAGGTGCGGCTGGAGCGGGCCCAACAGGATCTCTCGCGGTCGGCGGGGTCGCTGGACACCTGCACTCCGGAGGAGCGTCTGAGCCTTCAGCGCTGTTCGGATTCGGTCGGTCGGCAGCTCTCCTCGATTGCCAGCTGGCAGGCCGAGGTATTCGTCCTGCGGCACGTAGAGAATCTTTCCATCAGCGAGATCGCACGTCGTACTTCCCGTTCGAACGACGCGGTGCGATCGAGCCTATATCGGGTGAAGCGCCTTGTGGTGGAGGCGGTCGATCCCGGTATGGTTTCCGCGAACTGAGCGGGCGTGAAGAGGAATACGTCGTGAGGCAAGCGAGAGCCCGGCACAAGAGGGGGGGTCGCAATGTCCGGTAATCGTGCGGATGAAGAAGCGGTCGTAGACGAGGCCTTCATGGATTTCACAATGGAGGAGCTTCGGGAATTTCTCGAAGCGGACCTGATCGATGTCCGAGCTGATCCGGAATTCAAAGAGCGCCTGAAGCGACAGCTCTGGATGATGGTGCAGGCTCAGGCGCGCCGGTAGCGGGGCCCGATGCGCCGACGGGCGCCCGCCGGGCTTACCCGGCCCCGCTGATACCCCCGATTCCGCCGGCTTCCCCGACCCCACCGGTTTCCCCGATCTCACCGGCTTCCCCAGAAAACTGGGCGGAAGCTCGTGGGGCGAGGCACCCGATATAGTATCGGAACGCGTCGAGGGTGAGTCGGGTGTCGGCCATCGCCCGATGCGGAACCGATCCATCGATCAAACCCGCCTTGATGGCCGCCTGTCGCAGCGACAGGGCGGTGACCTCCTCTCCCGTGACCAGCGACCAGGCGTAGAACAGCGTGGCGAGGTCGATTACGTGGTAGTCGAAGGGGTAGGCGATGGCGCAGTTCTTGAATGCCCGCTCCAGGAACTGGACATCCATCCGCACGTTCTGTCCGGCTGGAACCGCGGTCTTCCCCTTTGGAAGCATGGTCGCCAACTCGCTGAGAACCTGACGGACCGGTAGCGCGTCGGTCCAGGCCTCGGTCGTGTAGCCGCTGATGGCGGCGGCTTCTTCTGTGATGCGCTCGGGTCGGGCTCGGATCTTCCATTCCCGACTGGAGAGTTCCGCCAGCCGATAGTCGGTGACGACCACCGCGACTTCGGTGATGTCGTGCAGCTCCGGATCGAGACCTCCGAATTCGCAGTCCATGAATGCGAAAACGAACCTAGACTCCACCGTCTCCTCCCGTCACCCGCCGATTCCTCATGTCCCCGCCCGCGCAGCCTACTCGCCCCAGCCGCCAGGCGCGAGGTCGTGCATCGAAGAGCCGAGTTGACAGGCCGATCCGCGAGCGGCACGTTTGCTCGCCGGTTCGCGCTCCCATCGTCTAGCGGTCTAGGACGTGGCCCTCTCAAGGCCAAAACACGGGTTCGATTCCCGTTGGGAGCGCCACCTTCTTGCAGCTCCACCCATTGCTTGCATCTCCGCCCATTTGCAGCAACTCTCGGCGCCGATGAATATCCTGGTCACAGGGGGTGCTGGCTACGTTGGAGGCTTCGCGGCCCGCCACATGCAGGCCGCCGGCCACGAAGTCGTCGTGCTCGACAACCTGTCCGAGGGACACCGGAGCGCCGCCCCCGATGGGACGCTCGTTGAGGGCGAGATTGCGGACGGCGACGTGGTTCGCGCCCTGCTGCGAGAGCGCGAGATCGAAGCGGTCGTGCACTTCGCCGCGTCGTGCTACGTGGGCGAGTCCATGTCCGATCCGCGGTCCTATTGGCGCAACAACGTCGCGGGTTCACTGTCCCTGCTCGAGGCGATGACCGACTGTCGCGTGCGGCGGATGGTGTTCTCGAGCACGTGCGCGGTTTACGGCGACACCGCGGCGATGCCATTGGACGAGAACGCGCCGGTGCGCCCCAAGAGCACCTACGCCTTGACCAAGCACACGATCGAACAGATGATCCAGGACTTCTCACGCGCCTACGGCCTGTGTTATGCGGTGCTGCGCTACTTCAATGCGTCGGGCGCCAGCGCGGACGGTGCCTATGGCGAAGGCCACGTTCCGGAGACGCATTTGATTCCGGTCGTGCTTCAGACCCTGCTCGGGCAGCGCGACGAGGTGCGCCTGTTCGGCGATGACTACGACACGCCCGACGGAACCTGTATTCGCGACTACGTGCACGTCGAGGATCTGGCACAGGCGCACGAACGGGTGCTCGAGCAGCTGCCGGCCGAGGGCGAACCCCGGGGCCTGCTCTACAATCTCGGCAGTGGCAACGGCAGCTCGGTCCGTGAGGTCATTCGAGCCGTCGAGCGCGTAACCGGCCAGAAGGTCCCCTGTTCCGTCGCCGAGCCTCGCCCCGGCGACACGGCGCGTCTCGTGGCTGCTTCCGGTCGCGCTCGCCACGAGCTGGGCTGGACCCCGCGCTACGAAACCATCGACGAGGTCGTCGCCACCGCCTGGGAGTGGCACCGACTCCACCCCAGCGGCTACCCCGACTGAACCGTTCGACCGAAACCCGGTGACGCTGCGGGTCACCCGGGGTGCCACAGACCGTCACTTTGGCCGGTCCATGGCGTTTTCGGAGCGGCCCTCGATTGGGCGCCCATGGGCTTCATGTCCCCAATTTCCCCTCAGGTTGGAATGGGTTCTGCCGATCCATGCAGATGCACCTCCCGGTTGGCACGGGCATTGCTCTATGGCCCAGTCAAACGGGTATTCGGGCGTTTGACGTAGGGCCGATGTTCGGCCCCGGAGCTGCTCTCAGGGTTCCGACCACAGAAGCGCGCGAGTGACACAACCATAGGGGTCCACACCGTGATGAAGATCCACAACCGGCGCGGCGGCTTTACGTTGATCGAGCTCATGATCGTCGTTGCCATCATCGGAATTCTGGCGGCCATCGCCATTCCGAATTTCCTCAAGTTCCAGCTCAAGGCGAAGACCAGTGAAGGCAAGACCAAC
>JAZFUU010000107.1:0-6046 GCA_036447375.1 Myxococcota bacterium
GGTGGTTTCGTCCTCGCCCTTTTCGTCCGCTTCCTGGGACGACGACACGGAAACGACGACCCGCGCCGGCCGAATCAGGCGACTTCGCAGCTGGTATCCCTTCTCCAATACCTCGACCACGGTGTTCACGGGCACGCTGTCATCCTGGAACTGTGCCATCGCTTCGTGGACCGCCGGATCGAAGGGCTTTCGCTCCGCCTCGACTTCATTCACGCCATGCTTCGCCATCGCGCCGAGCAGCTCCCGCTGCACCATCTCAACACCCTGCAACAAGCTCTCCAAGCCCCCCGTGCCACTGGCGCTAGCGCCGCGCGAGTGTTCGATCGCACGCTCCAAATTATCGACCGATGAAAGGAGATCCTTGACGAGATTCTGGTGGCCATACTGGCGCGCCTCGGTCCGCTCCTTGAGCGCGCGGCGCCGAAAATTCTCGAAGTCCGCCTGGAGACGAATCAGCCGATCCTGGGCCAGCTTGAGTGCCGCCTGAGTCTCGTCCGGCGATTCACCTTCGGCCTCCGGCGCCTGTTCAGAGACCGATTCGGGGGCCGATTCGGGGGCCGACTCAGGAGCCGACTCAGGAGCCGACTCAGGGGCCGACTCAGGAGCCGACTCAGGAGCCGACTCAGGAGCCGACTCAGGAGCCGAGGATTTTCCGGAAGCCCGACCGGATCCGTCCACGGCCTCAGCGGCCTCCCGGAGGGCCTCCTCGAGCTCTGCGCTCGCCTCGAGCACAGCCTCCGACTCCTTGAGGTCTCCGGCGTCACCGGTCGACGGATCGGGATTTTCGGAGATCTTGTCGGTACTCATTTCATCTCGTCTCGAGGGTCGAGTCGAAGGGGGACCTACGCGGCCCGGCAGATTCAGCCGTAGCTCACCAACGAAGCTCTTCGGAACCCGCAGCGCGGGCTTGAGGTCACGCCCGGAGCTTCTCGGTGATGACGCGGGACAAGTATCCGACCAAAGGGATCACGCGACCGAAGTCCATCCGGCTGGGCCCGATCACACCCAGCACGCCGAGGGGTCTCTCGCCCCTCGTACCGCGCCCGTAGCGGGTCGCGACCAGGGCAAATCGATGCAGGGACGGCTCCTCGACCTCGTCTCCAAAGGCGACGCACACCCCCTCGCCATCCATCATCCGGTCCAGAACCTCGATCAAACGCTCCTTGGTTTCCACCGCAGCGAAGAGGTCTCGGACCTGACGGGGATCGTGGAACTCGGGTTGGTCGAGCAGCTCGAGTCGGGTCTCGATCACGAGATCGACCGCCTCACCATCGTCGACGGCCAACGCCCGGGCCCCGAAATCGATGGCCCGGGCGAGGAACCGGTCGGCCTGACGCCTCAGGAGCCGGGCCTCTCGTTCGAGAGCCTCGCGTACTTCCGGCAGGGTTCGCCCCATCACGCGCTCGTTGAGCATCGCCGCGATGCGATCGAGCTCCGCCTGATCCGACGCCCGATCGTCTTCGATCGTCCGCCGGTGGGTCTCGCCCGACTCGGATACGAGCACGATGAGGACCCGATTGACGGCGAGGCGCACCAGGCTGACGTGCTGCAGCACGATCCGGTCGAGGCGAGGTGTCACCACGAATCCCAGCTGGTGGGTCCTCTCGGACAGGAGCTGGGACGCCACCTGTACCACCCCATCCGCGCTGGCCTCGTCGACGCTGTAGTCGATGGCCCGGCGCTCCGAGGCGACCAGCGCCGTGGGATCCAGCAATCGATCCACGAAGACCCGCAGCCCGCGCTGCGTCGGTATCCGACCCGCCGAGGGATGCGGTTGCTCGGCGAGGCCGAGGCGCGTGAGCTCGACCAGGGTCGCGCGCACGCTGGCAGCGGAAATATTGATGGGGACGAGTGCCGAAAGTGTGGCCGACCCGATCGGGGCGGCCTCGCCGACGTAGGCCGTCACCATCGCGCGCAGCACGGCCGCTTGGCGCGGGTTCAGTTCCGGACCGGAGATCGGATCGACTGCCCTCGAATGCACGAAAACCTCTGAAATTCCAGCTGATAAGGGGGTACCACCGTTCGCGAGAGGGCGCCATACCGGCTCGTTCCCGCGCGGTGGCCGCCTACACGAAGTACGCAAACACCGAGTCCGAGACCCGGCGACCTCGTTGGGTCAGCCGCAGGTCCCCGGGGCCGGTCCGCTCTTCGAGCAGCCCGTCAGCCACCAGGGTCGAGATGGCCGAGCCCCAGTAGGAGCGGGGCGGGGCTCCGAATTCCTCGGCGAAGAGCGCCGCGTCGAGGCCCTCCGCGGCCCGCAGCGCCAGAAAAACGGCCTCGCCCCGGGCGTTTCTCGCATCGAGCACCTCGACGGCGCCAGGGTCGGCACCCATTCCGGTGAGATAGGACTCCAGATTGCGCGTATTCGCCCTTCTCGATCCAAACGGCGTTTCCCGACAAATCGGCTCGGTAGAGAACGCGCCCATTCCCAGGCCCAGTACCGGTCGACGCTGCCAGTAGCGGCGATTGTGGACGGCTTCGAACCCCGGGCGGGCGTAGCTCGAGATCTCGTAGCGCCGAAAGCCCGCCTTCTGGAGCCGCTCCTCCGCGACCTCCATCATGGCCAGCGACCGATCCATCCGCTCATCGGGGTCGTTGGGAACAGCCAGCTGTCCCCGTGCCTCCGCCGCGGCAAAGGGCGTTCCCGCCTCGATGGTCAATTCGTAAGTCGACACGTGCTCGGGCCCGAAGGCCACGACTTCGGCCAGATCTCGCTCGAAGAGTGCAAGCGTCTGCGCGGGAGCGGCAAAGATCAGATCGAGAGAAATGGCATCGAACCCCGCCGCCCGGCATGCCGACAGGGACCGACGCCCTTCGTCGCCGCCGTGTGCGCGGCCCAGTCGCCGCAACACCTCGTCGTCGAAGGACTGAACTCCGAGTGAAACGCGATTCACTCCCGCCTCTCGAAAGCCCGGAAGCCGCGATCGCTCCAGGGTGCTGGGGTTCACCTCGAGGGTGACCTCCACGCGACTGTCGGTCGCAGCCGGAAAGGCGGAGGACACCGCGGAGACGATCCGCGCGACCGATGCCGGCTGCAACAGGGACGGGGTGCCCCCGCCGAGGTAGAGGCTGGCCAGAGAGCGACCGCCGAAGACCGGCATTCGCCGCTCCAGCTCGAGCAGAACCGCATCCACATAGTCGGTTTCCTGGGCCCGGCCGAGGGAACGAGCCGCCACCACGGCGAAGTCGCAGTACGGGCAGACCCGTTCACAGAAGGGGACGTGTACGTAGACACCGACAGTGGCATCGCCCATGCCAGATCCTACATCGGGTGGACGCGTAGAACCGAGACAAAGCGCTACCCTGACAGCGTGCCCGGCCCCGAGACTCACCGCGAGGTCCTTCCCAACGGGCTCACCGTGCTGTTGCGCGAGGCGCACCGGGCGCCGGTGGCCGAGTTGCAGGTCTGGGCTCTGGTGGGATCCGCCGACGAGCGCCCCTTCGAGGCCGGGCTCGCGCATTTCCACGAGCACATGCTTTTCAAGGGAACCGAACGCCGCGGCGTCGGGGAAGTGGCGGGAGAGGTGGAAAGCGCCGGCGGGCGAATCAACGCCTACACGTCCTTCGACGTCACGGTCTACCACGCGACGCTTCCGAGCGACCGCCTCGGCGTCGGCCTGGACGTGCTGTCGGACGCCGTGCAACACGCGAGCTTCGAGCCGGCAGAGATCGACCGCGAGATCGAGGTCGTGCTCGAGGAGATCCGCCGCGGCGAGGATTCGCCCCTCAGTGTTCTGGGCAACGCGGTCTTCGCCAAGGCGTACCAGCACCACCCCTACGGCGCCCCGATCCTCGGCAGTGCCGACAGTGTTTCGAGTATCGACCGGCAGCGGCTCACCGATTTCTTCCAGCGCTGGTACCGGCCCGACAACCTGATGGTGGTAGCGGTGGGCGACTTCGACAGTCACGCCGTTCTGGAACAGGTGCGCGAGGCCTTCGCCGAAGCGACCGCGGGCGGCGCGGAGCGTCAACGACCGGTCGAGCCTCCCCAGACCTCCCTGCGCAGTGTGCTTCTGGCGCGCCCCTTCGAACGAACCCACCTCGAGTTCAGCTATCCCACGATCGGTCTCTCCCACGAGGACGCACCCTTCGTGGACCTGTTGGCCTTCATTCTGGGCAACGGCGACAGCAGCCGACTCGTCCAGAGCGTGAAGGAGCGCGGCGGCCTCGCCGAGCACATCGACGCCTCGAGCTACACGCCGCTGGACCCGGGTTGTTTCTCGCTGAGCGTCGACACCGACCTCGAACGCGCGGTCGGCGCGGTGGAGGCCTGCGTGGTCGAGGCGGAGCGCCTGCGCGCGGAGCCGGTCAGCGACGAAGAGCTGGAAAAGGCCCGTGCGAACTTTCTGGCGGCGGAGCACTTCGAACGCGAGAGCATCTCGGCGGTCGGGCACAAACTGGGGGGCTTTGCCGTATTCGCCGGCGATGTCGACGCCGAAGAGCGCTACCTGGGAGCCATCCGCCGCGCCGCCCCGGAGGACCTTCGGCGAGTCGCCCGCCGCTACCTGGTTCCGGAGCGCCTCACGGTGGGCGCCGTCTTTCCCGTGGATGGGGCCCCTGCCATCGACCACGAGACGATCCAGGGTGCAATCCAGAGCGCCTGCGAGGCCGCGAAGCGGACCTTCGCCGTGCCGCGCAGCCTCCCCCCCGTGTCCCGCACCCCGGCTCCGGCGGTTCACAGCTACGAGCTGGCGAACGGCGCGCGGCTCTACGTGCTCCCACGCCGCGATGTCCCGGTGGTGGCCGTGCGTGCGGCCTTCCTGGGAGGCCTCCTGGCCGACGACGCCAGTCACGCGGGCCTCACCAGCTTTCTGAGCTCGATGTGGCTGCGCGGCACCCGCAATCGGTCCGCCGCGGACTTCGCCCGCGCCAGCGAAAGCCTCGCGGCGGAGATCGACGGCTTCTCGGGGCGCAGCAGTCTCGGTCTCACCCTCGAGGTGACCCGCGACCAACTCGAACCGGCCCTGGACCTGTTCGCGGACGTGCTCCTCGAACCGGCCTTCGACAGCGACGAAATCGAGCGCGAGCGGCGCGACACCCTGGCCGCCATCGAAAGGCGCGAGGACCGCCTGGGACAGCGCGCGTTCCAGCTGTTCGCAGAGACGCATTTCCGCGAACACCCCTACCGCCAGCCCATGATCGGGACAGCGCAGTCGGTTGCCGGCTTCGATCGCGAGTTGGTCGCGGGGCACTACAGACGCTTGATCCGCGGGCACAACTGCAGCCTCGCCGTGGCCGGCGACGTCGATCCCGACAGCCTTGCGAGCCGCATCTCGGCGCGGCTGGCCGACCTGGCGGATGACGCCTTCGAGGCGCCCGCTCCTGCCGACGAGAAACCGCCCCGAGAGATCCGAACCGCCGAACTCCAGAAGGACCGGGCCCAGGCTCACCTCGTGATCGGTTTCCGTGGGCTCACGGTGCGAGACAAAGACCGCTACGCCCTCGATGTGATCGTTCAGCTGCTGGCCGGACAGGGCGGTCGCCTATTCCTCGAATTGCGCGATCGCCGGGGCCTGGCCTACACGGTGTCCGCGGTGAACATCGAAGGCGTGGCGCCGGGCTACTTCGGCGTCTACATCGCAACGGCGCCGGAAAAATTCGACGAGTCGCGCCTCCGACTGCTCGAGGAACTGAAGCGACTGATCGAGTTGCCGCCCGAGGAGCGAGAACTCGAGGGCGCCCGGCGTTGCCTGATCGGGAACTTCGCCATCGACCAGCAACGCAACGCGGCGCACGCGGCGCAGATCGCTCTCAATTCCCTCTACGGCCTGGGCGCCGAGTCCTATCGAGACTATCCCGAACACATCGCGGCGGTCACCGCCGAAGACGTCCTGCGCGTAGCTCGAAGGGTGGTCGACCTGGACGCCTACACGCTGGCCGCGGTCCGGCCCTAGGGCCCCAGCGCCAGCCCGTCACTGCGCGGGTCCGTGCCACCGGTGTGCCAGCCCGTCTCCGGGTCGATGGCGATCGCCTGGGCGCTGGACCAGTTGCGCGACGAGAGTTCGACGCGGTGTCCGCGACGCCGCAGGGCCCGGATGACTTCCTA
>JAZFUU010000108.1:0-23257 GCA_036447375.1 Myxococcota bacterium
GTCGACGATGATCTTGCGGCCGGTCAACCCCGCGTCTCCCATCGGTCCACCCACGACGAAGCGACCGGTCGGATTCACGTGGAATTTCGTGTCATCGTCGATGAGCTGGCTCGGTAGTGCAGGGAGGATGAGCTTGTCGATCACATCCTTCCGGATCTGATCGTGGGAGACATCGGCGGAGTGCTGGGTGGAGAGTACGCATGCAGAAATCCGCCGGGGCTCGTCCCCGTCGTACTCGACGGTCACCTGGGATTTGGCGTCGGGCCGCAGGTAGTCGATCTCCCCGGACTCGAGATGCTCGCGATGGGCCTCGATCAGGCGATGCGCCAACCGGATCGGCGCCGGCATCAGCTCCGGCGTCTCATCGCAGGCATACCCGAACATCATTCCCTGGTCGCCGGCCCCCTGCTCCTTGTGGAGACCCTCCCCTTCCGACACACCCTGGGAAATGTCGGAAGACTGTTTGCCGAGAGCGATCGTCACGGCACACGTCGCCGCGTCGAACCCCATGTCGGAATCCGTGTAACCGATGTCGTGGACGACCTGTCGAACCAACGCGCTGAAATCGACGGTCGCCGTGGTGCTGATTTCGCCGGCCAGCAGGACCAGGCCCGTCGTGGTCAGGGTTTCGCAGGCCACCCGCGAATGGGGGTCTCGCTCGATCAGAGCGTCGAGCACCGCATCGGAAATCTGGTCGCACATCTTGTCGGGATGACCCATGGAGACCGATTCGGAGGTAAAGAGAGACTTGGAAGGCATGGGGGTCAACTCCTGTCCAGGGGGAAAATCGCTGAGAAGACAGCAGTTTAGATAAGGCCTGGACTCGATTCAATCGACGCTCGAGCGTCGCCTACTTCAGGGATCGGTGACGGATTCGCCCGGCTGGACCGGCTCCTCGAGAATTTTTCCCAGCGCCTCGACAGCCGCCACCGCATCCACCCCCACCGCGCGAATGCGCAGACGCGTGCCGGTTCCCGCGGCCAGGGACAGCAGCGACAACACACTGCGGGCGTCCACCCATTCCTCGCCACGCGCGACCTGGATCTCCGACTCGAAGCGACCGGCAACCGTGGCGAATTGGCTGGCCGGACGCGCGTGTAGACCCAGTACCCGCGCCACCGTGAACTCGCGTTCGCATTGCGTTTCCGAGCTCATCGTTCCTCTTCGGGAAGGATTTCGCTGGCCACCGAAATGTTGCGTCGTCCATAGCTCTTGATGAAGCTGGCCAGGTCCTCCAGCGATTTCTCCTCGGTCATCGTCGCCAGCTTGATCAGCATCGGCAGGTTCAAACCGGTTACCACTTCGACGGCATGTTCCTCCAGGAACGACAGGCTGATGTTGGACGGGGTGCCCCCGAACATGTCGGCCAGCACCAGAACGCCCTGGCCCTGGTCCGCCTCCCCGAGGGCTCGGGCGATCGAAGCTCGCATTTCGTCCACGGTCTGGTTGGGATCGATCGAAACCGATTGATACGTGGGAGCCTCCGGGACGATCAACCGCAAGGCCAGCAGGAACTCCTGGCCCAGCCCATAGTGCGTCACGATGACGACACCGATGCTCATGATCTCTCCACGTCGCGATGCTCGACGTTAACTTCGCGTCCCCCTCGGCGCAGCCGCTCGGCCAGCGCCTCGGTGACCGCCACCGAGCGATGCCGGCCGCCGGTGCAGCCGACGCCGATCCTCAGGTATGCCTTGCCCTCGGCGTCGTAGAGCGGCAGCAGGAACCCCAGGAGGTCGCCCAGACGGTCGAGCAACTCGATCCCGGCCGGGCTCCCCAGGGCAAAAGCAGCCACCTCGACGTCGCGACCGGTGCCGTCGCGGAGGTGGGCCTCGAACTGCGGATTCGGCAGGAACCTCACATCGAACAGCAACTCGGCGGCCGGAGGCGTCCCGTAGCGAAAGCCGAAGGATCCGACGGTAACCGCCGTCGGGCGGGTCTTGCCGGAGACGTGCCGTGAAACGACCGCCTTGAGCCGGTGAACGTTCAGAGCCGTCGTCTCGATGGTGGTGTCGGCGAGTTGCGCGACATCGACCAGCAGGCGGCGTTCGGCCTCGATCCCCTCCTCGACCGTCCCTTCGAGGGCCAGCGGATGGACTCTGCGAGTCTCCCGATAGCGGTTGACCAGGACCTCGTTCGAGCATTCGAGAAAGATCACATCCACGGCCGCACCGTGATTCCGGAGATCCCGAATCACCCCGGGCACTTCGCGCAGGAAGCTCGGCTCCCGGGCGTCGATGGCCACGGCGATCTTCTGGATCGGCGGGTCGACCTTGGCACACAGGCTCACCACCTGTCCGATCAGCTGTCCCGGCAGGTTGTCGACACAGTAGAAGCTCAGGTCTTCGAGAGCGTCCATGGCGGTGGTCTTGCCGCTGCCCGAGAGCCCGCTCACGAAAACAATGGCCGCGCCGCTCACGATCGCCGCATCTCATCCCGGAGCTGGGCGTCGAGACGACTCGCGGCATTGACCCCGCGGCTTCGCTGGCGGTGCTCCCGGGCCGCCACGTCCACGATCGTTGCCATGCTGGCCCCCGGCCGAGCGGGCAGGGTCAGGGACGGCACTTTCACTCCCACCAGCTGCTCCTCTCCGCGTTCGAGGCCCAGGCGATCGTATTCGGCGCCCTCGCGCCAGCGCTCGATTCTGCAGACCAGATCGACGGCAATCTCCTCGCGCACCCGCTCGGGCCCGAACAGATCGGGAATGAAGATGATCCCCACGCCGCGGATCTCCATGTAGTGGCGAACGCTTCGGGGCGCCCGGCCGATCGCCCGACCCTCCGGGGTGGATTCCAACTCGACCACGTCGTCGGCCACCAGCCGGTGGCCCCGGGAAACCAACTCCAGGGCGCACTCGCTCTTGCCAACACCGCTGGACCCCAGGAGCAGAACGCCTACCCCGTGCACGTCGAGCAAAGCGCCGTGAAGCGTGGTCATGGGATCTCGCTACTGATCTAGAGCTTGGAGTCCTCTTCCTCGATGGCCCGCACCACGTCATCGACCGAATCGGCATCGATGAGCTGCTGGCAGAATGCGGTATCGCGAAAGAAACGGGAAATTCGGGCCAGGGCCTTTAGGTACTGCCCACCGGATCGCTCGGGCACGACCAACAGAAACATGTGGTGGGTCGGCTGACCGTCGATCGACTCGAAGTCGATCCCCTTGGGACTCCGAGCGAAGGAGGCGACCAGACGGTCCAGTCCCGGCAGCTTTCCGTGGGGAATCGCCACGCCCTCGCCGATGCCCGTGCTCTGGAGCGCCTCACGTTCGAGGAGCACCTCCAGAAGCCGATCCGCCTCGATCTGAGGCTCGACCTTGGCCAGGGCCGTCGAAATCTCGACGAGCGCCTCGCGCTTTGTCCCCACATCCAGGTTCAGGACGACCGCGTCCCGCACCAGGATATCCATGATTTTCATCGGGAACCCCTGATTGGCGACGGAAGGCTAGCCGACCTGCCGGCGCTTCGTCGACGAGAGAATATTGAGGCTCTCTCGATACTTCGTAACGGTCCGTCGCGCGATATCGATATTGGCCACCCTGAGCATCTCCGCGATCCGCTGGTCGGAGAGGGGCCGACGCGGGTCTTCGTTGCGGATCAGGTGGCCGATTCGGTCTTTCACGGTCGAACTGGCCACCGCCTCTCCAACGACCCGGCTGATGCTCGAATTGAAGAAGTACTTCAGCTCGAAGACGCCCTGCGGGCAGTGCACGTATTTGTTCGTCGTCACCCGGCTGACAGTGGACTCGTGCATCTCGATGTCATCCGCGACATCTCGCAGGTTCAGCGGTCTCAAATGAGTGATCCCTTTCTCGAAGAAATCTCTCTGGTACTTCGTGAGACTTAGCATGACCTTGTAGATCGTTCGCTGACGCTGGTGAATCGATTTGATCAACCACAGGGCCGATCGCACCTTTTCGTGGACATAGGTCCTCGTGTCCTGCGGCACTTCCTTGCCCCGCGCCAACACATCGCGGTAGAGGGAATTGATCCTCAGTCGTGGCAAGCCGTCGTCATTGAGGACGATATGGAGATCGTCTCCGACCTTGTAGACGTAGATGTCGGGGATGATGTAGATCGGCTCGTCTCCCCCGAACGCGCGCCCCGGCCGCGGCTCCAATTTCCCGATGGTCTCGGCCGCCTCGGACACCCTTTCGACACTGACTCCCAGCTCACGCGCCACCCCTCGAAAGTCGCGCTTGATCAGACGGTCCAGGCATTCGTCCAGAATGCGCAACACGACCGGATCTTCGATCGCCAGCGTTCGAGCCTGAATCGTCAGGCATTCCCTGAGGTCACGCGCCGCCACTCCCGCCGGATCGAGCTGCTGAACCCGGGTTAGGGCGCGTTCCACCAACTCCATGGACATCCCGGACTGGCGTGCGATCTCGTCGAGGCTCGCCTCCAGATAGCCGCGCTCATCGATGTTTCCGACGATGAATCGGGTGACGACGTCCTCGTCGAACGGAAACGACAGCAGCTGCAGCTGCCAGGTCAGGTGTTCGATCAGCGTGGGCCGGCGGGTGAGTGTCGCTTCGAGGGAGGGGCGGTCGTCATCGTCCCGAGCCTCGCGGATGGTCGTCTGCGGAAAGGCGTCGATGTAATTTTCCCAGTCGAGGTCCGCGACCTTCTCTGCATCGGTCGCATCGGGCTCGTCCCCCGGTTCGGGAGCCTCGGCCGACTCCTCCGACGCGGCAGCCGCGGGCTCGTCCACCGCGGCAACCTCAGCCTCCTCGGGGGAGATCTCCGGAGTTTCGTCCTCGCCCTCGACTTCCTCGAGGACGGGGTTCTCCTCCAACTCCTGTTGGACCGCAAGGACGAGCTCGAGCCGATTCAACTGCAACAGCTTGATGGCCTGCTGCAGCTGCGGCGTCATCACCAACTGCTGTCTCAGGCGTAACTGCTGCTTCAGCTCCAGCGCCATGATTCCTATCCGAGTCGAAAATTGTCCCCGAGGTAGATCTCGCGGACTTGCGCGTCGGCGGCGATCTCTTCCGGTGGACCCTGCTTGATGATGTGGCCGTCCTTGATGATGTAGGCCTGATCGCAGATCGAGAGCGTCTCGCGGACGTTGTGATCCGTGATGATGACGCCGATACCGCGGGTCTTCAGCTGCGCGATGATCTTCTGGATGTCGATCACCGCGATCGGATCGATACCGGCGAACGGCTCGTCCAAGAGCATGAATTTCGGGTCCAGCACCAAAGCTCGTGTGATCTCCACTCGACGACGCTCTCCTCCCGAAAGGGAGTCGCCCCGTCGATTTGCCTTTTCGGCGAGACCGAGCTCAGCCAGTAGCTCCCGAAGCCGCTCGCGACGCGCGACTCGGTTCGGCTCGACCGTCTCGAGGACGGCGTTCACATTGTCGGCCACGGAAAGCCGCCGGAAAATCGAGGCTTCCTGCGGGAGATACGTAATGCCGAGACGAGCCCGTCGATACATCGGCAGGCTCGTGATCTCGGTCGGGCCCAGAAATACCTGGCCCCGGGTCGGCTTCACCCCGCCCGCGATCATGTTGAAAGTCGTGGTCTTTCCGGCGCCATTGGGGCCCAAGAGCCCCACCACTTCCGAGGGGCCCACCTTCAGATCGATCTGCTTGACGACGTCGCGCTCGCCGTAGCGTTTGGTCAGAGCCACGGCCTCGAGCGAGGTCACGGGGCGACCCCCTCGGCAGACGGGGACGCCGCCTCGTCCGGCGCTCTGGCCTCCGGCTCGTTCACGACCGAGGCCCCCCCAGTTACCGAGACGCGCTCCAGGGCGAGGTCGAATTCAATCTCTTCACCCCGCAGGATGTCGCCGCCGTCGCGCAACTCCGCACCCCCTCGACACACGAGGCGAGACTCGATTCGACGGTAAACGGCACGGTCGCATCGAGCTTCTTGCCCGCCGCGCACCACGACGACCCGGCCTTCGGCAATCAGCCGATCGGGTTGGCTCGCTTTCTCCGGATAGAACGCCTCGAGTCGATCCGCGGTCACCGTAAGATCGGCCTGGGTGACCCGCACATTCCTCGCAAACACGAGCCGACGCCGGTCGCCGTCCTGAAATGCATCGAGGGAGTCGGAGAGAATGATGAGCGGCGCGTCCTTGTCGAAGCCACCGAGGCCGAACCGATCACGTGCAGCCGTCGGCGCCGAAGAGTCCACTCCCGAAGATCCCACCGGCTCGAAAGGCGCGGCCCCGGTCTCCGTCGTGGACTCGGCGTCTGCAGCGGGGCTCAGCAGTAGCCCCAGTCCCAAACCCACGACGCTCCACTTCACGGGGTCTGCACCACGCGCACATTGCCCAGGAGTTGAAACCGACCCTCTCGCAGATGGAGACGAAATCCATCGCCCCGGTAGGTCCCGGAGTCGTCAACCAACTCGACCGGGGCGTCGGACGAAAGAGTTCCGGACTCGTGGTCGTACTCGACCCACGGCGCGGAGTAGCGATGACCGGCACTCGTCACGCCCTGGACCCGCCCCTCGGCCCGGATGTCGCTGGTTTTCAGGTTCAGTTCGGCCCGATCACACCGGATCTCGTGGCGGCGGGCTTTCATTGAATCCGATACGACGGCGTCTACGCCCTCGAGAATCGCGAGGTCGGAGTCGGGTAAGAGCCGGGCGCGCTCTGCCCGAACCACCAGCTCGTCGCCCGGACCGAGCGCCCGGACGAACCGCATTCCGGTGACTTCCAGCTCGGATGGCACATCGGCGCGAACGAGACCCGCCGCCCCGGCCAGAATTCCGAACCATCCGGCGACCAAGAGGGTCCGCACTCGTCGTATGTGGTGAGCGCGGCTCATCCGTTCCGGGGCCTCCGGGGGCCGCCGGGGTGGAAAAGTCCGCCGGATCGGTTCGGCGAAGACCCAGCGTCCTTGCAATAATCATACCGACCTGACCGCCTCGGAACAACCAAAATCGACCGCAGCTCGGTTCGAATCGCGCAATCGATGGGCGACGCACAGGGTTATAATCACGTGAAATCTGTTTGTGTTTCCCGATTTCGCCGGACCGGTGTCGGCCGTCGACGAGAAGCCGGCCGTCGATGAGGAACCGGATGGCAGCTGCCGCAGAACCGACGGCGCCCGCGGGGGCCAGCTTATGGATCGTCTCGGCTCGGGCCGATCTGACGCTGGTCATCGGGGCTCCCCTGCTGATCGCGCCCCTCATGTACCTGGCCGCCGAGATCAGCTCCCCGACGCTGGTCGCTGGATTCATCTTCGGTGTGCTCTCGACCGGCCATCACCTGCCCGGTTTCTTGCGCGCCTACGGCGATCCGGCACTGTTCGCCCGCTATCGGCTGCGCCTCCTGCTGATGCCTCCCCTGGTTTTCGGCGCCATCTACTGGTTCACCTGGAACGAAATGCTCGGGGCGGCGGCGCTGATCTCGATCTGGAGCATCTGGCACGGGCTGATGCAGGTCTACGGATTCATGCGCATCTACGACGCCAAGCGGGGCGGGAATTCTCCGCTGACCCGGCGCCTCGACTGGATCGTCTGCGCGGTCAGCTTCGTCAGCATCCTGATCTGGAGCGACGGCGCCAGCAGCTGGCTCCTCGATCCCGCTGAGGCCGCGGGCCTCTATTTCATGCCTCTCTTATTGGGCGACGCGGCGCGCACGGCTGCGGGGGTCGTGGCCAGCGCGACAGCCTGTGTGTATGTCGCATACACCGCCTGGAGCCTCCACCGCGGGCGACCCGTCGCCCCCGTGAAGCTTCTGTTTCTCGCGGTGAGTGTCGGGTTCCTGTACTTCAGCTGGGTTCTGGCGGGCGGCGTCGTGATCTTCGCGCTCGCGACCTTCGAGGCCTTCCACGACGTTCAGTACCTCGCCATCGTATGGGCCAGCAATCGGCGTCTGGTCGCCAACGGAGAGGCCAGCCGCATGCTGCGGCCATTGTTCCGTCCCGCCGCCGGTCTGGCCGCGGTGTACGTCCTGCTCTGCCTGGCCTACGGAGGCGCTTTGAACACCCAGAACTACTTCGCAAGCCACGTCATCGTGTCGCTGGTGGTCTCGCTGGGGCTTACCTCCACCCTTCTGCACTTCTACTTCGACGGCTTCATCTGGAAGGTCGGCCAGCCGAAAACCCGTCGCGATCTCGAGATTCCCATGGCCCAGGTCAGCGCGAATACCGCGCCGAACCCGGCAACGCGGCCCTCGCGGGAGTGGCCCCAGTTCGTCTACGTCGGCGCGCCGATGGCGCTGCTCGCCGTGATCGGTTGGTATCGACTCGATCTCGAGATCCCCATGCGCGAAGCAATCGCGCGGATCGCCCCCAGTTCGGCGGCCCAGCATCTGAAGCTCGGCAGCGCCTACCATCGGCAGCAGCGTTGGACCGAAGCGATCGCCGAGTACCGAACGGCCCTCGCCGCCGACCCGCTACTGGCGACGGCACATTTCTATCTGGGCACCGCTCTGGGCGCGCGCGGCGATGTCCCCGACGCGATGTCCGCCTATCGATCGGCCCTCGCGGCCGACCCGGGACTGGAGCCCAGCGCGCTCGCTTTGGGTGATTTGCTGGTCCGGCGAAATCGACCCCTCGAAGCGGCCTACATGCTTCGCATCGCGCTGGTGAATTTCGACGACGCAACGTCGCAGCTGACGACCCGGTACGGATCCGACCCGGATCGGGCGCCGAAAGCCGCAAAGGCCCGGCTCATGAGCGCCCTGGCCGAGGCGCTTTTGGCCGCTCCCCCCGACGCAGACCGAACCCGCAGCGCCACGAAGCTCGCGAGTCAGGCCGTGGCCAACACCCGTTCTCGCGAACCCAAGCCTTTGATCGCGTTGGCGAACGTCAATGCGGCGCGACAGCGATGGGCCGTCGCCATCGAATTGCTCGAACGAGCCCTGGCGACCCCCTCGGCACGGAGCAACGCGAAGCTCTCTCGCCGAATCGAACAGTCCCTCGCGGGATTCCGGGCGCGACAAGCCGGGGATCCCAGATCTCGAGGGAGGGGCTAATTCGGCAGGTTATCGGCGGGCAGAGCCCGCCTGCCTGCACGGCGTGCCTGCGGCTCGCCTCGCGGCAGGTTATCGGCGGACCCGTCCGATCTACTTCCGCGGCCTTCGGCCTTGGACCTGCACGGCGTGCCTGCGGCTCGCCTCGCGTTAGTTGCGGTGGCCGAAGAGCGTGGCCATGGGCTCGTGGTGCACCAACCAATGCGCCGGGCGAAAGATCAGCGTGTCGATCACTACGCCTACCGGGTGCAGCACGTAGGCGACGATACGCAGCGGGTGGCCGGAATCCGTGGGCTGGTGACGATCCGCACGTGCCGCCGTCGCGCCCAGGGAAAGCGCCGCGGTCAACAGTGAGATGGCGACTCCCCGACGGATTTTGACGGACAGCTGGATTTTGACGGGCATCTGGATCTCCACAGGTATCTGGACCTCAACAGGCATCTGGATCTCCGCCGGCGTCTCCGGATTCCTCCGTGAGCTGCCGGGTTCGAGGGGACGGCGACCCGGATTCCATGCTACTCGATCCGCGCCAGGCCGATCCCGAATTCGGTCGTGCCGCGACGGATCCAGGGGCCCGGACGGCTCCCAAGCCGCGACGGGATCCGGGATATCATGCGCCCGTGGAGACGAGCGAGTTGGGGGCAGCCGGTTCGTCCGGAGATGCACTTCACTTGCGCCATTTCCTGAGAATCGCCCGGCGCTGCCTCCCACTCCTGCGACCCATGAGAACTCACCTGATCGGCTTCGCCGGCGGCGTCGCGCTCGTCGGGACGGTCGCGATCGCCGTGGGTGCGCTCTTCTTCGACCTGCATTGGACCCGCGTACTCGAAGGACAGCCGCTGACCCACCTGGAGGCGCGTCTACTTCGCCTCGACCCGGCAACTTTCGCCGACATCACGGGGCCCCTCGACCCCTCGGCACGCCGGATCGTCCGCGACCGCGAACTGATCGGCGCCATCGGATTCGTTCTGATCGCCGGGTCGTTGGGCGGCGCCCTCTTCTACTATCTGGTCTGGATCCTCCAGCAAATCAACCAACGCCTGCGGCTGCAACTCCTCGACCGCCTGCAGACGCTGTCCCTCCGCTTTCACGACGAGAGTCGCATCGGCGACGCCATCTACCGCTTGTACCAGGACAGCGCGATGGTCACGAGTGTGATCCAGACCCTCATCCTGGAACCCACCGGGCAGATCCTGCGCTTCGTGACGGCGATCGCCGTGGTGGCCGCTTTCGATCCGGCTCTCGCTGTCGTTCTGTGTGCCATCTGGCCACCGGCTCTACTTGTCGGCCGCTGGTTTTCGCCGCGTCTGCGCACGGGATTTCGCCGCGCCCGCGAGGCCAACAGCGAGTTGACGTCGCGAATCCAGGAAACCCTGGCCGGAATCCAGGTGATCAAGGCCTACGGTGCCGAGGCTGTCGAACAGTCGCGCTTCGAGCAGCATTCGACGGCCGCGTTTGCATCCGCGTTCCGTGCACGCAATCTCTACGCGGTACTCGGAGTCATCCTGTTCGGACTCGTCGGCGCGTCGCTTTTGGCCACCACCGCCGCCGCCGCTGTCCAGACCCAGCTCGAAGCGGGGCTCTTCGCGCAGCGGCTGCTGATCGGGCTGGGCTTCGCCACCTGGACTTTGGGTCGGTTCAATCTGTTCAAGGCGGTTTCGGGGGCGAGTACCCAGGGAATCGAGCAGCTCTTCAAATTGTGGGCCCGGGCTCAAGACGTCTCCGTCGGACTCGATCGGGTTTTCCAGCTGCTCGACCTCGAGCCCGAAGTGCGCGACGAACCGGGCGCAAGGCCGATGCAGCCGGTGCGCTCCGGCGTCGCTTTTCGAGGCGTGGCCTTTCGCTATCAGCCGGAGCGACCGGTCCTGGAAAACATCGAGTTCGAGGCGCACCTCGGCACCATCACCGCCATCACCGGGCCCACCGGTGCCGGGAAGAGCACGCTGATGTCGCTGCTGTTGCGACTCTTCGACCCCGATGCCGGCCGGATCGAAATCGATGGCCTGGATCTGCGGAAGCTGCAGCTCGCCAGTCTGCGCGCCCACGTCTCGATCGCCCTGCAGGAGAACCTGCTGTTCGGAACCAGCGTGCGCGAGAACATTCGATTCGCCGTTCCCCACGCCACCGAATCGGAAATCCACGAAGCCGCGCGGATCGCCTGCGCGGATCGTTTCATCGAGGCCCTACCCGACGGCTACGACACTCTGCTCGGCGAACGCGGATCCAGGCTCTCGACGGGTCAGCGCCAGCGACTCTCCGTGGCGCGCGCGGTCCTCAAGAATTCGTCGATCCTGATCCTCGACGAGCCCACCGCATCTCTCGACGCCGAGACGGAAGTTGCAATGCTGGCGAACCTGGCGGAGTGGGGCCGGCGGCGGGTCGTCTTCCTGATCACCCACCGCCTGTCGACCATCCGACACGCCGATCAGATCCTCGTCGTCAACGATGGACGCATTGTAGAACGCGGGAACCACGTGTCGCTGGTACAGAGCAATGGCAGCTACCGGAAGTGGCTCCGCTCGAGCGTGTCGGACTCCCCCACGTCGAGCCTCGAGCCGTGAAGGAACCGGGAAGGCGATGAGCACGCCCTTGACCGCCGATCTGGGTAGCGAGCCGGGCGCCACACTTCGGCTTCTCCTGAGGGCGCTCCATTTCGTTTCCCCGTATTGGGGACGCATCGCGGTGAAGGGGTTGCTGACGATCCTCAGCATCGTTCCCCGGTTGCTACTGCCCTGGCCGATCAAGATCGTGATCGATCACGTGATCCGGGCCAAGCCCGTGGGCGATCCCTCGGTTCCCTATCCGGCGTTTCTTCAGACCGTGCTCGAGCCGCTTCGGGGAATGTCGCCGGGTGAGATCCTGGCTTGGATGATCGCCATCCAGGGACTGCTGATCATCGCCATCGGCGCCATGGGCTCGACCGCTGCCGAGGTCGATCGGACGGAAGACAATCTCGCGAGTGGCCGCGACATGGCGACACGGTCCGAAAACGAGGCGAACTACGGCCACAGCTTCGCGGCCGGGCTCTTCGGCCTCTTCGACTTCCGTTTCACCCTGCGCCTGACCCAGGCGTTCAATCACCATTTCCGCTCCAAACTCTTCGAACGGATCCAGTCGCTTCCGATGCGTGCCCTCGACGATGGGCGCATCGGAGACTCGGTCTACCGGGTCATGTACGACACCCCGTCGATCACGAGCGTCGTCTACCGATTGTTCCTGACGCCCACCGTCGGCGTCGTGGGCCTGCTGCTTACCGCGGCGGCGATCGGGGTCGTCTACGAGCAGGCACCCGGAATCGCGGGCGCGGCCTTCGCGTTCCTCCCCCTCTCCCTCGCCGTCTCATTGGCATTTGGCGCGCTCCTGCAGCGTCGCGCTCAGCGGGCCCGCGAGGCGGGTGCGCGCACGACTTCGAGTCTGGAAGAGGGATTCGCCAACATCCTTGCCGTCCAGAGCCTGGGTGCCGAAAGTCGCCAGCGCGAACACTTCGCTCGCGACAGCTGGACTTCCTTCGACGAATTTCGCCACTACCTCCTGGCGACCTTCGCCGCGGTCGCCACCGGTGGCATCCCCGGACTCTTGATCGCTGCCTGGGTCTTCGTCGAGGTCACCGACCTCGTCATCGCGGGACAGCTCAGCACCGGGGACTTCGCCGTGCTGTTCATCTACTTCGTGCAGATCTCCGGCTACTCGGTTCGGATCGGCGCACTGTGGCTCACGGTCCAGAACGCCGTGGCGGGCATCGCCCGGGTTTTCTCGATCATGGACCTTCCAGCCGAGGTGGATCCCCCCGGCGCGAAGGCGCTCGCGCCGATGCGTCGGGAAATTCGCGTCGAAAACGTCCACTTCCGCTACGGGGAGGAGTCCGAAGACCCGGCGCTGCGGGGAGTGAGCTTCGAAATTCCGCGTGGACAGATCACGGCGCTGGTCGGCCCCGCCGGCGCGGGCAAGACGACACTCGCCTACATGATTCCGCGCTTTCTTGATCCCGATGCCGGCCGCGTACTCGTCGATGGCATCGATGTGGCCGGCGGAACCCTCGCGTCGCTCCGCGAACAGATCGCCTTCGTGTTCCAGGAGACCGCGCTTTTCGACGCCAGCGTCGAGGAGAACATCCGGATGGGGAAACGGGATGCCACCGACGCCGAGGTTCGCCGAGCGGCCCGAGCCGCCGGCGCCGACGATTTCATTCAGGACCTTCCGGACGGATACCGCACCGGCCTGGGACGCAGCGGCGGAATGCTTTCGGTCGGTCAGAAGCAGCGAATCGCCATCGCACGGGCGTTGGTGCGCGAGGCACCCATCCTGATTTTGGACGAGCCCACCTCGGCCCTCGACACCGAGACCGAGGGGCGCCTGATCGAGACCCTGGTCGAGGCCAGCCGATCCCGCGCGGTGCTCGTCATCGCGCATCGTCTCTCATCGGTGCGAGTCGCCGACCAGATCCTGTTTATGGACGACGGGCGCATTCTCGAGAGCGGGAGCCCGAGCGAGCTCATGGCCCGCCCCGGGAGCGCGTATCGACGTTTCGTCGAATTGCAGACCGGGGAGGATCCGACCCCCTGATGTCCTGTTCCCCTGATGTCTGGTTGAGGTCCGACTGATGTCCGAGACCACCCCGATGTCGCTGCGGGTCAGCCCGGGGCGGCGGGAAGCCGACGAATGGGCGTTGGTTCTGGTTGCCGAAGGTCTGACGCCGACGGTCTGGCGAGTGCCCGAGGGCTTTGCTGTCGGTGTCGCGGCGACCGAACGAGACCGGGCCGATCGGGCTCTCTCCGACTATCAGCGCGAAAACCCCGCGGCGGTCGAGGCGACCTCCGATGACGAGCCGACGGTGGCTGGGGGTGCGGGACTGGTGGGATTAGCCACGGCCGCAGCGCTCCTGTTCTTCTTTGCGGTCACCGGCTCCCGTGACGTCGGGACGGTCTGGTTCGAGCGAGGGAGCGCCGAGTCTCAGCGGATCCTCGCCGGGGAAGTCTGGCGAGCGGTCACCGCCTTGACGCTCCACGCCGATCTCGGACACGTGGTTGCCAACGCCGCCGCGGGCGCGTTCTTCATTGCCGCCGTGTGTCGGCTGGTGGGCCCGGGATTCGGGATCGCGCTGGTGCTCCTGGGCGGAGCCAGCGGCAACCTACTCAACGCCTGGCTTCACGGGTCTCTGCATCGCTCCGTCGGTGCGTCCACCGCGGTCTTCGCAGCCGTGGGCCTGCTGGGCGGGTTTGCGGTGGCGCGTCGTCGCCGCCGAGGCGATCGGGGACGCCGCGCCTGGATTCCCATCGCCGCCGCCCTGGGTCTGCTCGCCATGCTTGGAACCACCGGTGAGCGCGTCGATGTCTGGGCTCACCTGAGCGGCCTCGCCGCCGGCGGCGCCCTCGGACTCTCGGTGTCCCGGGTCGAGGCAGAGCGGCCGGCCGCGCCGATGCAGGGGCTCTTCGCGGCGGCGGCGCTGGCCGTCGTGGTCGCGTGCTGGGGCCTCGCGCTCTCGTGAGCGCCAGCGCTAGGCTGCGGACCATGCTCCGCGCGGGCCCGCGGCGAACCCTCGTACGACTCGCGTCGATTCTCCCGGTGACCCTGCTGGCGCTGAGCGCCGCTGGCGAGTCGCGGCTGGGGCCGGCGCCGCGGAACGCGGATGGGCGATTCGAGAACCTCTCCGGGCCGCTCGAACGCCCGGGCTTTCGGGTCGTCTTCCCGTTTCAACTGCGGCGCATCTGGACTTCGATGGTGGGCCGCGACGGCGCCCCGGAGGTGATGTCGAACGACGGCGCGTTTCTGCGGACGAACGCCGGTCCCGGTGTCCCGACCGTCACCTGGGTGGGGCACGCGACGCTGCTGGTTCAGATCGGAGGACTCACGATTCTCACGGACCCGATCTGGTCGAAGACAGCGAGCCCCGTGAGCTGGCTCGGCCCCCGCCGCCATGTCCCGCCGGGGATCGCGTTCGATGCCCTACCCCCGATCGACGTGGTCGTCATCTCTCACAATCACTACGACCATCTCGATCTCACCAGCCTCGAACGCCTCGCCCATCGTTCGCCCGACACGCGGTTCCTGGTGCCCCTCGGCAATGGCCGCCTGCTGCGGGAGCGCGGCGTCGAGTCGGTGGATGAGCTCGACTGGGGCGAAGCGCGAACGATCTCCGGCGTCCGGATCGTCTGTGTTCCCGCGCAGCATTGGAGCCAACGAGGGCTGCGAGACGCACGACGCGCACTCTGGTCCTCGTGGGCCCTGATCGCACCCAAGCGGCGTTTCTACTTCGCGGGCGACACCGGCTATTTTTCGGGATTCGTCGAGATCGGTTCGGAGCTGGGCCCCTTCGACCTGGCCGCGGTTCCGATCGGCGCCTACGAACCCCAGGCCATGATGCGACCCCATCACCTGGACCCGGAACAGGCGATCCAGGCCGGCCGCGACGTGAACGCCCGACGCGTGATGGCGATGCACTTCGGAACCTTCGACCTCTCGGACGAACCGCTGGACGAACCGCCTCGACGTTTCCGCGCAGCGGCTCGCCCCGCCGGCTACAGGGAATCCGACGCATGGATCCTTCGAATCGGGGAGACCCGTCCCTTCTGATGCGGCTCGGATGGCGCCGCTTCGCGTTGCTCGCGGCCCTCGTCGTGCTGGCGGGGGGTGTGCGTTGGGTTGCGATGTGGGCCACCGATCCCGTCCGGCTCGTCGGCGACGAGAACTACTACGGCATGACGGGTCTCCAGATCGCGCAGGGGCGCGGTCACATCGGCGGCGTGTCGTCCCACGCCTCCCGGGCGTGGCGACCGCCGGCCCATTCCTATGTTCTGTCCCTCTTCGCCGATCCGAACCTCCCTCTCAACGAGCCCAACTTGCGGGCCTATGTTCGCCGACTGCTCCTGCTCCAGGTCGGCCTGAGCGCGGGGCTGGTCGCGCTCACGCTGCTGCTGGGCCGCGCGCTGTTCGACGAGCGGGTTGGCTGGCTCGCGGGGGCGATCGCCGCCCTGTACCCCGCCTTCATCGCACACAGCCACTACCTCTGGTCCGAGACCCTGTTCGCGGTATGGGTGGTCGGCGCCCTGCTCGCCGTCATCGAGGTGGAGCGTCGAAGAAGCTGGCTGATCGCGTCCGTGGCTGGTGTCGCCTTCGGAATCGCCACGTTGACGCGGGAAACGGCTCTTCCCGTGGCCGCCGTCGCCGCCGTCTGGTGGGTCTGGACAGCGGCGCCGGCGCAGCGTCCGCGCGCGCGGCTGCAGGGCGCGTTGATGCTCGCGCTGGCGATCCTCGTGGTCGTCCCATGGACCGTGCGAAACTACCGGGTCCTCGACCGTTTCGTTCCGGTGTCAACGGTGGGCTGGTTCGCCGCCGGTGAGGGCAACACTCTCGAGCATCCGAACTGGCTTCGGCCCGAGGGGCCGGCCCAACGCGCGTTCCACAGCGCCTACTACGAGATCACCGACGAAGGCGAGCGGTTCGACTTTGCCCGTCGCCACACCCTCGATCGCATTGCAGCCGAACAACCGACCTGGATCCTGAAGAAGACGCTGCGCAGTCTGGCGCAGCTGTGGAGCCCCGATGCGGTGCTGCTCTACAAGCTGCGTCGGGGCGCCTACGGCGAAGTGCCGGCGTGGATCGAACACACGGCGACCCTGGCCTCGGTGCTGACCTACGCGGGGGTCTTGGCCGCGGGCGTTCTCGGCATCGCCACGGCCCACGGAAGCGGGCGCCGGCTGCTTCCGTGCCTGATCCTGGGCGTCGTCATGGCGCTGCACGTCTTCGCCAATGCCACCGCGCGGTTTCGGATGCCCTGGATGCCGCTGCTGATCGTGTACGCGAGCTACGCGCTCATCCGCGGTCGCAGTCTGGGGCGAGACCTTCGCGGGTGGCGTTGGATCGCACCCGCCGGGGTTCTGCTGTTTTTCTTCGCCGTGTGCGTGCCCTACTTCGTCGCCTTCGGGGGCCGACAATGAAGCCCCGCACAGGCACACGCCGAGTGGTGATCGTGGGCGGAGGATTCGCGGGCCTGCACGCCGCGCGCGCGCTCGGTGACGTTCCCGGGGTAGACCTCACTCTGGTCGACCGGCGCAATCACCACCTGTTCCAGCCCCTGCTCTACCAGGTGGCGATGGCCGGGCTCAGTCCCGCCGAGATTGCAGCGCCGATTCGCAGCCTGCTCTCCCGATACCAAAACATCCGCGTCCTCCAGGAATGCATCGACTCGATCGATCTGGCAGGGAAGCGGGTCGTCACCGCGACCGGCGAAATTGGCTACGACACGCTGCTGCTCGCCTGCGGCGCGCGTCACGCGTATTTCGGCCACGATGACTGGGAGGAACACGCCCCGGGACTGAAGACCCTGGAACAGGCCACCGAGATCCGACGCCGCGTGCTCACCGCCTTCGAAGAGGCCGAGCGAGAAGTCGACCCGGCGCGTCGGCGCGCACTGCTGACCTTCGTCGTGGTCGGCGGTGGACCGACCGGCGTCGAGCTCGCTGGCGCTCTGGGCGAAATGAGTCGATTCACGCTGGCGCGCGACTTTCGCAACATCGATCCCAAGCTCACGCGGGTGATCCTGGTCGAAGCCGGGCCACGCATCCTCCCGTCCTTCCGCGAGAGCCAGGCCAGTCGCGCGACCCGCGACCTCGAAGGCCTGGGAGTCCAGGTGTGGACGGCGAGTCCAGTGACCCGGATCGACGCGACGTGTGTCGAGGTGGGACGAGAACGGATCGAAACATCCACCGCGTTGTGGGCGGCCGGTGTCGAGCCCTCGGCGTTGAACCGGACCCTGGGTGTTCCCCTCGACGCGCAGGGACGCGTGATCGTGTCGGCCGATCTGAGCCTACCGGGCCATCCCGAGGTCTTCGTCGCAGGCGACCAGGCCCACTTCCGGCCAGACTCCGGCCGACCGCCGCTTCCCGGCCACGCGCCGGTGGCGATGCAGCAGGGGCGGTTCTTCGCTCGCGCGGTCCGGCGAGACCTCCGCGGCAAACCCCGAGAATCGTTTCGATACGTCGACCGGGGCCAGATGGCGACGATCGGTCGCCGCAAAGCGATCTGCGAGATCGGCCGCGTGCGCTTCGGCGGATGGTTCGCGTGGATGGCCTGGCTGCTGGTGCACATCTATTACCTGGTCGGCTTCAAGAACCGGCTGTTTGTCGTGCTGACCTGGGCCTGGTCCTACCTCCGCTACGGCCGCGGAGCTCGACTGATCATGTCGAAGGAGTGGCGCTTCTATTCGCGGCCGGACCCCCCGCCTTGATTCCTTATTGGAAGAGAGTCTTGAAGGGAGCCCCAGAGCGTCAATCGAATGAGCCGTGGCGTCCGGCCCCCTTGGCGAACCGACGCGCACCGGCCTCGGTTTCGCCGCTTCGAATCACCTCGAGACCGAGACGCGACTCTTCGCGAAGCGCGTCGTCATTCGACAGCTCCCACTGCCGATACGAGGAAAGGCGATCGCTGCGCAGACAACGCTGGGGAAACCCGACGAGATCATTCGCGAGGGCGATCGCCTCCGAGAGCGCTGTGCCGGGCTCGACCAGGCGGTTGGCCAGGCCCATCCAACGCGCTTCGTCGCCGCAGACGCCGCGCCCGGTCAGAATCAGATCGAGGGCGTGGCTGTGCCCCAGCAATCGCGACAGGCGGACCGTACCGCCATCGACCAGCGGCACGCCCCATCGCCGGCAGTAGACCCCGAAAACCGCGTCCCGCGCCGCGACTCGCAGATCGCACCAGAGAGCGAGCTCGAGGCCGCCGGCCACGGCGTACCCCTCGACCGCGGCCAGGGTGGGTTTGGAGAGCAGCATCCGCGTGGGGCCCATCGGACCGTCTCCATCCAGAGCAACGCGGTTGCCCCGTCCCTCGCCGATTCCCTTGAGATCGGCTCCTGCGCAGAACACGCCTCCGGCGCCGGTCAGCACCGCGACGGCGAGGTCGTCGTCGGCGTCGAAACGTCGGAAGGCATCCGCCAGCTCCGCCGCCGTGGGTCCGTCGACGGCGTTGCGCACCTCCGCACGATCGATCGTGATGACGGCGACGGCGCCTTGGGATTCAAAGCGTATCTTTCGCATGGGGAGCTCCTGCATCGCTGGGTTTCCGAGGAGCTAGAACTGCTCGCTGAAAGGGCGAAGGTCCAACTCGAGGGTCCAGGCGCTTCGTTGCTGGACGTGGAGACTCCAGAAGGCCGCGGCGATCGCGTCGACGCGCAGCATCCCGTCCTCCCCCTTCTGCTCCTTGAACTGGGGGAAACGCTGGTTCAGCTGGTCGCCATCGATCATGCCGTCGATGATGACGTGACCGACGTGAAGACCCTGGGGCCCGAACTCACGGGCCATGCCGTGGGCGATGGCGCGGAGCCCGGCCTTCGCCGACGCGAAAGCGGTGAAGGGGGGCCGCGAACGAACCGAGGCCGTGGCGCCGGTAAACAGCAGCGAGCCGCCGCCGCTCGAAAGCATGCGACGGGCGGCCTCGCGGCCGACCAGGAATCCACCGAAGCAACACAGACGCCACACGTCTTCGAAGAACGCGTCGTCCATTTCGAGCAGCGGCTTGAAGCGGTTGTTGCCGGCGTTGTACACGACGAGCTCCGGCGAACCTTCGCTCTTTTCCGCGGTATCGAAAAGTCTCACGACATCGGCGGCAATCGTCGTGTCGGCGACCACCGCTGTCGCCCGCCCCCCGGCCGCCTCGATCTCGGCAGCCGCCGCCTCGACCCGCACCTGCGTACGACCGGCGAGGAACACGTGCAGACCTTCTTCGCTGAAGCGGCGGCACAGGGCGGCTCCGAGCCCCGCGCGGGCTCCGACCCCGATCACGATCGCGACGCGTCCCATGGGCTGATGTCTCACCTCCACAATTCTCTTCAACTACCTGAATTCATTTCGATTATATGAATCGTTCGAGTGATCCTGGCTTCGCTAGAACACAGCCCCTGCCACCCGAACAGAATACTACAGCCTCGGCAGAGCCCGACCGATCAAAGATGTCGCGGGCCTGTGTGCGCCCGGCGAAAGAAGAACCGCATGGATTTCGTCGAGAATCCCCGGAAAGTTCTGCTCGTGCACGACGACGAGCTCGGAGACGTGCGCGCGCTGCTCGGCGACATGGGTATCGCCTTCGACGAGTGCCACGGGGCGCCCACGCCCGAAGACATGGAGGCGAGCTGGGATCTCGTGGTCGCCACCGCCAGGCGCGTTCTCCATCTCGCCGACACACGGGTGCTGCGAGCGCGCACGTGGATCGCGATACTCGACGCGGACTCGCACACGCTGCGGAACATGGTGAAACGAGCGGGCATCGACATGGTCGTGCGCCGGCCCGTCGACCCCACCGCTTTTCGACTGCTGATTCTCCACGCGCTCTATCGCGGGCCCGAAAAGCGCCGAAGAGACCGCGTATTCGTGGGATATCCGGTTCACTATCGGATCGGCCTGCGCCGCCACCCTGCGACGATGGTGCAACTGTCCGAGTCAGGCTGCCGCCTGATCGTAGAACAGCCACTTTCGATCCATACGCGGATCGCCCTTCGCATTCCGCGCGACCTTACAGACGCTTCGCCGCTTACCCTGAAAAGCGAGGTCATCCGCGCCCGCAGCATGAACGCGGGCAACGAGTCGCGTTTTGACCTGTTCGTCGCATTTCGGGATCTGAGCCCAAAGGTCCGCGCTCCGCTCCGAATCGCGGTCCAAAGACACTCCGACGGTCCCGCCGTACTGCCGGGGCCGATCCGAGAGCGCTGGGCAAAGATTCCGCCGCCGATCACGGAGGAAGAAAAGCCGCCCGTCACCGCCGCCGCCGAGACTCAAGAGCCACCCGAGACGGAAACGCCGGTGGAGGTCACCTCCAGCGTCCCCTCCGCGACCCCGGCCGATACCGATCTGCCGATGCCCTTCGCTTCGGCGCCGGTGGTGCGAGACGCGAACGTCGAAGCGCGCGCTCGCGAACCGCTCGAGGAAGTCGCCGGGGAAGCACGGGAACAGCGGCGTGGCGGTCCGCGATGGACTCTCCACCGGCACCTCGTGGCCATGGCGGATGAGGCGACCCGGATTCTGCTCGGCCGAGATATCTCCATGGGCGGAATGCGCATCGACGCCAACCCTCTGCTCGACCTGGGAGACGAGATCAAGATCTCGATCCATCTCCGCGCCCAGGAGAGGCCTCTCATGGTGCAGGCGCGGGTCGACCGAGACGACGGCGATCAGGGGTTGCTGCTCCGATTCCACGATCTGACGGACGACGCGGTGGAGCAGCTTCACCGACTGGTCGACATCCTTCCGGTCCTGGCAGAGGACCGACGCGACGAAGAGAGCGTGTTCGTCTCCCAGATTCTCGAACACACGGCCCCCTGAAATCCTGGGATAGAATCGCCGGGGTGAGTGCCCCGAAGCCGGATCCGGTCGAACCTTCGCTGCTCGAACGGCGCTTGTCGCCTCTCGCTGCCTGCTGGGCGCGAGCGTCTTGTTGCCCGGCGGTTTCTTTCTGGGCGGCAACCGCCTGGGATCTGTCGCGCTCCGGTCCCACGACCGACTGACACCCCCGCGCAACTCCACATCAGAGCCCCCGGGTATGCTGGACTCTCCACGATTCGGCATCCTCTGTCACTTTCGCGACCACGCAACTCCGCGCAACCTTCGGCTCTCCAGGGTCACTCACTTTCGGGTGGTGAATACTCAGTGCATCAGAACATGGCATTATTGCTCGCTCTGCCTCTGCTCGTAGGCAGCGGACCCGATCCGGGGATCCTGCTCGAGATCGATCGAACCACGTTCGAGCTGACCTCCCTCGATCTTCGCGACGCGCTGAAAGGACCGCAGATTCCCGTGGTCCTGGGCTCGCCCGCTCATCCGACACCCGCCGGCACCTTCCCCGTTTACGGCGTCTACGACCGACCCGAGTGGAGGCCCGGCCCCGCAGCTCGCGCCGCCGGTGCGCGCCGGGTGCCCGCGTCCATCCACGGCCCCATGGGCATCGCAAAAATTCCCTTCGGGCGCGGCGGCGTCGCCCTCCACGGAGGCGCAGACCCGAAGCTGTTGGGCAAGCCCGTGTCCCTGGGTTGCGCACGCACCGCCGACGACGATCTCCGTGGCCTCTTGGCCTGGCTCGATGCCCGTGGCGCACTCGGACCCGCACGCGACCTCGTCAGCGGTGAGGTGCGCCGGACCTTTCGCCGTCCGGCACGGATCGTGGTGCGTTGATGGGTTGGTCCCCGTCGCTCGCCCAGGCGATGCGGCGGCGGGCCGGGCACCGATTCCAATGGACGCGGAAGTCTGCAGTGCCACCGCACCGCGGCGAAACCACGCATCAGAGCACAAGTAATCCAGATACTTTCGAGATCCTTCAGCCACTTACTCACAGTGTTGGGACGGCCTCGGTGAACCCGGCCTTCGGGAACCGAATCCGCCCAGCGGGGAGTTGTTCGATGCAAAAGCAAGCAATCCGGCGGATCGACCGCCGCGGGCGCCGTTTCCGGTTCGGGGCCAGCGCGTGGATCCTGGCCGCGGGCCTCCTCGGCGCCGGTCCGGCCGCGGGCCTGCCGACCGACTGCACGATCGAAATCGAATGCGTGACCTTTTCGGGCATCAACGGGTTCGGGCTCACGGAAAACGACGCCACCGACGCCAGCGCGATTCTCGGTATTCCGATCCTGCAGGCCGCAGAACTGTTTCCCTCGGTCGGGACCCTCTCAGAGATGATCGTCTTCAATCCGGCGACGGACCTGGACCCGTTCCTCCCCTCGGACGAGGGTCCCAACGTCGCCACGCAGGAGTGGACCATCCGCAACATCACCGGATCCCCGGGCGCTGAGCCGGCCCGCGACCTGATCGGCAACACGTATTACCTCTTCGTCGGCTTGGAGGACAACTTCGACGATGACAGCGGGAACAACATCGACTACCGCGGCATCGATCTCGGCCTGATCCTCCCCAATCGCAACCTCGACCCCGGCGCGGACCCCTGGGTCATTATCGAAGCCAGCGTTGGAAACGAGACGTTCTTCTATCCCGCCGTGGACCTCGCGTCGCTTCCCATCGGGTTCGAAGCCGATGCCTTCGACGTGCGGTTGTTCATCGGCGGCCCGTTGCAAGAGCCCCTGAACTCCATCTTCGTACTGCCCCGGTTTCAAGTAGGCGCGGGCTTCACGGCGATTCCGGAGCCGGGAACCGCCCTGATGCTCGGCCTCGGCCTGGCGGGACTGGCGGTGACGGGACGACCCCGGTCATGACACACACCACACTCCGCACCCGCCCTCGAAGAATGTCGAAGCGCGTCGGGGTCTGGAGCGCCCTGGTGCTGGCACTGGTTGGGTTGGGCCCGGCCCGCGCTGCCGACGAAGCCCAGGTACTTCGGCTCCGCGCCGAGCAG